>CAMTXZ010000159.1:0-39562 GCA_947085765.1 uncultured Chromatiaceae bacterium | reverse complement strand
GCACGTCACAAACACAACGCACAAACGGTCGTCTCGTATAACGCAGCCACCTTCCACAATGCCGACGGTCAGCTGCAGGGCGTGTTTGCCGCCGCACGCGATGTGACCGAGCGCAAACGCCTCGACTTGGTGTTGCAGGTCAATAACGTCGAACTGAAGCGCGCGCGGGTCGTGGCAGAAAAGGCCAACCTCGCCAAATCGGATTTCCTCTCGAGCATGAGCCATGAACTGCGCACCCCACTCAATGCCATTCTGGGCTTTGCCCAGCTGCTTGAATCCGGTTCGCCGTTGCCGACGCCCGCCCAGTTTGTCAGGCTGAACCAGATCATCAAGGCTGGGTGGTATTTGCTGGAGCTGATTAACCAGGTGCTTGATCTCGCCGTCATCGAATCCGGCAAACTATCGTTGTCGCTCGAATCCGTATCACTGAGCGATGTCATGCGCGAATGCCAGGCGATGATCGAATCGCAGGCGCAACAGCGTGGCATCAAGGTTGATTTTATCCCGTTCGACGATGACTGGTTTGTGCATGCCGACCACACACGTATCAAGCAGGTGTTGATCAATCTGCTGTCGAATGCGATCAAATACAACCGCGAGCATGGCACCGTCGAGGTGAAATGCAGTGTGAGCGGCCCGGGCCTGTTCCGCATCAGCGTCAAGGATGATGGAGCCGGTTTGGCGCCAGAGAAGCTGGCGCAGCTGTTTCAGCCGTTCAATCGTCTCGGGCAGGAGAATGGCGCCGAGGAAGGGACGGGTATCGGCCTGGTGGTGACCCAGCAGCTGGCCAAACTGATGGGCGGCACCCTCGGCGTGGAGAGCACCGTCGGTGTCGGGAGCGAATTCTGGATCGAACTCAAAAGCGGCGTTGCGCCGCAACCGGCCAGCAGCCATATCCAACCCATGGAGCTTGCGCAGGCCGAGGAGAAAACTGCGCAGCGTACCCTGCTCTATGTCGAAGACAATCCAGCCAATCTGATGCTGGTCGAACAAATCATCGAATCTCATACCACTTTATGTATGCTGAGCGCGCGCGACGGCAATCACGGCATCCTGCTGACGCGGTCCCATCTTCCCGATGTGATTCTGATGGATATCAATCTGCCGGGCATCAGCGGCAGCCAGGCGTTGCAGATCCTGCGTGAAGATCCAGTCACCGCAAACATCCCGGTCATTGCCCTCAGTGCCAACGCCATGCGCCGCGATATCGAAAAGGGGCTGGAGGCTGGATTTTTTCGCTATTTGACGAAGCCGATCAAGGTTAAGGAGTTCATGGACGCGCTGGATAAGGCGCTGGAATTTGCAGATAGAAAACTGACAGGCACAGTGATGCCACCTCCGCTGTAATGATTAATCTCAACGATATTCTTAACGCCTGCATTTTGATCGTTGATGATCAACCGGCCAATGTGCAGCTGCTAGAACAGATGCTCAGCGACTTTGGCTACCGCTGTATTGCTTCAACCCTGGACCCGCGTGCCGTTTGTGAGCTACATCAAGCCAACCGTTATGATCTGATTCTGCTCGATCTCCAGATGCCCGGCATGGATGGCTTTCGAGTAATGGAGCAACTGAAAGAGATAGAAACCGGTGGCTACCTTCCCGTGCTCGCGATAACGGCCCAGCCGGATCACAAATTGCGGGCATTAAGTTCCGGAGCAAAGGATTTTATTGCCAAACCATTTGAGTTAATGGAGTTAAAGATGCGCATTCACAACCTGCTGGAGGTGCGCCTGCTCTACAAACAACTTGAACATTACAACTGCGCGCTGCAGGAGCTGGCACTCCATGATGAATTGACCGGGCTGCCAAACAGACGACTTTTAATGGATAGGCTTTTGCTGTCTATCGCCCATGCACGCAGAAATAGCGGCACGATGGCAGTGATGTTTCTCGATCTGGATGGATTTAAACAGGTTAACGACAACTTTGGTCACGATGTGGGTGACCTGCTACTGAAAATGGTCGCTACTCGCTTGGTGGCAGCAGTGCGTCAGGAGGACACAGTGGCGCGCATAGGTGGCGATGAGTTTGTGATAGCACTCTGGGAGTTAAATCATGCCGATGGCGTAGAAAAACTGGCGTTAAAAGTGTTACAAGCTATATCACAACCTTACAACATTGAAGGCCGGTGCATGACGATGACTGTCAGCATCGGTGTCGCTATTTATCCCACCCATGGCGGCAAGGTAGACACGCTGATGAAGAACGCCGATTCAGCCTTATATGAAGCAAAACACGCAGGCAAGAACAATTATCGCATCACCATGCACACTGAACCGATGTTGGCAAAAGTGAGCAGTAGCGCTGAATCCCTGCGTAGATTAAAAAACCGGAAAACATCATGATAAACGAACAAAAAATCTTGAATGCCAATATTTTGATTGTAGATGACCAGAAAGCCAATGTGCTGCTGTTGGAACAGATTCTGTACGAAGTGGGCTATAGCCACATTACGTCGACGATGGATCCATACGCCGTCTGCGCACTACACCGGGACAACCACTACGACCTGATCCTGCTCGACCTACAGATGCCTGGTATGGATGGCTTTCAGGTAATGAATGGTTTGAAAGAGATCGAACCCGATGGTTATATACCGATCCTCGCGATCACCGCCCAACCGAAACACAAGCTGCGGGCACTTGCCTCCGGGGCAAAAGATTTCATCTCCAAACCTTTTGATCTAATCGAAATCAAAACCCGCATTCACAACATGCTAGAGGTACGTCTGCTGTACAAGCAGCTCGAACAGTACAATCAAGTGCTGGAACAGACTGTACTGGAGCGCACCGCTGAACTGCGCGAAAGCAAAGCGCGTTTTCGCCGCTTAACGGAATTGGCATCCGATTGGTACTGGGAGCAGGACGAGAGTGGACATTTCACCAAGATTTATGGCCCGGTGCAGGAGATGCTTGGCATCCCGGTTGATAGCTTACTGGGCGAAACAAAAGAGGGGCAGGAAGGACGCTGGAATGAGGCTGAGCGTGCAGTGTTGATAGAAAATATAGTATCGCGGCGGCCGTTCCTGGATTTTGTCTGCAGCAGGATTAATAGTAACGGCACATCTCAATACTTTCATGTGAGCGGAGAACCGATGTTCGAAACGTCTGGCCGCTTTATCGGTTATCGCGGCGTGGGAAGGGATGTAACTGGAATCATGGCCAAGCCCCCACATGGGGTATAGCGACTTTGCAAGTTGTTATTAATGTGGGCAAGATACAGACACTGATTACATCTATATTGAGACTTTCGGACCTGGCCATAATAATCCGGCACTTTCAAACAGAAAAAAACTATAGACAGCGGGACTATCCCATGTGCGTGCTCTTCATGCACATGGGACGGTAATAGAAAAACAGCTCTGGATTGACTTCATAGCAAGCTGAAGAGATTACTCTTTCAATCCTTCAAGCAGCGATGCCAGATCATCGGCATGCTCTTCCTCACTGGCGAGAATCTCTTCGAGTACGCGACGTGTAGTAGTATCCTTTTCTGCTATATATGCAATCATCTCGCGATAACTCTCAATGGCAATGCGCTCCGCAATCAGATCTTCCTTGATCATCTCCTTAAGCGACTCTCCTTCAACGTACTCTGCATGGCTGCGATCAGAGAGGCCGTCGGGGGAAAAGTTTGGTTCACCGCGAAGTTGAACGATGCGCTCAGCCAGACGATCCGCATGAGCCATCTCCTGATTGGCATGTTCAAGAAATTCGGCCGCCACCGATCCAGCATGAATGCCGCTGGCCATGAAGTAATGACGTTTATAGCGCAGCACGCAGACTATCTCAGTTGCGAGAGCTTCGTTCAACAGTTTAATGACTGTCTCACGGTCTGCCGCATAACCCGAAGTAACAGCACCTTCCTCTATATCCTGACGCGCACGTTTACGAAAAGTTTGAATATCGGATAGTCCGATCTGTTCATTTGATACCTTTAAGGCTTTCATCTAGATTCCCCTTACTGTTTTTTAGTTTGACCGGTTGTCACCGCCCAACCAACTTCGCCACACTCTCTACAGTGATTAAAGAGATTGCTAGTTCATGATGAAATAAATAATCACCAAGACAAATACCGGAACCCCTAGCAGCCATCCAATAAAATATTTACCCATCGCATTTAACCCTCAAAAATTACTGTGTAAATCCGTTACTCAGTATCCTGTCCAGTTTAGGGGTAAGGTAGAAAAACAGGATTCTCTCCATATTTTCCGTACACTCCCCCCAAACAGGCAGGCTCTCAAATTTCTACCTGGTGTAACTATTTAGGAACCAAGGCATTTTTTACCGAGGCAACACCTTTTACCTGGCGCGCAATCTCTTCCGCCTTGTCAATGTCAGATTTATCATGGACGAAGCCACTCAACTGAACCACGCCTTTAAAGGTTTCAACACTGATCTCAGTCGACTTCAGTGATGGCTCTTTTAAAATGGCTGCCTTCACCTTGGTAGTGATCATGGTGTCATCAATATACTCACCTGTACCTTCATGTTTTGCCGTAGACGCACACCCTACAATCGCAGTCAGAATGATGACAAAAATGAAAGTGGAAATGTATTTGAGTTGTTTAATAACGGCACTCTCCATGTAAATTAAAATATCCGTGGCACAAGCCATGATCGTAAAATATGTACTATTTATATTGCAAACGACTCAATTGTGAATTCAACTTATCTCATTAAATATCACATGAGTGCCCTCAGTCGTCCGTAGTGATGATCCTATTTTTTTTAAAACCGCTCTGTTCGCCAACGCACTTAGTGTAGTATATTTTTTATAAAATCAAGTTTTCCACTGTGAAATAGCATCTATTTCAGCTGAGAAGAACAAAATCCTGGCAACATAAAATATCGAAATCATTAACAATCCGTGGATTCATATCCATCTTTTTCAGATCTAGTGGATATCTGTTTTTTCTGGTGATCGACTAAAAACCATTCATTCCGGATAGTATGTTAGATACCGCACAGACCTTGACAAATATTACCTACATCATCGTCACCTCTATATACATGGTGTGAAACACGTAATAAAAATCAGTGGTCAAGATGACTTAAAAATAATTGATCACCAAGCCAGCCACCAAATGGCAAGTTACTACTCCACGGAGAAAGAATATGTTAGGAACAATTTTGATTGTCATTTTGATTTTACTGCTACTAGGGGTATTGCCTACATGGCCTCACAGCCGACAGTGGGGTTATTACCCGAGTGGAGGTCTTGGTCTTATCCTGTTGATTCTGATAATTCTGCTACTGCTGGGAAAGATTTAAGAGGTACTCTCAATTGATGAACACCAATCAAGTAGAGATACTGAGTTGGTTGTACCTAAATCTAATAACAAGTCGTAGATTGCTCAGGCATAATTAATCAGAATATATAAAGGGCTTACTCTCGAGAGCAAGAGAAGTTGCAGCGCAATCACACAAAACAGTCGGCGAGGGGTAAAGGTATATTTGCAGATCCACACACCCCTTGCCAGCGCGGCATTAAACTGAGAAGCAGTGATACCAAGGACAATGACCTGAGTGACTTCCTGCAAGGAAATCCGCCTGCAGCTGCTTGGAAAAATAACTGTACGGCCAGACATATGATTCTGTTTTTAACTATGCTGCGAGCAGTTTGTATTGGACATTTTATCTAAAGTTTCTGATCGTTAACTCCGACTTCCATGAGTGAAAAAACAGGCTGCTTATCCGGGCCAACAGATTAAACATGAGCTTTTGAATTAAGAAACCGTTAATGAGATACTGTCCGACACAGGCGCATAATGGGCTGTCTCAAGGCTCAGTTTCGGCATTGATATATCTTCACTAAACTACGCTGCCAAAGACCTTACCAGAGACAACGCGCCATGGAGATCACCCCTATTCCCTCTCTCAGCCCTGCCGCTCCTCAGGCCTCCATGGAAGCCAGGAAGCAGACAGAGAAACCTGGACCACATCAGCGACTGACTGTTTCCGGCGCCGGTCAGGAACCCACTGTCCGCATTCCGGTTGACGTACATAGCATTGCGCTTGTACTGCTTACGGTGCTTGCTGTCATCTTTGTGCTCTCCTGGGCTCGTGCATTTTTTATCCCGCTGATGTTTGGCTTGATGATCAGCTATGCGCTGTCACCCCCTGTCAATTTAATGCAAAAATTGAAAATCCCCCGCGCCATTGGTGCCGCAGTGTTGTTATTCGGCATAGTGGGTGGCACAGGCTCTCTCGTTTACTCACTCAGCGATGATGCCGTTGCAACGATAGAAAACCTGCCGCAGGCTGCACAGAAGTTTCGCCGCATGCTACGCGAAGAGCGTGGCACATCTGAGAGCGCAATACAGAAAGTACAAAAAGCCACCACCGAACTGGAAAAGGCAGCGAGTGATATACCCACCGCGACTCCTGTCGTTCCACGAGGGGTGACACGGGTACAGATCGAAAAACCAAAAGTTGTCATCCAAGACTATCTTTTATCCGGAACAATGGGGGTGGTTGGTTTTGCCGGCCAGGTCGCCATTGTGCTTTTTCTGGCCTATTTTTTAATTGTTTCCGGCGATAGCTTTCGGCGCAAGCTGGTAAAAATCAGCGGCCCTACCTTTAGCAAGAAAAAAATCACCCTCCATGTTTTAGATGAGATCACCAACCAGATTCAACGTTATCTACTGGTACAACTTTTCACCAGTGCCCTGGTAGGCGTAGCAACATGGCTGGCATTTCTCTGGATTGGTCTGGAACATGCCGCAATCTGGGGGATTACCGCCGCAATATTAAATACCATCCCCTATCTCGGCGCAGCAATCTTTACCATTGTTGTTGCGCTGACCGCTTTTTTCCAGTTTGGCACGATAGCCATGGGCCTATTTGTCTCTGCAACAGCGCTAGTCATTACCAGCCTCGAAGGCTTTTTGCTGACACCCTGGCTCACCAGCCGGGCAAGCCAGATGAACCCAGTGGTGATTTTTGCCGGCGTGCTGTTCTGGGGTTGGTTGTGGGGCGTATGGGGTCTACTGCTAGGCATTCCCATTCTTATGGCTGTTAAGGCGGTATGTGACCACGTGGACGATTTAAAACCGCTTGGCTCACTGCTGGGGAAATAACAGAGCGTTTACTGCCTGCGGCTAAAAACCCACTGGCTGCCCGTGGTCAACCGCGCGTTAAACGAATAGCCCTCTTGCGCAAACGCCTTGATCGCCTCGGGTTCTGTGATACGTTGCTGAATGATATAACGACTCATCAAACCACGCGCGCGCTTGGCGTAGACACCCATCATCTTGTAACTACCATTTTTGTAATCTTTAAACTCGGGCGTGATGACCTGCGCCTGCAACAGTTTGGGTTTGACTGCTTTGAAATATTCGTTGGAGGCAAGATTGATCAGCGTCTCTGAATTAAGCACCTGCAACTGTTGATTCAACCCTTCGGTAATAATCGTCGCCCAAAACTCATAAAGGTTTTTACCCCGCTCATTATCGATCCTGCGCCCCATCTCCAGGCGATAGGGCTGCATCAGGTCAAGCGGTCGCAACAGGCCATAAAGTCCCGACAGGATACGCAGGTGGCCTTGTGCAAACTCAAAATCAGCACTGCTCAAACTATCGGCAGCCAGCCCGCCGTAAACATCTCCCTTAAACGCCAGCAACGCCTGCCGTGCATTGTCAGTGGTGAAGGGGGTACGCCAGCTCTGAAACCGCTCCAGATTCAGCGCGGCAATCTTGACACTGACATCCATCACCTCCATCAAATCGAATTCAGAATAGCGGCGCGCCCGCTCAACCAATAGCCGCGCGTGGTCGAGGTAGTCGGGCACAGAGTGCGCCGTAATCTTAACCGGGGTCTCATAATCGAGTGTTTTGGCGGGAGAGATGACTAACAGCATGGGGACTCACAACAATTAAAGTATACAAATCACATTATAAAACAGACCATCGCCAGCATGCGGGCCGATAATCACCTGAACAGGAGGTCAGTTTAACCGCAAACCTCGGCATTGATGATCACCAATGCCAGGGATAGAAGATCGCAATGGTTAAAACAGTGACTCAGCGTGTCATTCAGCAGGCAAAGATAGTATCTTTTAGTCACCCATCATATGTTTAAAAAATAATGCATCGACAACAGCTCATTGAGTTACTGGCACAATACAGAACAGCCTATATGGAAGAGGCTGCGATGGTTGAGCGCACGCGCCACTTTATTACGCAGCACCCCAACTGTTTTGACCGCACGCTTGCTATGGGACACGTCACGGGCTCCTCCTGGGTAGTCAACCCGGCACACACCCATGTACTGATGCTGCATCACCGTAAACTTAACCTCTGGCTACAACCCGGTGGCCATGCCGATGGTGATGCGGATATTGTGCAAGTTGTATTAAAGGAGACGGCGGAAGAGTCGGGCGTCGATATCGCGCACGTGCTACTGGTGAGTGAAGATATATTTGATGTCGATGTACATACCGTACACGCCAGCAAACACGACCCCCGTCATGAACACTTCGATATCCGCTTTTTAGTGGAGCTTGACGACCGCCTGCCCGTTCCCGGAAATGATGAATCCCATGAGATCGGCTGGATAGCATTGGATCAGGTGATGCGTTTCAACAATGCACGCTCAATCTACCGGCTGATACAAAAGACACGGCGCCTTGGGTAAACAAACCCTCTGAAGGGCATTTCAACAAAACCATACCCTCACCCTCATCAGCGCCCAGGCGTTATGTGACACCCGCCAGATAACCACTTTTCAATGCGCCGCTGCCCTCTCGCACTCCCACAGGAGATGCATCATTGACGGTACGATAATCGATGCTGATGGCATCACTGGTGAGTGGGCGGAAAAGGGTGTTGAAAAATTCAACATGGATAGGGTGATTGCGGTAGCTCTCGATAACCTTAAGATGGGCGAAGCTGATACGCCAGCAGTATTGATAGCGACTCTCCTGCTTAACAGTCTCGCCACTAAATACTTCGCGCACACCGGGAATAGTGCGCAGCACACGCCGCCCTTCAGCCATCATCTCATTACTGCTACGCGTCATGGAGCCTTCGACGTTGTAGATGATCAGGCGTTCGATCGGCCCCCATGGTTCACACTGCGCCAGCACTTCTGCAGCTCGTCCGGCGCTGGCCCACAGTTTCAGGCAGCGCTCCACCTCTGTGCCGATAGCCTCTTTCACGCCGCGTTTGATGTCGATGAAGCTACCACAAGGATTGCTCTTCATCTGGATCCGCATCGCCTCGGCGGCAACGTCAGAGAGCGCGGTGAAATAGTTGATCTTGGCGACACCCATGGAGGTGAGGCGGCGGAACTGATCTTCGGTCAAGCCGCTGCCGCCGTGAATGACCAGTGGCATCTCAACAGCACTTTGAATCTGCTTCAGGCGTGCGAAGTCGAGTTTGGAGCGCCCCTTGACGCGTCCCCGAGTGGTGCCGATGGAGACGGCGAGAAAGTCGACGCCCGTCCGCTCGACAAATATTTTTGCTTCCGCAGGTACCGTGTAGATCACCTCGCCAGGGTGATGCTCCGCCTCTTCACCATCAATACCGGCCACGTAACCAAGCTCACCCACCACCGCTACGCCACAGGCATGAGCCATCTCAACCACCGCCCTGGTCGCTTCGATATTCTGTGGCAGCTGCTGTTGCGTACTATCGACCATGATGCCGTTGCAGCCGTGGTTGATGGCGTGAATAGCAGAGTTGAGGCTGGCGCCATGATCAAGCTGGATCGCCACGGGTATTGCGGCGCGTTTAGCCGCAGCCTCAACGGCCGACATCATCAGTTCAAAGTCATAGTGTTTAAAGTGGGGTTCGGCGAGACTGAGAATCACCGGCGCACGACAGCGCTCGGCAGCGTTGATCACCGCTTCGAGAAAATCGAGACTGACCAGGTCAAACGCACCGACCGCGTAACCATTTTTGTAAGCGTGGTAGAGCATGTCACGCATGTTAACAATGGCCATTGTCTCACCCCCCCATCATCTTAATTAATCAGAACCACCAGGTTGCCCGGAAAGGCTGCGCAATGCATTCATGGCGGCATGGGCAGCGGCATTAACGTCAGCCTCCTTTCCAGCCATAATCAACCGGCCGAACGCACCGACCGCGCGACACTCCACCAAGGTGATGTTGGCGGCCTTTTCGGCCTCGTTAGCGGCGTAGACGATATACCCAGCCGGTTCGGTTTCGAGAATGAACATGCTCTGTCCCGGCAGAATCATCGAACCTTTGCGATCCAGGCGATTGATCAGCACTGCGTGATCCGGGGTGATGGCGCGCACGATCTCGCTCCAGGCAATACGGCACTTCTGGCGCGAATCCTCGGTGGTGGCCAGCTGATGCAGCACCGCCCGCCCCGCCTCGATCACATCGCTCTGATCGCGATGATGAAAGACCATAGAACCGAAGGCGCGCTCCACCACCTGCTGGCCGAGGTGAACCCGCGTCGCCTTGAGGGCAACGTCGGTAAGGCGGTGGATAGCCATACCCGGTGAAACTTCCATCCACAGACAGGCATCACCCGGCACTGGCAAAAATCCCTGCGATACTGTGCCCAGATAGACGGCAAGCTGAGGTTGCAGCGAATCGATAAATATATAGGTCCGCAACTTAATCATATAAACCCTTCTGCAATTTCCACAACCTCATACACCTCAATACTGTGTGACTGACCTATTTCTTACGTTTATTCTTGCCACGTACGGCATCGTGACGTTTTGCAAACTGTGCGTATAAACTCTTCATGCGCTCATTGATCACCGGCTCACTGGCCAAGGCAAATTCAAGAAAAGTACTGGCGATCAGCGACAACTCCTTGTCATTGGAATGGGCCAGATACCATTTACGCTCGATAGGAAACCCTTCAACGTCAAGCACATCCACTGGCCCATCCGCCCCCTCCAGCGCCAATGTGTGGAGTGACAATACCGCCACGCCCAGACCAGCAACCACCGCGTGTTTGATCGCCTCGTTGCTACCAAGCTCCATGCGCACATTGGGTACCAGGCCATGTTCGGAGAACAGTCTCATGCTGGTATCGCGGATGCCGGACCCCACCTCACGCGAGATAAACGGCTCCACGGCCAACCGTTCAATCGAGATATTTGACTCTTTGGTCAGAGGATGATTACGCGCGGCCATCACCACCAGTGGATTAGGCGCGAATGGGTAGGACTTGAGATTGAGATTTTTTTCCGGCGGCTGGCCAAGAATATAGAGATCATCCTCATTGTTCTCGATGCGTTCGAGGATGCTGTCACGGTTGGTGACCTTTAAAGTGACATCAACCCCGGGGAACTGACGACAAAAATGACCCAGGATTTCTGGCGTGAAGTACTTGGCAGTGGTGATCACCGCCAGACGCAGACGACCGCGGCGCAACCCCTTGAGACTGGCGATGCGCATATCAAGATCAGAAAGCGAATCGAATATCTTCCGCACCGAACGGTATAACTCTTCACCCGCCTCGGTAGTTTTAAGCTGCCGGCCAGACTGATCCAGCAGCGCTATTTCCATCACATCAGTCAATTTTTTTAACTGTGTCGATACCGTTGGCTGGGTTAAAAACAGCTCTTCAGCGGCACGGGTAAAACTGCCGAGACGCACAATTGCCTCAAATATCTGCATCTGCCTGAAAGTGGTGTGGCGAATCAGATAATCGGGCAGGCCACCTTTGAATCTGGGGTTATTCTGTTCTGTCATCCTCTACTCCTAGTGCCAGAACGACACCTCATACATCAGCGCAATGGCTTAACAAACTTTCCGGGCGTAATCACCTGCACATCCACAATGTAGACTGTCAGGTGATACCCTTTACGCAGCTTACGCTCCAGGCTCTCGAGTATTGGCTCCATGCGTTCAGGTGGCAGGATCACCTTCACCAGAATATTGCTATCAAAGCCAGTCATCTCTGACTGCAAACCAGAAGAGCCTTCGCCACCGACTCGTAAGATGGTGTAGCCACTGACACCATATTTTTTAAACATGGCCACCAACCGCTCCTCCATGGAGTCGTTGGTAATGATGTTAATCAGTTTTACAGGATATAACGTTACCATAGATCACCTTCCTATTAAGCGGGTAAACAGATCAGCCTTAAGCGGCCATTGCCTGTACCAGGCTATGGTACAACGGAATCCCAACAACGACGTTAAAGGGGAAGGTGATACCCAGCGACAGAGTTAGGTAAAACGAAGGGTTAGCCTCAGGCACGGCCAGCCGCATAGCAGGTGGCACCGCGATGTACGAGGCGCTGGCACCCAGTACCGCCACCAACGTAGCACCACCGACACTAAAGCCCAGAATGCTATGCCCCACATACGCACCAATCACGCCGCCAATCAATGGCATCACAATTCCAAACAGTGCCAGCACCCAACCCACCTGGCGAAAATCACCGATACGCTTTGCTGCCACCATGCCCATCTCAAACAGGAACAGGCACAGCACACCGGTAAAGATATCGTCGATAAAGGGGAAAAGTTTTGCCATGCCGGACGGCATCGAGATAGCACCGATGATCATGGAGCCGATCAAGATCACCACGCTGCCGTTGGTAAATGCGTCACGCAACAGCGCACCAAAAGAACTATGGTTGTGCTCGCCGTTACCATCATCGTCGCCCATGGTTACCGCTCCACCCGAGGGTGAATTAGCCTCCTGTGCTGCGATTAATTGGCGTGCCTTGGCAGCCAGAAGCAGACCCACAATGATCGCTGGAGACTCCATTACCGCCAGCATGATCAGCGGATAGGTCTCATGTGGAACACCAATATTATCGAGATAGGCGATGGCCGTGAGGAAGGTACCGGCACTGACCGAACCATAATGGGCAGAGATTGCCGCCGCATCCAGTGGACTCACTTTGCGTGTCGCCAACAGGATCAGATAACCAATAACCGGCAGAGTAAAACCCAGCACCAAGGCCCACAGAATGGAGTTCATGGCGATCATCATGTCGGCCTTGGCCAGGGCATAACCACCATGCAGACCGATGGCCATCAACAGATAGATGGAGAGAACTTTAGCTAGATCAGGAGGAAAACGCAGATCTGACTTGATAACCCTGGCAATCACGCCGAGCGCAAAAAACAGTACCGCGGGTAACAACAGACTACTCAGGCTCGACATATTATTCCTCCGTTCATTTTTTGCCAGCTGGTTGTAAAGTATCTACAGTATTCCAACCCGGAGTTGCCGCTGCCAATCGATGTTTTGAATCCTTTACATTGACGAGATTCGAATCCCCCATCAGCAACAGCAACAGATCATTCAGTCTGGCCAAACTCGGCGTGAAGGAAACCTAACGATTGGCTCATCATCCTGAATTCTTTTGCGCTGTGGAGGGGCTTTTTTAGCCTCTGCAACGGCTGTTGAATTTTTAGTGTCAGTAGTGGATTTTACCGTCGCACTAGCTGTATCGGGTCTGTTTGTGCTCATTTCGTGCTCCTTACCTTAGTAACTCAATATTTCAATTAATCGATTGTGGCGCCGCGGGCACCAGGGCATCCACCTGACGAGCGTATTGATACAACTCTTCGCTCACCTCTTCCGTCTGATCTGGTGAACTCAAGGTGATGCAGACATGGGTGCGACCAAAACTCATATCGGGATAATAACCACTGCTCTCGGCCAACTCGGCGGCGCGATCAAGAAAGTCCCGTGTCTGTTCGTAATCGGGAAATTCGATGCGGCACTCAAGACGTGCCGGACGTTTACGTACTACCCAGTTAGCACTCATGACTGCTCTCCTCGTTTAACTCGACACAACCGGTTGCCCGGCCACAATTGCCTGCCACCAACTATCGATGCCACCGGCGTGCTGCTGCTCTTCACGGAGCAGCGCTTCAAAAAAAATTCTGTTTTCATGATCCTGCGTGCGACTGCAATGGCGCACCGCCAGGGTATAAAAACCAACAATCTCCAACTCCAGATCGGTAGCATGCTGCATCAGCTCTGCCAAAGACCCGTCTAACCGTGACGGCCGCAAACAGCTGGCACTGGGTGCCACACCGAGGGCCAGCATCCGGCCAATAATTCGTTCTGCGTGTTGCATCTCTTCCTGTGCCTCATGACGGAACTTATCTCCCGCCTCTGGCATGCCACGCAATTCCAGTAATCTTGCCAGTGATAAATACTGCTGCACGGCTGACAGCTCAAAACTCAAGGCGCGCCCCAAATATCCGAGAATGGCTGGATCCTGTTTCATCTGTCCGCTACCTTGACATGAACGATTTAGAGTCGGATGTGACGGGGAGAGAGAGAGGCACTCCCCACCACACCTGAATCCATCCCGACATTAATCCTTGCTTGCTGCCAGGTTACTGCCGAGAATTGGTTCAACCTCTTTATGTGGACGGGCAATGATATGCGCCGCCACCAGGCCATCACCAACACGCTCACAAGCATCGGCACCGGCGCGCACTGCCGCGTTAACCGCACCCGTCTCACCACGTACCAGGATGGTAACGTAACCACCGCCAACAAATTCACGTCCAATCAGACGCACTTCAGCTGCCTTGGTCATGGCGTCTGCTGCTTCGATGGCGGGAACCAGACCGCGGGTCTCGATCATGCCTAACGCTATACCGTATTGTTCACTTGCCATGGTTATCTACTCCTCTATGAATGTATAAATGATGTTTAAATCTACATTGTCCGATTGGCGTTGTTGCCAATGTTCATGTTCAAAACTGGCTCTACTTCTTTATGTGGACGGGCGATGATATGAGCAGCCACCAGGCCATCACCGACACGTTCACAGGCGTCGGCACCGGCGCGCACGGCAGCGTTAACCGCACCCGTTTCACCACGTACCAGGATGGTGACGTAACCACCACCCACAAATTCACGTCCGATCAAACGTACTTCGGCCGCTTTGGTCATGGCGTCTGCCGCTTCGATGGCAGGAACCAGACCGCGTGTTTCGATCATGCCCAGTGCTATACCGTATTCGCTCATTTTTCTATCTCCGTCTTGATGTTAATCACTGCTCGTTAATTAAAAATTCCTGCACTAAAATTTTCTACTCCGTCTCAGGCTATCTGCTGTGTCTGCCCAGTTTCCTCATCCCAGTAATCGATAATTCCACCAATGGTCAAATCTGTCAGCACTGCAAAATCACCGCATCCATAACGTGCTGCTGAACCACTCATTACAAACACCCAGTTACCTACCCGGCAACCACATGGGTCAACAGCCACCTGTCTTTTGCCGTTGACATCACGCAGTACCCGCAGGCTCATCTGTCTGAGTCCTGGATGACGCAGGGTACAGACCAACGCGCTCTCCACCTGCAGAATCTCCATCAGACTGACTCCTCTTCCCAATAGTCAATAATTCCGACAATCGTCAAGTCACTTGGATACTCTCTACTGCCAGCTGCTTCACGTGCAGCGGAGCTACCCACACAGATCACCCAGTCACCGGGAGAACAGCCGACCGAATCAACAGCCACCAGACGAATCTTGCCGTCCAGCACCACTTGCAGATGTTTATGCTCCATGGTGGGGATGCGGTTGGTGGCTACCAATGGCCTTTCAACTTTACAAATCTTCATCAGTGCGCCTCCTGTTTCTGTAGTTCCAGGGAACTACCTACTACTTCAGCCTGACTATCATTCTGGCAGTCACGCACCATCAACAAGGTGTGCAGCAGACCACGTTCGGCATAATCACTAAAACGGTTACGCAGTGCAGCATCGAGTTGCTGACAACGCGCCTTGGCGCGTGCCCGTGCCCCCGGTACATGGCCGTGATAATCGTTACGGATCACCACTGGAATCGGCAGACCACGGCTGGCGTTCAGACCGGTAAAGATCTTGATGCCAACATCCATATCCTTGGCGCCCTCTTCCACCGTCTGCAGGTAGGCGAAGTAGGTAAGGTTACGCAGCTGCACCTCTTCAAAGCCGATCCCCATACCAATGAAACACTCTTGGTGACCGATATCGCTGTAACAACCGCCATGGTACTGCCGCACATAATCGATCTGCGAAAGGTTGCCGCAAAGTAAGCGGGCACAGAGTCGCAGCATCCCTTCAGCAGGCAGTGACACGCCACACTTCTGTTCGAGATAGCGCTGCACCACCGCCTCGGCATCCAAACTTGTACTGTTACGCGTGGCGCCAAACAGTTCGGCGGCGTCCACGTAATGCGTCACGTCAATTGCACCGTTGGCATCGGGCAGATGCAGACGAATCACATCATTGTCTGTATCGATACCGATCAGCAACAGATCCACCGAGGCGCCACAACAAAAGCTGTTTTCAACGCTCTGACGTAAATCCTGCAACCGCTCCAGTGCTGCTGCTGCCGCACGTTGCGTATCACTGCCGTGCGCGGCACACCCTTCGCAATCCGGCTGCGATGAACTGTGATGGTATACCGCCACCTTCAGATAGCGAGTCGGTGCATCGGCAGGATTGGGCAGCGCTTCACGATAACGCAGCATCTCCGTCTCCATCCACTTATGCAGGCTATCTTCCACATCGAACATGGCACCGGCGTATGATTTGCGCCGCACACCCTTATAAGGCAGGCGCAGCACATAACGCACCACATGGGCCAGACGACCATCGGCACAGGGAGAGATATCCAGTGCATGGAAACCACACTGCTCCAGAAACTGTTGAAACTCGGCATCATCAGCATCGGCCAGCGGTTTAGTACCGAAAAACTCATCTGACATCTGTTTGAATGTTTCAAATACACACCAGGCGTAGATCCGGCCAATATCAAGCGCCTTGATCCAGCTATCTGCCAACAACGCCTCGGGCAGATCCAGCCCCAGTTCGCGCTTGACAAGCATCTGGGCGCGGCCGACAAAATCGGCTTCATGTTGTGCCGCAGAGAGCAGACGCAAGGTCGGCTCGATCTCGGCAAAGGCCTGCTTGACCTGCTGTTCATACTGGAACAGCCGGCTGTTTTCATCGTTCCGTGTGAACGGATGTGAACCACCTGTCGACAACCAGCCATGAGCGGCTGTTGCCCGCCCCTGGGGCAGGGCGTTGCGTTGCAAGGGTTGTGACCCTTGCATTGAACGTCTGCTTTTTGATCTGGTGTTGAACATGGTTTTTAATCCATTCCCAAAAATTTGTTTAACATCTACTCGTTTAAGATCTGGCTGACAGGGCCGGGTATGGCCCCGTCAACCAACTACTATTGCAACAAACAATACTCATCTACATCTTGTGGATGTATGTCTGTTAACCCCGGGCGCCACCCGAGAGTGTTACCGGCGCACCTTTTTCAAAGGTGCCACTGCCGCCGGTCACATTTATATCGCTACGTTCAACTTCTTCGTTGCGTTTAGGCGCAGTAGTCGACATGGCACTGATGGGGCCACGGCGGGTCGGATTGCGCTTCACGGCTGAGGTACCTTCCGTACCTGTTACACGATCACCACGATTCCAGTCGTTGCCGGTAATTTTCATACTCAGCTCCATCCCTTCACCGGTAACACGTGTTGCCTTTGCTTCATCCATCAAGGTTGCTGCGGGCAGTGCTGCAACCTCTCTGGCGTTAATGCCGGCTGCTTTAGCACGGCTCTTGCCTTCATTAGAACGGAACTGCTCAGTACCGGTAATCTTGCCTTCACCCAATGAGAAGGTACCGCTCACACGGCCCTGCTCATAACGCATGCCTGTCACACCGTCTTTCACTGGTGTCTTCTGACTGGCATGCAGCGGTGCTGCTTGATTCTGTGTCTGATTCACCTGAAGCAGGCTAAAGGCACCCCACGGTGCATCCGCCAATGGCCGAGGAAAATCAGGCTCGTCCATCTGCGCTGGCAACGCACCACATACTTCCTGATGGTGTGTAGCACCGATATAAGAGGTACCACTGACATCACGACACGCACCCTTGCCCGCGCCGGTCAACCCGGAAAAACCAGGCTGCATACCGGTAATGTCACGTCCGGCGTTACCGCTACGACGCTGATTACGTACTTCAGTAAGCTTGCTCTCGCCTGGCTCACAGAAGTCGCGGAACTGCTCCACACCGGCGTAAGGTGTGCCGGTAACGGCCTGACAAGTGCCCACTTCGTCACCACTGACCTGGCGTGACCGAGCAGGTTTTGAACCGGAGATGATCTGACCACGAGTGGTCTGTGAAAAACTCACCTTGGCGTTACCCGGTTCAGGTTTACTCTGGCAAAAGTCGTCATACTGTTCACGACCAACATACTCAACACCCGTCACGGTGCGGCAGCTGCCGCGCTCATTACCGGTGACATTTTCACTGCGTCCCACGTTACCACTGGCCGTGATTACACCACCGCTGAGGTTTTCACTGCTCTCAACCTTGCGTGGTACAAACGGTACGTCTTTCTGACAAAAATCCGCAAACACATCGCTGGAAAAGTAGTCAGTGCCGGTGACTGTACGACAGAGTCCCGTCTCATCACCTGTGGTTTTTTCACTGTGTGATACGCGGGTACCACTCACGCTGTTGTCAGCGCGCTCTGGTCGACGCCGTCCCGCCGTGGCAGTCCGACCGCTACTCGGGGTAGCTGTACTATTGCCACCCGCAGTACTGCGCTGGCTACGCAGCGTACGCGCCAGATCACGACCCGAGATGTCCGGGTTCTGATGTCTTACCATCTGCGCCGAACTAACCCCTTTACGATAGGCATCGGCACCCGTCTTACCCTGTGCTGCCAACGCGTCGCGCCGTAGTCTGGAGTTGAGACGGCCGGCACTGCTGGCTGTCACAGCCTTAACTTCGTTACGACGTGAACCATTAGTTGCCTTGGGCACTGCCAACTGCGGTGCAGTTTCGCGCACCGCAGTCGCATCACCGCAACCGCCGCTGCCTTTGCAACCACAACCACAATCCTCTTCCTGGATGCGACTGTTACGTTTGGCGGTAGCGATGCGATCCGTAGCAACGCCAGCCTTGCCCTGTTCTGACATGTTCCGACGACGGGCACGCGAGGCCTCACGACCACTGTTAGTACTCGTCTTCACAGAACGGGGAACGGCCTTTGCAGTTGGTCTTGCCGGCGGAGCAACCGCCGCCTGCACAGCCGCCTTAGCTACTGGAGCTGCTGGCATGCTGGTGCTGGCTTTGGCTGACAGCGCCGCCTTACCGTTAATCTGGGCGTCGCGGCGTGCTCTGGCAACATTACGTCCTGACAGATTTTGAATGGCCATAACTGTTATCCCATCTTCAACTGACAAACCCTGGTCGACCGTGGCGCAAGCGCACCACGGTCAACCCCCCTACCACGCCTTACCGCGGTAGACGACAAAACAGACACCCTGACTCTGGGTGTAGTTGTCGTAACCAAGCAGACGGACGTGGTGATCCGGATAGGAGCGATGACACGCCTCCAGCTCCGCCACCACGTTGCCCAACTCCTTCTCGCCAAAGAAGGGCAGCTTCCACATCGTCCAGTAGTGGTTGGTCGCTTGAGCTGGATGTTCATGCTCAATCGCCGGTGTCAGCCCCTGGCTCAGCATGTAACTGATCTGGTCATAGATCTCTTGCTGTGTCAGCGGCGGCAGGAAGGAGAAGGTCTCCAACGTCTGCGTCGTGCGGTAATCACCCATAGTGCTGGTACTTGCTTTCATTGTTTGCTCCTCACTTGCATCTCAAGTTAGTGACGTTAAGAACTTCAGACCACGTCCAGCTTATCCACAGTTTCGAATTCGAACTTGATCTCTTTCCAAGTCTCCATCGCTGTAGCCAGTTCAGGACTGTTGCGGGCAGCACCCTCAAGGATCTCCTTAGCTTCACGCTCAAGGTCACGACCTTCGTTGCGAGCCTTAACACATGCTTCCAACGCCACACGGTTGGCGCAGGCACCCGCCGCATTACCCCATGGATGACCCTGTGTACCACCACCAAACTGCAGGATGGAGTCGTCACCAAAGATGCTTACCAGCGCTGGCATGTGCCAGACGTGGATACCACCAGAGGCCACGGCAAATACGCCAGGCATTGAACCCCAGTCCTGGTCGAAGAAAATTCCGCGACGACGATCTTCAGGGACAAACGACTCACGCAACAGATCAACATAACCGAGTGTTGAAGCACGATCACCTTCCAACTTACCCACAACAGTACCGGTATGCAGATGGTCACCACCTGACAGACGCAGACACTTGGCCAGCACGCGGAAGTGGATACCGTGTTTAGGATGACGATCGATTACAGCGTGCATGGCGCGGTGAATGTGCAGCAATATGCCATTCTTACGACACCACTTGGCCAGACCACCGTTAGCGGTAAAACCACCAGTCAAAAAGTCATGCATGATGACCGGCTGACCCAACTCTTTAGCAAACTCAGCACGCTCGTACATATCTTCTGGAGTATTGGCCGTTACGTTCAGGTAATGACCTTTAACTTCGCCAGTTTCAGCCTTAGCCTTATCAACCGCCATGGCCACAAATTCGAAACGGTTCTGCCAGCGCATGAAAGGCTGTGAGTTAACGTTCTCATCATCCTTGGTCAAATCCAGACCGCCACGCAGACATTCGTATACAGCACGACCGTAGTTCTTAGCTGACAGACCAAGCTTTGGCTTGATGGTTGCGCCCAACAGAGGACGGCCATACTTGTTCAGCTTGTCACGCTCAACCTGGATACCACTAGGTGGTCCCATGCAAGTCTTGATAAACGCGATCGGGAAGCGAATATCTTCCAGACGCAGATGTTTAACCGCCTTAAAGCCAAACACGTTACCCACCAAAGAGGTCAGTACGTTAACAATCGAACCCTCTTCAAACAGGTCCAGTGGGTAGGCGATAAAAGCGTAAAATGCCTCTTTATCACCAGGCACATCTTCGATACGATAGGCACGTCCCTTGTAATACTCCATGTCAGTCAACAGCTCTGACCAGACGGTACTCCAGGTACCGGTGGACGATTCAGCCGCAACAGCAGCGGCCGCCTCATCTTTAGGTACGCCGTCTTGGGGCGTTACTTTGAAACAGGCCAACAGATCCGTATCGAGCGGAACATAGTCCGGTGTCCAATATTGATCGCGGTACTCTTTTACTCCGGCATCGTATGTCTTTGCCATAGTCAGTCACTCCTGCTGTGGTTGTGTGGAATCCTCGAAAGCCAGCTTAGTCATCTGCTCACCGTAAAACCAATCAATCGTTTCAATGTTCAACATTCATGATTAGCAATGAGGTGAGGGTAAAAAGTGGGTGGTTACAAATGGTTGAGCGTGGCTGAAATGGGCTGATACCCCGCTGTGGAGGCGTTTAATAGAGATGTAGGGACTTGCACGGAGAGCACAAGAGGCAGAGTCTACCCGGGCAGCCAAACCAATATATACCCTCATCATTGATGGGTAATCCAGATTGAACAAAGTGGAATCGGGGATAAAATGGCGAATGACGCGCAGAATTGCGCTACGCGTCATGCGAGCTGCTTGCTTAGTTAAGCCACTTTACCGATGATTAACGCTCTCTTTAAAAAACAGAGAAATAAATATCCCTCGCCAATAAATGTAGATACAAAGGGTGGGTTAGGCAATAGCCGTAACCCACTACATTAACCAGACCGTGCATAATTGAGGTTGTACGGCAACGCCAGACTACTGCGTTCCATCCACATTCCGCTGCAACCACAGCTCCAGCAATGCCAGGTGCCAGAGTTTGCTGCCCTGTAAGCGGGTGAAGTAGCTCTCCGGTGCGGCGAGCAGTTTGTCGACATAGGCGCGATTAAACAGGCCACGTTCACGACAGGCGCGTGAGTCGAGTGTGGCGCGCATCAACGCCAGAAACTCACCACTCACATATTTCAGTGCCGGCATCGGGAAGTAACCTTTGGGACGATCTACCACCTTTGCTGGCAAGCGACTACGGGCAATCTCTTTAAGGATATGTTTGCCACCGGAGCCGAGTTTGAACTCTGGCGGCAGCTGTGCCGCCAGCTCTAATAGCTCATGATCGAGAAACGGTACACGCGCCTCCAGCCCCCAGGCCATGGTCATGTTATCGACACGTTTGACTGGGTCGTCGACGATCAGCATGGTGCTGTCCATGCGCAGTATCTGATCGATAAAACTATCGGCCTCGGGTTCAGACAATCGCGCCGCCACCAGCTCGCCACTGTAGTCGGCGCCACGATAGGCGGCTGTCACTGTTTCGAGATATTCGTCTTGATCACGATCAAAGTAGTGTCGCCGGAAACGTTCCAGCGCTGAACCTTCGCTCTCGGCGACCATTTTGGGGTACCAGAAGTAGCCGCCAAAGACCTCATCCGCCCCCTGGCCACTCAACACAACTTTTACCTCTTGCGAAACCGCCTCTGCCAACAGATAGAAGGCGACGGCATCCTGCCCCACCATCGGTTCGGCCATGCTGTCGATCGCCTCGGGCAGACGCCGCAGCACTTCACTATTGGCAATGTGATACTGGTGATGGCGGGTGCCATAGTGCTGGGCCACAGCATCGGAAAATTCAAACTCATTGCCACGCTCTTCCGGGTGATCCTCAAAGCCGATTGAGAAGGTGATGAGATCCTTCACCCCCTGCTCCGCCAGCAGCGCCACCAACAGACTTGAATCGAGACCACCGGAGAGCAACACACCCACCGGCACATCGGCAATGGCATGACGACGACGCACCGCCTTGGCCAGCGAATCGTGAATCAGCTGAGTCCACTCTGCCTCACTGCGCAGTTGCGCCGGGCGTTGCGCCGCGAGGTGCCAGTACTGACGTGTTGTCACCTGGCCATGCAGATCAACCGTCATTGTCATGCCCGGCGCCAGTTTACGAATCCCTTTTAAGATGGTGCGCGGTGCAGGCACCACGGCATGCAGTGTCAATTGATGGTGTAACGCCACCGAATCAATCGCGGTATCAACATCCCCCGCCGCGAGCAGCGCCTGAGTATTGGAGGCAAAACGAAATGAATCTTTGGTCTGCGAAAAATAGAACGGTTTGATGCCAACACGATCACGGGCGCAGAAGAGCTGCTGGCGTTTACGGTCCCAAATGGCAAAGGCAAACATGCCGTGCAGCTGCTCCACACACTGCTCACCCCACTCGACATAGGCGCGCAAAATTACTTCGGTATCGCTGCTGCTGACAAAGTGATGGCCACGCTGCTGCAATGTGGCGCGCAACTCGGGATGGTTATAAATAGTCCCGTTGAAGACCAGCGCCAGACCCAGCGCCGTGTCCACCATCGGCTGCGCCGCACGATCAGAGAGATCGATGATCGACAGACGCCGATGGCCCAACGCCACCGCGCCTTCAAAAAAGCTCCCCTCAGCATCGGGACCACGCCGTACCAGCCGCGCCTTCATCTTTTCGATGGTGGCAGGATCAGGGGAGGTTCCGTCGAATCTTAATTCACCGGCTATGCCGCACATGGGGGAATTTCCTTTTTAAAAAAATGGTAAAACACACTGGCATTTGAATTAACAATTTATTACAACGGTTGCCACTATCGTCAATTGCCAGGAGTCACAATCACTTACTAAACGTTAAGTCCTCCTATCCAGACTCGGAGGCGAATAACCACAACAAGGTGACTCGACCAACAGTAATAAAACCCATTAAATCGCGCTATGCTATAGGGCCGGGTCATTCACATGCCCGCTTCACACGTTGACTAAGGCTCCGTAACTCACCTTAATAGTCGACGTCCATTTCACGATAGTTTTAACTGAGGTCAAAATCATGAAGATACAACACATCATTCTGGGCGCTGTTTTGTCACTGGCAATTTCGAGCACTGGCTTGGCACAGACCAATGTCAATAACAATGCAAATACAAACACCGCAACCAACAACGGCAGTGGTTCCAACTTTTCAGGCGGCACCTTCAACAGCTCGTTTAACATGTCGAACAACGGCGTCACCATCAACCAGAGCGCGACTACCGACTCTTTTTCTCAATGTTTCAGTTTTACATCCGGTCTCATGCAGATAGTGCAAATGATAACCGGCACTTCGTTTAGCCAGACGTTCAATTTCATCAACGGAACGGACCCTGTTGTTGATCCTTGTCTCTAACGTTGATTTTAAAAAAACTTTAATGAGCAATCGCCCGGATGACTATCCGCTGTTCCGGGCTACTCATTAACAAGCTGTTCGGCTGAGTACAAAACACGACCATCACAACGCTAGCCACGTCGCCAGGTTGTACCACCCGCACCATCTTCAAGAATAATCTTCTGCACCTGTAGCTCGTCACGAATACGATCAGCCGCGGCCCAATCTTTATTCTTGCGGGCATCGAGGCGTTGCTGAATCAGTACCTCGATATCAGCATCACTCACGCCATCGGCGTTCTGCACACCCCCTTTGAGAAATGCATCGGCATCGTCCTGCAACAGGCCGAGCACACCCCCCAGATAACGGAGCTGGCCTGCCAGTTGTGCCGCTTCAGCGCTGTTGTTATCGGCCTTGGCTCTGTTCAGGGCATTGGCGATCTCAAACAACACGGCCAGCGCTTCAACACTGTTGAAGTCATCTTCCATGGCGCTACGGAAACGTGTTTCATAGTCACCGCCGCTGGGCGTGGTTGCGGCCTCTACGTCGCGCAATGAGGTGTAGAAACGTTCAAGTGCGATCTTGGCGCCGTCGAGATTTTGATCTGAGTAGTTGAGTGCGCTGCGGTAGTGACTGACGAGGATGAAGTAACGGATCACCTCGGGGGCGTACTGTTTGAGCACTTCGCGCAGGGTGAAGAAGTTATTGAGTGACTTGGACATCTTCTCTTCGTTGATCTGCACAAAACCGTTGTGCATCCAGACATTGACAAATTTGCAGCCGGTGGCTGCTTCAGACTGGGCGATCTCGTTTTCGTGGTGTGGGAACTGGAGGTCAAGTCCACCACCGTGGATATCAAAATGGTTGCCGAGGCAATCAATAGCCATGGCGGAACATTCGATATGCCAGCCGGGCCGACCCGCGCCCCACGCCGATGGCCAGCTCGGTTCGCCCGGTTTGGCGGCCTTCCAGAGCACAAAATCCATCGGGTCATCTTTGACTTCATCCACCGCCACCCGCTCGCCAGCGCGCAGATCCTCGAGCTTTTTGCCCGAGAGTTTGCCGTAGCCGTCAAACTTGCTGATGTCGTAATAGACGTCGCCATTGCTGGCCGGGTAGGCGTAGCCCTTGTCGATCAGGGTCTGGATCATGTTGATGATCAGATCCATGGAGGTAGTCGCCTTGGGTTCATGGTCCGGTGGCAACACACCCAGGGCGGCAGAATCCTGGTGCATGGCGTCGATAAAACGCTGGGTCAGATCACCCATCGGCTCGCCGTTTTCATTGGCACGCTTGATGATCTTGTCGTCGATGTCGGTGATGTTGCGCACGTAGTTAACGTCGTAACCGCTGTGCCGCAGGTAACGAGCCACCATGTCGAAGACCACCAGCACCCGGGCATGGCCGATGTGGCAGTAGTCGTAGACCGTCATGCCGCAGACATACAGCCCTGCCTTGCCGGGTGTGATGGGGACAAAGAGCTCTTTCTGGCGGCTGAGGTTGTTATGGATCTTCAACATACGGGTGTCCTGCTGCTGTGATGAGTAAAACAAAGGTCGCCATTGTAGCCAACCGCTCCCCACGAAGCTATCCAGCCGTGATGACGATCGCCATGACAGTCAAGGACCAAACCGATATGATGGGCAGCCTTAATACATATATATAGGTATGCCTCAATGAAACAGCTGTTCCACTCCCTGATTCTGGCCGGTGTGGCCACCCTCGCCTCATTCAGCGCCAGCGCCGCCAGCGACCATCCACGGGTCCAGCTACAAACCAATATGGGCAATATCACGCTTGAGCTGGATGCCAAGGCGGCCCCCAACAGCGTCGCCAACTTTATCAAATATGTGGAAGATGGCAGCTACGACGGCACCATCTTTCACCGCGTGATCAGCGACTTCATGATCCAGGGCGGCGGTTTTACCCCCGACTACACCCAGAAAAAGACCCGCGCCCCCATTAAAAACGAGGCCAACAACGGCCTGAAAAATATGCGCGGCACCGTCGCCATGGCCCGCACCAATGATCCACACTCTGCCACTACCCAGTTCTTTATCAATACCGTGGATAACGGTTTCCTCAACTACACCGCCCCCTCCATGCAGGGTTGGGGTTATGCGGTCTTTGGCAAAGTAGTGGAAGGCATGGATACCGTCGACAAGATCCGCGCCGTTGCTACCAGCCGTGGTGGCCCGTTCCCGAGCGACGTACCCAAAGAGCAGGTCATCATCAAGAAGGCAACGGTTGTTGCTGACAAGTAATCACCACCACTGCCCCTCCCTCGCGGAGGGGTGGTACACAATCCTGCCAATGGACCCACCATGACCACATTTTTTATCGCCGACATCCATCTGGGTAACGAACACCCGGAGATCAGCCAACGTTTTTGTGAATTCCTCCAGCGTGAAGCGGCCAGTGCCGAGGCGCTCTACATCCTCGGCGATCTGTTTGAGGTCTGGATCGGTGATGACGGTGTGCAGCCGGAACATGAAACCGCCATCGCCGCACTGCGGCAACTGACCCACAGCGGAGTGCCGGTCTACGTGATGCACGGCAACCGCGATTTTCTGCTTGGCCCACAGTTTGAAACAATGAGTGGTTGCACCCTGATCGACGACCCCATCGTCATCGACCTCTACGGCACATCCACACTCCTGATGCATGGCGACAGCCTCTGCATCGACGATAACGAATATATTCAGTTTCGCAGCCAGATGCGCAGCAGTGGCTGGCAGCAGCAGTTTTTAAGCCAGAGCGTTGAACAACGGCTGGCCATTGCCCGCCACTATCGTGAAGAGAGCCGCCGCCGCAGCCAGGGCAAGGCGCTGGAGATCATGGACGTCAACGCGGCAGCAGTGATTGATGTGATGGAAGAACACGGCGTGGCGCATTTTATCCACGGCCATACCCACCGCCCGGCACTGCACCCACTGGTAGTCGATTTTCATCCTGCGCAACGCATCGTGCTGGGCGACTGGTACGAGCAGCAAAGTGTGCTGCGCTGCGATGCCAGTGGCTGTCGTCTATCCAACCTCGATTAGGTCAAACCGGCGTCAAATACCATTACGCAAACTCAACCCTTCAGGGTACGGCGCAAAGTAGTGCTGCCGTTGCAGATAGTGCTGTGGATGCCTGCCAAGATGGTGTTTAAGCATGGTGACCGGCACGACCAGCGGCAACTCGCCAAGACGATAGGCGTCGATCAGCCCCAGCAGCTCCTGCTTTTCACGCGCCACAATCTGACGTTTGAGATAGCCCATCAGATGCATCAGCACATTGGTATGGTTGCCACGACTGGCTACTTGTTGCAGCGCCGCCATCAGCGCCAGGAAATAACGCTGTGCCAACACCTCCAGATCACCACTGCCCGCTGCCGCCACCATGCGTCCGAGTCGGCGATATGGCTCCGCACCCCGTGCCATCAGCATATATTTGTGTTGAGTATGAAACTCGACAAGCCGCGCGGCCGTAAGCCCGGCATCACACAATTGCCACCAGCGCTGGCAAACATATACTCGTTCGATAAAGTTCTCGCGCAATCTTGGATCCTGCAACCGCCCCTCCTCCTCCACCGGCAACCAGGGGTGGGCCAGCAGCAGCTCATGGGTAAACAGACCCACACCAGCGCGGCTCGGAATGCCATTTTCACCATAGACACGCACCCGCTGCATACCGCAACTGGGGGAGTCTTTTTTAACAACAAAGCCGCAGATCCGCTCCGGCCCGGCCAGCAGTTGCGCAGCGCTCTGCCTGCCATAGGCGGAAAGATCGGCGCTGTAGTCGGCGCCATCGCGATTGCCCACGGCACGCGGCTGGTTCGCCTCCCCTACCAACCGCAAGGTCTGGCGTGGCGCGCCCAGGCCGATGGCCATCTCCGGGCAGAGCGGCACAAAATCGAAAAACTGGCCAAGGGTCTGGGTCACCAACGGCGTATGTTTGTGGCCGCCATCAAACCGTACCGGCTGCCCCAGCAGGCAAGCACTGACCCCAAGTTTGGCCTTCATAACAGCTTCTCGATGCTGTTTACCAGATCCGCCGCCAGTGGTTCACTGCGACTCGGGTAGCTGGCCACCAGCTTGCCATCGCGGCCGATCAGATACTTATGAAAGTTCCAGCCGGGGTAACTGCCAGACGCAGCCGCCAACGCCTTAAAGAGCGGATCACTGGTGCCAGCCGCTACGTGGCTCTTTTCAAACATTGGAAACTTCACACCGTAGGTGAGACGGCAAAACGCCTGAATCTGTTCTGAAGTGCCAGGCTCCTGACCGGAAAAGTCATTGGAGGGAAATCCCAACACCACAAATCCACGCGCTTTATAACGGCTATACAGCTCCTCCAACCCATCATATTGATAGGTATAACCGCACTTACTGGCAGTGTTGACCAGCAGGATCACCTTGCCTTGGTACTCCTGACATAGGTTGATGACCTGCTCCTTTTTGGCCAGTGGCTGGCGTTCAAAGTTGAGCAGATCAGAACACTCGGCGGCACTCAGATGTAGTGGCAACAGGCCAAACAGCAGCAACAGGATGGTAGGGATCAATCTCTTGTTCATGATGACACGCCTCTCTTATAAACTTATGCAATACCAATACAATTAAAGATTATTTACTTGTGCTCCGATGTTTATATGCAATACTTAACTTGTACAATAGTTAACTTTATCAAGAAGAGCAAGCCCAATATGACTCCAGAACAACCCAGTAGCGACAACGGACTCTTCCCGATTCGCACCGTCTCCAGCCTCACTGGAGTCAACTCGGTCACCCTGCGTGCCTGGGAGCGGCGTTATGGCCTGCTGCAACCGCAGCGCACCGCCAAAGGCCATCGACTTTATAGTCAGATAGACATCGATCGAGTCAACAAAACCGTGGAGCTGCTCAATAAGGGCATAGCGATCAGCCAGGTGAAGGCCCATCTGGAGAGCCGCGAACAGAACGCAACAACCAGCGGTCCTTGGGGCGACTACCAGCAGCGCATGCTCAACGCCGTGGTTCGTTTTGATGACCGGGCGCTGGAGGGGAGTTACAACGACGCGCTCTCGCTCTACCCCATCGACATGGTCACCAGCCAGCTGATCCTGCCGCTGCTGCGACAACTCGGAGAGCGCTGGCAGAGCGCGGAAGGCAGCGTCGCCGAGGAGCACTTTTTTGGCGCCTACCTGCGCAACAAACTGGGGGCGCGTTTTCACCACGAGGCCAGCCGTGCCAGCGGCCCGACGTTGGTCGCCGCCTGCCTGCCCGGCGAACACCACGAGGTCGGGCTGCTGCTGGTCTGTCTCTCGGTGATGGCTCACGGTTACCGCATTGTGCTGCTCGGTGGCGACACACCTTTAGATGAATTACCAATACCGGTGGCGCGTAGCGGCGCCGTTGCCGTGCTGCTCTCCGGCGCCGTCGACCCAGCCGCCGGTGTGCTGGAAAAAAAGCTGCCGCAACTGGTGCAGCGGCTCACCGTTCCGGTCTATGTCGGTGGCCCCACTGCCCTGCGTCACCACGACGCCATCCAACAGGCCGGGGCAATAGCACTGGGAACCGACATCCAGCAAGCGCTGGCGCGGATTACAGCGACACTTAAAACAACATAGTAGAGGAGCACTCATCATGAGCAGTGCCATCGTTTGGTTGCGTCAGGATCTGCGTCTGGCAGACAACCCCGCCCTGTACCACGCCTTGCGTCACCACCAACGGGTAACCCTGGTCTACATCCACGCCCCCAACGAGGCAGCGCCGTGGCAACCGGGCGCCGCCAAACAGTGGTGGCAACACCACAGCCTCGCCGCCCTGCAACACTCAATAGAAAAACTGAGAGGCAAGTTGCTGCTGCGCCAAGGACCAAGCCTGGCGGCGTTGCAGACACTATTAATAGAGAGTGGCGCCGAGGCGCTCTATTGGAATCGTACCGTTGAACCGGCGCTGGTCAAACGCGATGCACTCATCGAACAGGCGCTGACAGGGCAAGGGGTTGAGTGCCACAGCTTCTACGGCAATCTGCTCTACACCCCCGGCAGTATCAAGACCCAAGGTGGCAAACCCTATCAGGTCTTTACCCCCTTCTGGCGCGAATGCCAAAAACAGGGGTTGGGCGAACCGCCGTTGCCAGCGCCGCAGCAACTCCACCCCACCACGCTGCCGAGTCTATCGCTGGCAACACTCGCGCTACTGCCCACCCTTCGCTGGGATCACGGCATAGCAGAGAGATGGCAACCGGGCGAGACCGCCGCCCAGCAGCAATTAGAACAGTTTTGCGACGCCGCCCTGCGCGACTACCCCGAGCAGCGCGACCTGCCCGCGCGCACCGGCACCTCGGGGCTATCACCCTATCTGGCCAACGGCGAGATCACTCCGCGCCAGATCGCTGCCGCTCTGATGCAGCAGTTTATCGGCAACAGTAGCAGCGCCAAAAACGTTGAAACCGTCATCCGCCAACTGGGGTGGCGCGAGTTTGCCCACCACATCCTGCACCACTATCCACACACCGCCGAACAGCCGCTCAACGAACGTTATCAGCAGTTTCCGTGGCAGAAGAATCCCGAGCTGCTTCAGGCGTGGCAACAGGGACGTACCGGTTTTCCCATCATCGATGCCGGCATGCGCCAGCTCTGGCAGAGCGGCTGGATGCACAACCGGGTACGCATGGTGGTCGCCTCGTTCCTGTGTAAAAACGGACTCATCCACTGGCGCCAGGGGGCGGATTGGTTTTGGGATACGTTGGTCGACGCCGACCTCGCCAGCAACAGCCTCAACTGGCAGTGGGCCGCTGGCTGTGGCGCCGATGCTGCTCCTTATTTCCGCGTCTTTAATCCGGTACGCCAGAGCGAACGTTTTGATGCCGATGGCGAATATCTGCGCCACTGGCTACCGGAATTAAATGCAGCGCCCAAAAAATTGATCCATCAACCCTGGAAGATCAACAACGACATTCAGCAGCAGATCGAACTGGAGATTGGCCACAGCTATCCCCTACCGATACTCGACCTGAACATCACCCGCCAACAAGCCATCGCCACGGCCAAGGCCGCAATAAAAAGAGAGATAGCTTAATCACAATATCTAACTCATAAAAAACCCCGCACCAGGCGGGGTGAAAAAAACAGCATGTAGGTGCGAATTCATTCGCACTAACGTGCCCATATACAGTGTGTTGTTCGAATGAATTCGAACCTACAATCGTGGGTCTAATGCTTAACTGATCAGCATTGCACACCAGGCAGGGTTCAAAAAACAGAACTGCTACCAAGATTTAGAACATGAAACGAACCATTACACTGCCCACATCATTTTTAGCAGGGTAAGTGGCACTACTGGTAGAACTTTTCAGCTCTTTAACATACGCAGCAGTAAATCGCAGATTCTGGGCCGACGCATAGACCAAAGCCACAGTACCTTGAGCCTCTTTGCTATCAACCGCAGCACCATTATCCGTAGCATCGTATCGAACCTGCCCTAACCAGCGTTTCTGCAACAGATAATCTGCCTGCACAGTGTAACCATTGGCATTACCTACCGTACCGTTACCGGCATTGTCCCAAGAGTATTGAGCCTTAAGATCCAACGCATCTTTGCGATAGTTACCACTCAGGGTATACATTCTGGTAGCACTGGTATCGCTAGGGTTGTTAGGCTGTAAAGTAGCAATGCCGAACTGCTGAGTGTATGTACCACCCCTCACCAAATCACACCTTCTGGGCAGATACTCATCTCACCAACATAAAAACGACCCAACAACCAGCGGCAAGATCAGTGTCATTGGAATGAAACGGCCAGCCATCAGATATTGGCGTTACATTTTACCCTTCTGCGGCTAAGCTATGTCGTTATCCTAAAATGAGTTACATGGACCTTGAAACAGCTCAAAAGCAGCGACATTCGCCACCATATCAGCCAGCAAAGCTATGCGCGTGGCAAGGCCTATTACGATGATCAGCGCGTCACCACACTCAACATCGACAAGGAAGCGGATGATCTGGTCGAGCTGAGCGCAACAGTCCGCGGCAGTGGCAACGCCCATTACCGGCAGCAGATCGAAATCAGCTGGGACGCTGATGACGTCACCATCAATGGCGATTGTGACTGCCCGGTGGGTTATAACTGCAAACATGTGGCGGCGGCGTGCTTGAAATATCTGGCACAGTTTCACCTTTCAACACCGGGCGCCACGGCAAAAAAAGAGAGCACCGCCTGCCTCACCTGGCTGGATGAGTTCAGCGCACCAGCCACCGCCGAGCCGCAACCGAACAGCGCCGCCAAAGAGCAGCTCTTCTACATACTCAAACCGGCCGCGCAGACGGGCAGACTCCAGGTCGTGTTTTACACGGCACGGCTGTTAAAAAAGGGCGACTTGAGCAAGCCACGCGCCACCCATCTGCACAACATCAATGACACCTATCACCCCGCTCCCTATCTTCAGCCGCTTGATAGCGAGATCGGCAAACTGCTGCGCGCCAATAACGACAGCTGGCACGTGGTTTGGCTGCATGGCGAACTCGGTTTTCTCGCCTTGATTAAAATGATACAGAGCGGCCGCTGCCACTGGCTTGATCTGGAGTCAGCCGCGTTGCACCCCGGCGAAGAACGCGAATTGGCATTGCATTGGCACGCCGATGCCAAGGGTAACAACAGGCTCAAGGTCGAGATCCGGCCCGAAGGTCAGTTGCTACTCACCACCCCCGCACTCTATCTTTCACACAAAACAAATAGCGTCGGCCCGGTAGTCAACGCCCCCTACTCCCAGGCCCAACTGGAAAAGCTGCTGAACGCCCCGCCGGTTCCGGCGACACTGGTCACCGAATTCAGCCAGAAGCTGGTGCGCAAGATTGCACCCACACTGCTGCCTCCACCACAGCAGGTAGAGAGCGAAGAGATCAACGGCGAGCAGACCATCCCCTGCCTGCAACTCTCGGCACGCGAACGTGAAGGTCATCTCTACCATCTCCTGCGATTGCGCTATCGCTACGCCATGCACGAGATCATGGCCTCACCGCAAGAGGCAACCGCGCTGCTTGAGATCAACAACAAGCTCATCCGCATCGAACGTGATATTGAGGCCGAAACTGCCGTCTTTGATGAAATCGAAGCGTTAGGGTTTGAACCACTGCTCGACCAAAACCAGCACGACATCATCTTTCTCAGCATGAACAACACAAATCCGGTGGAGGGTGTAGTGCGCTGGCAACATTTTCTAGCCGAGGTGGTCCCGACACTCCAGCAGCGCGGCTGGCAGGTGACGTTCGACAGTAGCTTTCAGATGCATTTCCATCATGCCCCGCAGTGGCAGGCCGAGATTGAAGAGGATGGCAACGACTGGTTTGGGCTGCGCTTTGATGTTGAGGTAGAAGGCCAGCCCATCGCACTGCTGCCCTTGGTGGCACAGGCACTCGAGCACTACCCGCCGAACCAGCTGCCCGACACCCTCACCCTCCACCTTGGCGGCGCGCAATATCTCAACGTCGCCCGTGAACAGATCGAACCGATCATCACCACGCTCTATGAACTCTATGATCGCGACACCCTGCAAGCCGACGGTTCACTGCGGCTGTCGCGTTACGATGCGGCGCGCCTGACCGAGCTGGAACAGACCAGCGACGTGCAGTGGCGCGGCGGCGCAGCACTGCGCACACTCGGGCAACAGCTCAAAGAATTTGCCGGCATCAAAAAGGTCGCACCGCCCACCGGACTCAACGCCACCCTGCGCCACTATCAGCAACAGGGGCTCAACTGGCTACAGTTCCTGCGTGAATATGGTTTTGGCGCCATCCTCGCCGACGACATGGGGCTAGGCAAAACGGTACAGACACTTGCCCATCTACTGTTAGAAAAAGAACAAGGCCGCATCACCAAACCGGTGCTGATCATCGCCCCCACCAGCCTGATGAGCAACTGGCGGCGCGAGGCGCAACAGTTTGCCCCCGCGCTAAAAGTATTGGTACTGCAAGGGCCGGAGCGTCACCAACTCTTCGACCAGATCACCAGTCACGACATCGTGCTAAGTACCTATCCGCTACTGCCACGCGATGAAGAGCAGCTGCTGGCCCATCACTACCACGCCCTGATTCTCGACGAAGCGCAGGTGATCAAAAACCCCAAGGCCAAAGCATCGCAGATCGTGCGCTTGATCAGGGCCGATCAACGCCTCTGCCTCACCGGCACACCGATGGAGAACCACCTGGGTGAACTCTGGGCGCTGTTCGATTTTCTGATGCCCGGTTTTCTCGGTGATGCCAAACAGTTCAACACCCTCTTCCGCATCCCCATCGAAAATCATGGCGATGGCGAACGCCGCCAGCGGCTGGTACAACGCATCGCCCCCTTCATGCTGCGCCGAACCAAAGATGAAGTGGTCAAAGAGCTGCCGGCAAAGACCGAGATCATTCAAACCGTCACACTCGGTAAAAAACAGGCCGCCCTCTACGAAAGCATCCGCCTCTCGATGGAAGATAAAGTGCGCCACGCCATCGCCAGCAAAGGGTTGGCGCGCAGCCACATCACCATCCTCGATGCGCTACTAAAATTACGCCAAGCCTGTTGTGATCCGCGCCTGCTACCACTGGCGCAAGCACAAAAGGTCAACGAATCGGCCAAGCTCGAACTGCTGATGCAGATGGTGCCAGAGATGGTCGAAGAGGGACGCCGCATCCTGCTCTTCTCCCAATTCACCAAGATGCTCGGGCTGATTGAATCCGAACTCAGCAAACACAACATCCCCTACACCAAACTCACCGGCCAGACCCGCAACCGCGATGAAGCGATAGAGCGATTCAAGAGTGGTGAAGTACAAGTCTTTCTGATTAGCCTAAAAGCCGGCGGCGTCGGCCTCAACCTCACCGAAGCCGACACCGTCATCCACTACGACCCCTGGTGGAACCCCGCAGTAGAACGCCAAGCCACCGACCGCGCCCACCGCATCGGCCAACAGAAGGCGGTCTTTGTTTATAAACTGGTCACAGAAAACAGCGTAGAAGAGAAAATCGTCGCCATGCAGGCAAGAAAGCAGGCGCTGGCGCAAGGAGTGTACAACAAGACCGAACAGGGTGAAGAGCTGACGCTCACTGCTACTGATATGGAGCAGTTGTTTGCGCCGTTGTAGCGAAATCAGCATATCTGGAGAGATACAAGGGTGGGCAGCAACACAACATCCAACTCCATTCGGCGCAATAGGTTGCCCACGCGGTGCGTCACCATCAACCACAGCGGTTTGATTTTCCGCGAAGACGCTCCAAAAACAATGCGAAGCTGACCCCTTTAGTTAGAGGTTACCCCTCGGGGTCAATGGTTTGGTCTGGGTGATACCTCAGAACCGTGTACATTTTTGGCTCGCCCATTACGGTTTGAACCTCAACGTCAACGACGTATGCAAGCTTGTGCCACGGCTTATTGAAACGAGAATCTCCGCCGAGCATTGCCTCCTTAACGGCATTGTTTTCGAAGATTACCTTCTGCGGTCGCTTGGAGATGCTTTCTATGATTGCCTTGTCGCCGGTATGCGAGTCGGTATCAAACTTGGTTTGATACCAATACATGAGCTTCCGATTCTGGATGTGCTCGCTCGGGTCATCCATGTCTTCGAGTTCGCGGGTGATGCGATTCTGCGCCGCATTGGCATCAGCGGAGTTGAACGAAAACTGATTGATTGTTACTTGCGCATTATCAGAGACCGTGAAGTTCATTTGCGAAGCCGAATCCTTCGCAACCGGTTCCAATATTGCCTTCCACTGCTTCAAATCGTTCTTGTGCATCACATTGGGAGGATTGGACACCTTACCCAGAAGCCACTCCAACACGCCCTTTGCGTTATTGAGCCACTCGCTGAGAGTGCCGCCGCTCCATAACAACGGAACTATTGGAAGCGCTTGGGCCACCAGTTCAACGATGATTGAGCCGGACCGGACATCTTTGATATAAAGCTCCGTACCGACCTGATAGTCCTGGTTTGTCTCTGACTCGATGAACCGCTGGAATTGCTGGTTTACGGCGAGCAGCGACAACGTGAGGTCCGTCAGAACTACAGGCTGTTCGTTCTTAATGTAGATTTCGAGCTTCGTGCCGAAATCAATTTCTATCAGGTTTCTACTCATCTTGAGTAACCTCTAACGTTTGAATTCACCGGACTGCGCGGCTTTTCGCGCAGGTCCGGTGGAATGATGGGTTGGGCGCCAGCTAGCGCTGCCAGATTCGAACGTGGTGTCCCGAACAATGTGCGGCTGAACATTTAACACGGTAAGGCGCACTAAGTAGGGCGTCAATAAGCGTAGCGCATTACGCCGAATGGTGATCAAGACCATAAGATGCGCCTCCGATATAGGATGCGCTGAGGCACGAAGCGCATCGTACCCAAAGCGCTTACCCAAAGCACTACGTGGGGCTGGCTCTTCGTGTAACACAACTGATGCGCCTCCTGCGTCGGCACATCCTATCTCACTACGCCGTTAATATTTACTACACGTGGGATTTGATTCTGACTGGATTGATTTTTGATATTCATGACATGCCCCCATGTATGTGGCTCACTATGACTAGTTGCGGTGAGGTGGTCAACATCAAAAAGAGGCTGGATGACCCAAAGGAGATTATAGAGTTCCTAAAAACATATTTTGATCTCACATTTTATCCTACTAGCCCGTAGGTCCGATTAGCGTAGCGTAATCGGACGCATGTAAAACATGGCTGAACCCCACCTTTTACCGTTACGTAAAACTGGGCTACCCATTGAATTGGTGTGATTGTCCATGGCTGACTGTTTAAGGAGATGGTTGGGATGCGTCCGATTACGCTACGCTAATCGGACCTACGAGCTGGTAACCGAGAACAGGGGCAAAGAGAAAATCGTCGCCATACAATCGTGCAAGCAGACACTGGCGCAAGAGGTCTGCAACAAGGCGGAACAGGGCGATGCGCTAACCCTCAGCGCTACTGACATGGAGCTGTTATTTGCGCCGTTGTAGATAAATGGCATTCACCAACGCAACAACAGCCCGATTGATTTTACTCTGGACGCTTGAAGCTTTTGCGCGCGCGTTCAACTTTGGTTCTGACCACGCACTCCGCCACGTGATCGTTGATCAACCCCATTGCCTGCATGAACGCATACACGGTGGTAGGCCCGACAAATTTCCAGCCCTGCTTTTTCAGCTCCTTCGACAGGGCAATCGACTCTGCGGAGGTTGATGCGGACTGCGGCTCTGCCAGCTGCTTTGCATCAGGTTCATAACGCCAGATAAAGGCTGCCAGCGAGCCTTCCCGTTTGACGAGTTCCTGCACCCGTTGTGCATTATTGATGACCGCCTCGATCTTGCCACGATGGCGGACGATCCCTTCATCCTTGAGCAGACTTTCGATATCGCGCTGGGTGAAGCGCGCCACTTTATCAAAATCGAAATTATGGAAGGCGATGCGAAAGTTCTCGCGTTTGGCTAGGATGGTGCGCCAGCTCAGCCCGGATTGAAAACTCTCCAGGCTCAATTTTTCAAATAAACGACGATCATCACTGACCGGAAAACCCCATTCGCTATCGTGATAGTCAAAAAACTCCGGTGCGGCAGCGCACCAGCGGCAGCGTGGTTTGCCATCAGGCCCTTCTATCGTTGTCATAAACTTGTTTTCCTTGTATTGAAAAAACAGGGCATGGGTAGTTACTCAGCCGAGTATAAATTCTATAGCCGTAGTCTCGATGAAGCAAAATGCAATCCCGGAATCCGTTTCACTCCTTCCAGGCTACTGGCTCGACTGATGCGCCTGCTGCGTCGGCACACCCTGCGCTATTCATTCCCTTTTCCGGCTAATGGCCCTATTTGGTAGTAAGCGACGGGCTAATCTTCTAGAATGCAGCCTCTGTATTCTCCCGATTGGATTAAGCCATGATTGTTAAAGCACTACGTGAAGGTTTGGGCAGGCTGATTGTCCTGATTAATTTTGTCTCCCGGCCCAAGAAGCTGGTTCGCTCCCCTGCCAATCAGGAAGCCGTTGATAAACGGGCCGCCCAGATGGCGCTCTACCAGTTTTACGCCTGTCCCTTTTGTGTGCTGGTGCGCCGCGAGATTCACCGCCTGAACCTGCCGATCGTGATACGTGATGCCCAGACAGATACCCCCTACCGCCAGGAGCTGCTCGACGCAGGCGGCAAGGTCCAGGTTCCTTGTCTGCGCATCGAAGAGGATGGCAAACAGACATGGATGTATGAGTCCAAGGAGATTATCGCGTTCCTGAAAAAATCCTTTGATCCCGAAGAGGCCAAGGCGCTGTAATAGGCGTTACGGTTTGCGGGGCAGAATCGGGCGGGGTGTTACACCCAGCCCGTTTTTTTGAGACCTGCACAACAACGGCATTACGTGCGGCATCATTCATGCCCACTGTTTTATTAGATCGTTTTTATTGTTGGTTCCCTACCGTTTTAAATCACCATCACATGGTCCAGACGCTTACGCCATCAACGGCCATCAATACGCTAAAATGGGGCAGCAGTTAACAGCCGACACGCTTCAACGGCTTACCTTGGGAGTTACAGATGTCTAATTCGAATCCATCCTTCTTTATCCGTATTTTTCTCGCCTTTGGCACCTTCTGGAAGATTATTTTCAATGCCGAATTTGCCGCCGGGGTGCAGCGCCTGCGCCGGGGTGAGGAGAGCGCGCCACTCGCGCCAGCCCCCGTGGTGCAATCGCCACTGCAAGCGGCCGCTCCGGATGCGGCGCTGCAGCTGCTTGGTCTGCTACAGCGCGACGGCCGCTTCATCGACTTTATCGAGGAGGAGGTAGCCAACTACTCTGATGCCGAGATCGGCACAGCGGCCCGGGTGATTCACGAAGGGTGCCGCAAGACCCTGCGTGAACACTTCGCCATCGAGCCGATTCGCAGTGAAAACGAAGGCGCGCGCATCACCCTGGAGAAGGGGTTTGATGCCGCCGCGATTCGCCTGACCGGCAATGTGGTTGGTAGCGCCCCCTTCAGCGGCAGCCTGACCCACAAGGGGTGGCGCGCCGCCAAGGTGGATCTGCCCAAAACCACGGCGGGCCATGATGTATCCGTGATCGCCCCGGCGGAGGTGGAGTTATGAGCCACCGTTACGCCATCGGTGTTGACCTGGGCACAACCCACTGCGCCCTCTCCTACGTCGACCTGACCGCCAGCGAGGGCGAACTCGCCGCCCAGCAGGTACTGGCTATTCCACAATTGACCAGCCCTGGCATGGTCGAGGAGCGCACGCTTCTACCCTCATTCCTTTATATATCCCATGCCGATGAGTTCAACCCCAGCGACCTCACCCTGCCCTGGAGTAGCGAGGCGCAGGCGATCGTCGGTGAACTGGCGCGCAACCGTGGTGCCGAGACCCCGATCCGCCTCGTTGCCAGCGCCAAGAGCTGGTTGTGCCATCCGGGTGTCGACCGCCGCGCTGCGATTCTGCCGCCCGAGGCACCGGCCGAAGTGGCAAAAATATCGCCGCTTGCTGCCACTGTGTGTTACCTGAGCCACCTGCGCGACGCCTGGAACCAGAGCCATCCCGACTCACCTTTCCACGAACAGGAGATCACGCTCACCATCCCCGCTTCGTTTGATCCGGCGGCGCGTGAACTCACCGCCGAGGCGGCGCAACTCGCCGGCTATCAGCATCTGACCCTG
>CAMTXZ010000158.1:0-33325 GCA_947085765.1 uncultured Chromatiaceae bacterium | reverse complement strand
ACCAAGGTACGGTTGCCGGTCAATTGGTGACCGTCAACGGCATTGTGCTAACCGCCAGCCAGTCGGCAATTGTAAAGATCAGGGCTGAGATCCAGTAACCCTGATGTTCTACTCTGTCGCAGGTGTAACCACAGCCCTCTGCTCCGGCCTCAAGGCCGGGCAGAAGGCTGTCCTGCGTCTATATATATGCACCATCATCGGATTATTTGCCTTGCTCTGGTCAACACTTGGCCTGGCAGTGCCCGCCGGTACCGTCATCAGCAACACTGCCAGCATCAGCTACAGTGTCAGTGGCGTACCCGGTTTACCACTCAGTTCCAATAACGATCAGTTTACAGTGACCGCGCCGGCCAATATCACCAGCGCCACCATGGGCATGGGGCCATTCAGCGACAACATCTTTGCTGGCACACCTCAGCTCACCACCATCACTATAAACAACACCGGCAGCGCCCCATTAAGCACACAACAGCTCAGCATCACAACGCCACTCAATGGCCAGATCAGCCTCAACGGGAGCGGCATAAGCCTGATATCGAGCAGCAACACCGCCACCACCACAACCAGTCTGTTTAGTCTGCCAAACCTGACCCCGGGCGACAGTCAAAATATACAGCTGACACTAACGCCGCCCCGCGTAAATGTCGCCAGCAGCCAGGCGATGGTTATAGAACATCATGCCAACAGCGCCATGCTCAGCACTCAAACCGTCATGATGAACCTATTGCCACGCACTGCGGCCACCCTGGAAGTTCTGGAATACTCCAGCAACGCAACTCCGATGATTATCGGTGCCACTTCGTATAAAAACGCCTCCGGTGTCTATACGTCCCTACCTGCGCCCACATTGCCTGATGGTTCTGGCACACTTGTTACAGATAATGAGGTAACACTAAAGCCGACTGATACCTTTAGCCACAGACAGATCATTTTCATCAGCATCATCGACCCAGATCACAACCTTAATAACACCGTACAGGAGAGCATCGACGTTCAGCTGAATATCCAAGACAGCAACGAACACGAAACACTGCAACTACGTGAAACAGGCATCGCTACTGGCATCTTCACCGGTTATGTCACACTTAAAAAAGGTGCTGCCTCGCCTAATGATGGTTACCTGAATGTGCAGACAAATTCCAAGATAAATATCTCGTACACAGACGATATCGATGGCGATGACAGTCGTGCCAATATCGTTCTGATCGACCCCTATGGAGAAATTTTCGACAGCGCCACCGGCGAACATCTGGATGGCTACACCGTGCAGATGATCAATGCCGATACCGGGATGGCTGCCAGTGTCTACGGTGATGACGGCGTCAGCAGTTATCCCGCCACCGTGGTCAGCGGTAGTGCGGTCACCGACAGCGCTGGCAATGTCTATAATTATGGCACTGGCGAGTATCGTTTCCCCTTCGCTCCGGCAGGCAATTACAAGCTGGTCGTCACCGCCCCCAGTGGCGCCAAATACAGCTGGCCCTCCACTAAAGCCACCGAGCTGCTCTACCAGCTACCACTTGAACACCGCGCGATCACACTCGGCTCACGTGGCGAGACCTTCCCGCTGCTGCCAGGACCACCGCTGCACATCGACATCCCGGTCGACCCGCTCACCAGCCAGCTCTACATCCAACGTAGCGCCAACCAGGAGAGCGTCGCCGCCGGTGACTTCATCCGTTACAGCGTCAGCCTCGAAAACATCACCCCCGTCACCATCAATAACGTGGTGCTGAGCGAGACCCTGCCACGTGGCTTCCGTCTGCAAAAAGGTTCTGTTGTGGTTGATGGCAACCGCGTCGCCGATCCCCTGATATCCGCCGATGGCGCCACACTCAACTTTGATTTTGGCGCCATGGCGACAGGCGCAACTAAACAGATTGAATACGTCAGCGCCATCGGCGCCGTGCAACCAGGCATCGCCACCAGCAGCAGCTACGCCCGCGCCAACGGCGGTGCCGCCGAATCCAACCGCGCTACCCACGATGCCAGAATCTTTGATGAGCTGATGCGCGGCCGCGCCCTGTTGATGGGCCAGATCATCATCGACGCCACCGACGATGAACCGGCCCCCAGCAGTGGCATCAAAGGTGTGCGCCTCTACATGGAAGATGGCCGCTACGCCGTCAGCGACGAACAGGGCAAGTTCCACTTTGACAACGTCACCCCTGGCAGCCACGTCGTCCAGCTCGACCTCGACACCCTGCCCGACCACTATGAGGTTGTGATGGGCGACCAGAACAGCCGTTTTGCCGGCCGCGCCTGGTCACAGTTTGTCGATCTACAGGGCGGCACACTCTGGCGCACCGATTTCCACGTCGCCCGCAAACCCACCCCGGCAGGCAACCTGTCGCTCCAGATCAGCAATGCTACGCCTCAGGAAAATGGCGACATCCCCTACCAGATCGACCTGCAAACTGACACCGTTGGCGTCAGCAATCTGCGCCTGACCCTGATGATCCCGGCCAGCACCGACTACCTGCCCGGCAGCAGCCACTTTGCTGGCCAGACCATCAGCGATCCCGACATTGTCGGCAACGTGTTGACCTACCGTCTCGGTGACAGTGATAACAGTGCTGACTGGCGCAGCAGCCTCAAACTAATCCTGCACAGCAGCAGCGACAAGAGCGGCGCCAGTGAGCTGATCACCAAGGCTTCACTGCTGTATGACACTCCGGCCAAACAGAACCAGCGTCTGCCACTCGCCAGCCACATGTTTGTGCTGATCGCCGAGCAGGCTAAACAAGAGGCTATTCTTGAAGAGTTTGTCATCGTGGAAAAATTCCTGCCCAGTGGTACCGCGCTCAAAGATAACGACAAAGAGCAGCTACAACAGATTGCAAACACACTGGCGCATTACCAGAATATTCGCATCCACGCCATCGGCCACAGCGACAGCCTGCCCATCCTGCGCCAAAAGAACCTGGCCAAATTTGCCAACAACCAGGTTCTCTCTGAGCAGCGCGCCCAAGAGGTTGCAAACTATCTGCGCGATCTGCTGCGGCTACCGCCTGACCAGATCACCATCGAAGGCAAAGGGGCAGAACAGCCCATCGCCAGCGATACCAGCGCCGCAGGCCGCGCCGCCAATCGCCGTGTGCAACTCTATATATATAGAGACACCGCCATCGGCAGCGACCGCATCAGCGGCACAGCGGCGAGCAGCGAACCCCAAACCAGCACCATCAAAGGTCTCACCCCCGGCGCGCCCGTCACCCCGGCAGCAACCGTCGCCAACCCCGAACCCCTGCCCAGCTATAACAGCCAATGGCTGGCGCAACAGGATTCCGCGATCGACTGGCTGCTGCCGCAAGCCAACAGTCTGCCCGCCATCCCCACTACCGATATCGCCATCAAACATGGGCGCGATCAGAGTATCAGCCTCACCCTCAATGGCGTCCCGGTAGCGACCATGAACTTCAACGGCACCCTTAGCAACAACACAGGCGCGGCCGTCAGCAATTGGAGCGGTGTCGATCTGGCCGAAGGTGACAACCTGTTCAACGCCACCCTCAGCGACGCCCAAGGACAAGTGGTGCAACAGCTCAGCCGCAACGTGCACTACTCCGGCGCGCCGGTACGCGCCGAGATCGTTGCCGAGCAATCTATTCTCATCGCCGACAGCATCACCCAACCGGTAATCGCCGTTCGCCTGTATGACAAAGACAACTACCCCATCCATGCCGGCATGGAGATTGAGTACAGCATCAACGCCCCTTTCCAGCTCGCCCGCAACAGCGACTTTGTGACGGACAACATGGCCGGCGCCCCGGGCAAGCGCCACTACGCCAGCGCCGACAAAAATGGTGTAGTGTTGATCACCCTACAAGCCACCAACAGCACCGACGACCTCATCCTGATGCTGCCACTGGCCAACAATAAAACCGTAGAACTCAAAAGCCGTCTCAAGGCCAAGGCCCGCGACTGGATTCTGATCGGTATGGCCGAAGGCAGCGCTGGTTTTAATACCCTAAGTGGCAACCTGGAAGGGGTTGAAGGCAGTGCCGCCCAGGATCATCTCTACCGCGATGACCGTATCGCCTTTTTTGCCAAGGGCCAGGTGCTGGGCAAATGGTTGTTAACCATGGCCTACGACTCCGACAAGAATCAGCCGCAGAAAAAAGGCAACGACCCACAGCTGTTCCAGGCGATCGATCCCGGCAGCTACTACACCGTCTATGGCGATGCCGGTCAGAATGGTTTTGATGCCGCCAGCAGCAACAAGCTCTATCTCAAGTTAGAGCGCGACGAATTCTATCTGCTGTTTGGTGACTATCAAACCAATCTCAACGACACCAAACTGGCCCGCTACGACCGCACCCTGACCGGCATCAAGTCCCGCTACCAGGATGAAAAATACAACCTCATGCTCTTTATCAGCGAAAGTAACCAGGCCTTTGTCAAAGATGAGTTGCGCGGCCAGGGCAGCACCGGCCCCTACAAAGTCTCGCGCAGCAACATCGCCCTGAACACAGAGATTGTCACCATTGAAGCGCGTGACCGTTTCCGTAGCGACGTCATCGTCAGCAGCAAAACCCTGGCCCGTCACAGCGACTACGACATCAACTATCTGGAGGGCAACATCACCTTCCGTGAGCCGCTATTCAGTACCGATGCCAACCTCAATCCGCAGTACATCGTCATCAGATATGAAGCCTATGATGAGAGCGATGTCACCATCACCTCCGGTGGCCGTGCTGAGGTAAAGGTAAACGACAAACTCAAGGTCGGTCTCTCCCAGGTGAGTGAAGGGCGCAGCGGTGGCGACGCCCTGCTGGGCGCAGCCGATCTCCAGTATCAGATCAGCGACACCACCACCCTACGCCTCGAAGCCGCCCGCAGCCTCGACAGCAAAACCGGCGCCGCCAACAGAGACGGCAACGCCTATCTCGCCGAGGTCGAACATCAAACCACCAATAGCAACAGCAAACTCTATCTTCAGGATAGCGACAGCCAGTTTGGCCTGGGGCAGATCAACGCCAGCGAAAGCGGCATGCGCAAACGCGGCCTTAAAACCAGCGTGCGCGCCACCGATGAGATCAACATCAAAGGCCAGGCCTACCGCCAGGAGAACAGCGCCACCCATGCCACACGCGACCTTGGCGAAGCCCAGGGTGAAATCAAGCTCGGCGATACCCGCCTGCGTGCCGGTCTGCGTGACGTGCAGGATCAACGCGGCGACGGCAGCGAGCAGCAGTCACAACAGCTCACCACCGGCATCAGTCAGTATCTATTCAATGACAAACTGACTCTGCGCGCCGACCGCGAAATCAACCTCAACAGTGGCAACGACAGCATCGACTTCCCCGACAAAACTCGCCTTGGGGCCGATTACCGTATCACTCAAAACGCCACCCTGTTTGCCGAACAGGAGGTCAGTGATAGTGATAGCCGCGACACCCGTCAGCGCCGGTTAGGCATTAAATCTACCCCCTGGAACGGCGGTGAGCTTTACAGCGGCCTGACCCAAACCAACAGCGCCAGTGGTGATGAGAGCAACGACACCACCAGCGCCAATGTCGCCGCGCGTCAGAAGTGGCAGCTCAACCAGGCGTGGAGCCTTGATGTCGGCGCTGAAGAGTCCAGGACCCTGAATCAGACCCAACCACTCAACCAGCCAGACGCCAGCCCGTTCAACATTAACAGCGGCTTTGCGCTCGGCAACAGCGAAGATTTCAGCGCCGCCTCACTCGGCCTCACCTACACACAGAAAAAATGGCTCTGGAGCGCCCGCATCGAATCACGCAACGGCGATACCACCGACCGCCGCAACCTCTCCACCTCGGTGCAGACATCACCCCAAAACAACCTCTCGCTGCTCGCCTCACTCAGCCTGACACAGAGCGACAGCAGCAGCGGCGAGCAGCAGGAGAGTTCAAATCTGCAACTCGGCCTCGCCTACCGCCCTAACAACAGCCGCTGGCTACTGCTCGACAAACTCCAGCTGAAAAAAGATAACCACACCAGTACAACTATCGACAACAGCAGCTGGCGCATCATCAATCTGCTCAACGCCAACTACAAAACCGGACGCTGGCAGACATCCTTCCAGTACGGCGCCAAGAGTGTCAAAGAGACCATCGACGGCAACCGCTACAGCCAGTTTGTCGACCTCAGCGGCATCGAGAGCCGTTATGATCTGACCCCGGAGTGGGACATCGGGCTGCACGGCAATATCCTGCACGCCTGGCAACTCAACCAATATAACTACAACAGCGGCTTCTCCATTGGCCACACCGTGGCCAGGAATATCTGGATCAGCCTCGGCTATAACTTCACCGGCTTTCGCGATGAAGATTTCTCACGCAGCAACTACACCAGCAAGGGACTATTCCTGCGTTTCAGAATGAAGTTTGACCAGGCGTCAGTGAAAGATGCCGTCAACTGGGCCAGCCAATGACAATGGATATAAACACAGATAAAACCAGCATGAATAGAGCGATGAGATACCGAACCATCATCAACCGCTGTCTGTTCGCCACCCCCATGTTACTGGCGCGGCTGGGGATGGCGGGGATCACCGCTGACGACGCCCCGCTGCGGCGCACCCATACCATGTTGAGTCTTGCCAACCTGACCCAACAGATATTGAGTCGCAAGAGTGCGATTGTTATGTGTCTGCTTTTTTTGAACATGCTTGGCGCCGGCTCTGCCACCGCAGCGATCACCGCCACCCTCGCAAGGGCCGATGGCACCAGCAACACAGATGCGAATAGTTACACCGTGGCTGCTTTCACCCCAGCAGCGAACAATCTCGTCCTCATCTGGATAACAAATACCAGAGATTCGTCCCCTAGCACCCCCACGATTACCGGCAATAATCTTACCTGGGTGCAGGTCGCCACCGTTACCTGGGGTACGACCGGCTCGCCAACTGCCCGAACCACCCTGTTCCGGGCCATGGGCTCAGCCCCAAACGACGCAACAACGACCATCGATTTTGGAGGAGTCACTCAAACCGGGGTGTCGGCATCGTTTGTCCAGTTCAGTGGCGTTAATACCTCGGGAACCAATGGCTCCGGCGCCGTGGTACAGAGCGTTACCGGCAGGACGGACAGCGCCACGGCCGCCGCCGGGCTTAGCATAACCCTCGCGGCGCTCGGAAATGTCGTCAACGCAACGGCAGGGGGGTTCTCCAATTTGGTGGATTCCGCCACCTCCATCTCCGCTGGGTCGGGGTACACGGCATCGGGCGGGAACAGTCACAACATGCCAAATACCAGCATTCGGTCCGAGTGGAAGACCACCGGCAGCACCACCGTCAATGTTACACAGAGCACCACCTCCCACATCGGCGGGATTGCCGTGGAGATCAAGGCAGCCAGCACCACCCTCGGCAACGGCACCGATCCTGGCAACAGCAGCATCGCCCCGGGCGCCGCCGCCACCAACGCCGGGGCCTTCTCGTTCCAGACCAGCAACGGTACCGATACCATCAACGATGCCACGGTGACGCTGGCGGCGGGCAGCTCGGGCGGTCTGAGTCTGGTGGAGATCACCAACGCTGCCGGGACCACCGTCTACGGTTCGGTGGCTAACCCCGCCAGCGACACCCCGCTAATCACGCTCTCGACCAACACCCTGACCGCCACCACCACACTCACCGAGTACCGCATCCGCGTCACGCCCAAGAGCCATGCCAACATGCCCGCGCCCGCCGGCGCCAGCTACGCGGTGACGGCGCGCATCAGTGCCTTTACCAGCGCCAACACCAACGCCAAGGAGGGCACCGACGCGGCGGGCACGACGGTGACCATCGATAACCTGTCGACCGCCAACGTCACCGCCACGACGGCGACGGCGGGCAATACCCAGGTGTCACTGGCCTGGACCAATCCGGCCGATGGTGATCTGCACAGCATCGTGGTATTGCGCCGCGCCACCTCGGCGGTGGCCGATGTGCCGGTGGAAGGCAGCACCTATACGGTCGGCAATACCATCGGCGTGAGCACTGTCGCCTGCGTGGTCGCCGTCGCTGGCACCTCTTGTACCGATACCGGCCTAACCAACGGCACCGCCTACCACTACAGGATCTTCGCCAGGGACAGCAGCGGCAACTACTCCGCCACGGGTGTGGTGCCGAGCGGGTCACCGGCCACCCCGGTCGTCACTACCCTCGGCAACGGCACCGACCCTGGTAATGCTTCACTCGCCCCCGGTGGCGCGGCGACGATGGCCGATGCCTTCTCGTTCCAGACCAGCAGCAGCACCGATATCATCACCGCCGCCACCGTGACCTTAGCTACGGGCACCTCCGGCGGTCTGAGTCTGGTGGAGATCACCAACGTCGACGGAACCACCGTCTACGGCTCGGCGGCCAATCCCGCCAGCGATACCCCTGCGATCACCCTCTCGACCAATACCCTGACCGCCACCACCACGTCCACCGAATACCGCATCCGCGTCACACCCAAGAGCCACGCCAACATGCCAGCACCGGCGGGCTCGACCTACTCGGTGACGGCGCGTATCAGCGCCTTCACCAGCACCAACGCCCAGGCCGGTTCGGATACGGCCGGTACCACAGTGACTATCGACAACCTCTCGCCGGGCAATGTCAGCGCCGCCAGCGCCACCCCCAGCAGCACCCAGGTGGCACTAGCCTGGACCAATCCTGTCGATGCCGATTTGCACAGCATCATTGTATTGCGGCGCACCGTTTCGGTGGTCACCGATACGCCTGTGGAAGGCACTACCTATGTGGTGGGTAATGCCATCGGTTCGAGCACCGTCGCCTGCGTCGTGGCTTCTCCCACGGCAACCTGCGCCGACACCGGTCTGACCAATGGCACGGCGTATTACTACAAGATCTTTACCAAAGACAGCAACGGCAACTACTCTACCACCGGTGTGGTGCCCGCCGGCTCACCGGCGACACCCAACATAACAACCATCCTGGACAACGGCACCGATCCGGGCAATAGCTCCCTCGCCCCCGGTGGCGCCGCAACCAATACTGGCGCCTTCTCGTTTCAGACCAGCAGCGGCACCGATGTCATTACCGCCGCCACGGTCACCCTTGCCGCAGGCACATCGGCTGGATTGAGCCTGGTGGAGATCACCAACGTCGCAGGTACGACTGTTTACGGTTCGGTCACCAACCCTGGCAGCGACACCCCGGCAATCACGCTCTCGACCAATACCCTGACCGTCACCACTTCACTCACCGAGTACCGCATCCGTGTCACTCCCAAGAGCCACGCCAACATGCCCGCACCCGCCGGGGCCAGCTATGCGGTAACGGCGCGCATCAGCGCCTTTACCAGCACCAATGCCCAGACCGGTTCCGACACAGCCAGCACTACAGTGACTATCGACAATCTATCGCCGGGCAATGTCACAGCCGCCACCGCGACTACCGGTGATGCTCAGGTGTCACTGGCCTGGACCAATCCGGTGGATGCGGATTTCCATAGCGTCATTGTGCTGCGCAAGACAGGCGACGCGGTCGCCGATGTGCCGGTGGAGGGCAGCACCTATACGGTCGGCAATACCATCGGCACTGCCACTGTTGCCTGCGTGGTCGCCGTCGCCGGCACCTCGTGTACCGATACCGGCCTCACCAACAGCACGGCGTATCACTACAAAATTTTTGCCAAGGACAGCAACGGCAACTACTCTGCCAGCGGTGTGGTGCCGACCGGATCGCCAGCCACGCCGACATTGGCTGATGTAACGCCACCAGCCAATGTCATCAACCTGAACGTCATCGCCTCTACCGCCACCACTGTAGACCTGGCCTGGACATCGCCGGGCGACGACGCAAACGTGGGCACCGCCACCAGCTATGACCTGCGCTACTCCACCTCACCCATTACCACAGGCAACTGGGCCAGCGCCACACAAGCCGTTGGCGAACCGACACCCTTGGTGGCCGGTAGCAGCCAATCATTTAGTGTGACCGGCCTGGCCGCTGCCACCACTTACTACTTTGTGATGACCAGCAGTGACGAGATCCCCAATACCTCCACACTCTCCGACTCGGCGGTTGGCACCACCGGCGGTGCTAGCGGCAGTGTGAACTACTACGCCAAACGCAGTAACGGCATCTCCATCGCCTCCGGCATCACCAGCAACAGCGGCTCCTGCGGCACGGACCCAACCGCCTACTACATCGAAGAGCTGTCAAAAAACATCAGCGACATGTGTGTCACAGCAAATGCCTACCGCTGGGAGCAGTTGGCGGCCGGCAGCTACTCAGACCACTACTTCAATACCGCCTATGTGGCCAATACCACGGTCACCGGTGTCTCCTATCAGGTGACTATTCGTGATGGTGGAACCTTAGGCTTCCAGCTCTTTTACGTCACCTCTGGCGGTGCCAAAACCTACCTTGGCACAGAGGTGACACGATCCAACAGCGACACTACTACCAATAACTACATCCTTAACCTCTCCGGCCAGTCTGGCACCATCCCCACCGGGGCAAAACTTGGGTTTCGTACCCGTGGCATCTCTGTCAGCCCCAGCCTCAGGATCTATGTGGGTAATCTGGATAACAGAACCAGCAACATCTCCGGTCATCTAATCGTCAACGAGGCCGTGGGCAGCAGCGATACCACCGCCCCGGCCAGTGTCACGCTCTCTACCGGTACCATCACCAACAACTCCGTGCTGCTGAACTGGGTATCACCGGGAGACGACAACAATACCGGCACCGCCCAGAGCTATGACATCCGTTACTCCACTGCCGCCATCACGGCTGACAACTGGGCCAGCGCCACCCAGGTAGGCGGGGAGCCAACACCCCTGGTGGCGGGCACCGCCCAGTCCTATACCGTGACCGGGCTGGCCGCCAACACCCTCTACTACTTTGCCATCAAAACCGGCGACGAGACGCCCAACTGGTCAGCGGTCTCCAACTCCCCCAGCGCCACCACCTACGACCCGCCGGTGGGTGGCTTTAGTGTCGACAATGTGATCCCCGCTACGCAGATCAGCCAGACCACCAATGGTTCAGGCATCGTCACCATCAACTGGAAGGGGCGCGACAATCAGGCCAATAACGTCACACTCAAAACCTTTCAGTACAGCGTGGACGGCGGGGCCACCTGGAACGCCCCCACCAACGGCGACGCCTCCGCCGCACTCTCCGCCACCTGGAGCAACAACGGCGGCAGTGGCTGGATCACCGCCACCACCTTGGCTGCCGCCCCTGTCAACAGCTTCACCTTCAATACCAAACATGCCGATGTCTCGGGGTTAAACGGGGTGGAGCAGAACGATGTGCGGGTCCGGTTTTTACTGCGTGATGCCACCATGGATAGCCTGAGTTTTGTCACCTCGGCCGACTTTCGTGTCGATGCCCTGGCCCCTACCGCCACCATTGGCAGCGCCATTTACGATGCCGCCAACGACCTGCTGACCATCACCGGCGCCAACTTCACCACCATTGCGGCGGCCAGCACCGACATCAAAACCTATGTCGACTGGAGCAAATTTGTCTGGGATATCAACGGCGATAACGCCACCACCACCGACATCAGCTTTGTGCTGGGGGACATCACCAGCCTGATCATCACCAACGATACCACCCTCACCCTCCAGTTCAGTGCTGCCAAAGGGATCGCCATCGAAGCCACCGCCGGCTACAGCACTACAGGTGGGGTCGACACCCTCGATGTTGCCGCCGGTTTTGCCCGGGACGACTACGGCAATGCCGCCACCACCGATGCGGTTGCCAACGGGCCACTCGTCACCACCTCGATTTCAGGGATACTCTACGATACCGACCGTACCACCAGCCTCGGTTTTGGCATGACAGTACGGCTACTCATCAACGGCACCAGCATGGGCACCACCACCACCGACGGCAGTGGTCGCTATACCTTCTGGAACAACGTCAGTGCCGGTAATGCCATTCTGGTCTACATCGACAATGGTGCCAGCACGGCTGTCAGCGCCACCGTTACCGCCAACGCCAGCCTCTCGGACTTTGATCTCTACGCCAGCCATCTGGTGGCCCGCCACGATAATGGTGGCGCACTCAGCAACGCCAATCTGGAAAGTGCCAAGGGCGCATATGTCGACACCGATATTGTTTACTCCGTCACCGGCAGCGCGTTAACCGTCAGTGGCAGCGCCACCCGGCTACACATCCCGGCGGGCAAAAGCTTTACCCCGGCGGGCAACATCACCACCCCGGCCATGAGCAATCTTGGCACCTTTGCCGGCGGCAGTGGTGCCATTACCATCAATGGCAACCTGAGTAACAGCGGCACCTATACCGCCAGCAGCGCCACCACCTCTGTCTCTGCTAATTTCAGTAACAGCGGCACCTTTACAGCCGCCGGCGGTACCGTGCTGCTTAACGGTACCAATCAGAACATTTCGGGAACCACCACCTTCTTCAATCTGACCAAAACCGTGGCCACCGCCGACACCCTCTTTTTCAGCGCCGGCTCCACCACCACCGTCACGGGTAGCTCCACTCTGCAAGGGGCATCGGGCCAACCCCTGAGTCTGCTATCACTCACCCCCGGCAGCCGCTGGAACTTCAACATCGGCAGCAGCGCCACTAAGTCCTTCAGTTTTCTGAATGTGATCGACAGTGACGCATCAGGCTCTGACGCCGCCAAAAAACCACTGATCGCCCAACCCAGCAACTCCACCGACAGCGGTAACAATGTGGACTGGTTTGGTCTGCCCTCCATCATGGTCATCAAATCAAGCACCTTGATATCCGACCCCGTTAACGGCACCACCAGCCCGCTGCATATCCCGGGGGCAATCCTTAACTATCAGATCCTCACCACCAACTCTGGCAACGGCTCACCCGATACCAATACCGTGGTGGTAACCGATGCACTGGACTCCAGCAAGCTGGAGTTTGATGTCACCACCGGCATCACCTTTACCGCCAATACCTCGGGGCTGACACTGGGCACAGTGAGTTATGCCCATACCGCCACCCCCACCATCTATACCTACACCCCCACCGGCCCCTACGACGCCAATGTGGCGGGCATCAAGATCACCACCAGCGGTACGTTTGCCAGCGCCGGTGCCAGTTTTACCCTCAACTTCCGCGTCCGCATAAAATAGCCCCGGCACACACAGGCGCGGAGCTCTAAAAGTGGAGCACCGCCCATGGTATGCTCACCCCTCTGCAACAACTCTGACCCTCTCACCATGAACCATGAGATCAAACTGCCGGAACGTGATGTGCTCACCGTCTCTCGCCTGGTGCGTGAAACCCGCGCCGTGCTGGAGGGAAGTTTTCCGCTGCTCTGGCTTGAGGGTGAGATATCCAACTACTCTCGCCCATCCTCCGGCCACAGCTACTTTTCATTAAAGGATGAGGCGGCGCAGGTGCGTTGTGCCATGTTCCGCACCCGCAACCTGCAACTCCGTTTTGCCCCCGCCAACGGTATGCAAGTGATGGTGCGCGCCCGTATCACCATGTACGAACCGCGTGGTGAGTTTCAGATTGTGGTGGAGCAGATGGAAGAGGGCGGTCTGGGTCTGCTGCAACGCAACTTCGAGGCGCTGAAAACCCGTCTCGGTCAGGAGGGGCTATTCGATGCCGCGCACAAAAAACCACTGCCCACCACACCACAACAGCTGGGGGTGATCACCTCTGCCACTGGCGCGGCGATTCGCGACATACTCAGCGTACTGAAGCGGCGCTATCCGGCGCTGCCGGTGCTGATCTACCCGGTGCCAGTGCAAGGCGAGGCGGCTGGCCGTGAGATCGCGGCGGCGATCAAACTCGCCAACCAGCGCAAGGAGTGTGATCTGTTGATCATCGGCCGCGGCGGCGGTTCGTTGGAGGATCTCTGGGCCTTTAATGAAGAGGTGGTGGCGCGTGCCATCTACACCAGTGCCATCCCCATCGTCTCCGCCGTCGGCCATGAGGTGGACTTCACCATTGCCGACTTTGTGGCCGACCTGCGCGCCCCTACCCCTTCAGCCGCCGCTGAACTGGTAACGCCGGATATCTCCGAGTTGCAACAGCGCCTAATGCAACAGCAGCAGCGCCTGTACAATCGCATCCGCGCCACACTGCAACAGTCGCAGCAGCAGCTCGGCTGGTTAAGCAAACGGCTGCAACAGCAACACCCAGGGCAACAGCTGCAACAAAAAGGGCAGCGGCTTGATGAGCTGGAACAGCGTCTGTTGCAGAGCATCAACATGCAGCTGCGGCATCAGACTCACCAGCTCCAGCAGTTCACCACACGTCTGCATCACAACTCGCCACGCTACCGGCTGCAACAACTACACAGCCATCACGAACATCTAACACAACGGCTACAGCGCGCCTGGCAACTTAAACTCACCCATACCAAGCTGGCGCTGGCCGCTGCCAGTCGGGCACTCAACCACGTTAGCCCGCTGGCAACACTGGAACGTGGTTACGCCATCGTGCAGCAGTTGCCTAAACGGCAAGTGGTACGTGATGCAACAGCGCTGCAAGCGGGTGATAAAATTGAAGCACGATTATCCAAAGGGGTGCTGCTCTGCACCGTAGATGAAATTAAAGATGATGTTAAACAGGAGGTTTAATCCGTTGTTCTCTACCTACAAAAAAATAGTCCCATTGGTATTTGCGCTGCTGTATTCACACAGCACCCTTGCCGTCGAACTGCCATTGCAGCAGCTTGTGCCGGGCGGTGTTGCCCTACTACCGATCACCAACGCCACAGACAAACAACCGCAGGCCGAATACAACGGCAAGCCAGTGATGCTGATCAAAAATAAAAACCAGTGGTACGCAGTAGTGGGCATCCCGCTTGATGCAGCCCTCGGTGAACAAAAGGTCACAGTCACATTGGCTGACGGCAGCGCTACTGCCCTGCCCTTCACTGTCACTGACAAGGCATACGAGACTCAGCGCCTCATTATCAAAGACAAGCGCAAGGTCGAGCCCAATCCATTAGACATGCAGCGCATCACCAAAGAGAAGGTAGCAACGGATAAGGCGCTGGCTTATTGGAACAACACGCTGCTGACACAAAATCTGCAACTCGATTTGCCAGTGGAAGGGCGACTGAGTAGCTCCTTTGGTCTGCGCCGCTTTTTTAATGATCAACCCCGCGCACCGCATAGCGGTCTCGACATTGCCGCACCAGAAGGGACACCGATCAAGGCCCCTGCCGACGGTCGTGTGATCCTGAGTGGTGATTTCTTTTTTAACGGCAATGGCATCTTTATCGATCACGGTCAGGGGCTGGTCACCATGTACTGCCACATGAGTCGTATCGATGTTAAAGAGGGACAGCAGTTAAAACGCGGACAGATCATCGGTGCAGTGGGCATGACTGGTCGCGTCACCGGCCCGCATCTGCACTGGGGAGTGAGCCTCAACGACGCGCGGGTCAATCCATCACTGTTTGTGCCCGCATTGATGGATGGCGCTATTGAATAGTATTAAACAGCAGGCCTAAAGAGAGATCATGGTTATGAAGAAGATCACAACGCTCATCATACTGCTGCTGTTACTGAGCGGTTGCAGCCAAATGCCCACAGCAACAAAGGCCGATGGGCGGGTCAACCATCTGATACTGATCTGGCTGAAAGATGCAGGCAACCCAGAGCAGCGCCAACAGATCATTACAGCAACACAATCGTTGCAACAGCTACCCGGCGTTATTTCAGTGCGTGTTGGTCAAGTGATGCCAAGCGATCGCAACATTGTTGATGACAGTTTTGATGTGGGGGTGCATATGCTTTTTGCCGACCGTCAAAGCATGGAGCGCTACGGCTCTAATCCTGAGCACGTGCGCATCCTGAATCAGATAGTGATGCCACTCACTCAACGACTGCTTATCTACGATTTTGAACAGTAACTAACCATACCAACCACTGCACAACAACAAAACCAAAAATATCTACTTGGCCTGCGGCGCCTTCCAACTATTCACCTGATTGAAAATAAACTTCACAAACGGCCCATCCAGATCGCGTTCACTATAAAACCAAAACTCCATTAAGCCAGGTGTAATTTTAACGGGGGTTCCCAACAGCTCTCGCACCTCTTCGTAGCTATAACCAACCTTAAGGAGTTTCCAGTCAGAGATAACTTCACTGTGGCCAGAACTCTGTGGCGCCGAAGCAGCACGAGTCGCCTGTTGACCCTGCGGTATCGCCAGCGTATCTAGCCGTTTTTCCAACTCCGTTACGCGCTGCTGCAACGCTTCAAGCTGTTGTTGCGCTGCGCCATCATCCGCCGCCTGAAGCAATGGCGCCATCAATAACAGCGCACCATAAAATGGTAATAAACATTTATTCATAATCACCTTAAGTTGTTTTTTTAAATCATCAGCCACATTGATTGTAAGGTAGGAATGCGTCATGCACCACGTATGAAATATTTTTTAAAAAAAGAATCGACGCACAACTTATCTGTTTTCAATACAACATAACCACCCGCCCACAAGAAGATGCAACCATCTACAGCGTCACCCTAAAACCTCAACCCCCCCATACAATCCAACAACTTAAGCTGCTAGAAAATTGTGTAACCGCGCTATTTATACACACTGAATAAACCTCAACAAATAATAGGTAAATACTCTTTAAAAACATTATATTATTCGAGTGAATTTCCCGGTTTTTTTCCCAGCACATAAATTTAAGGTAAATTTAATTTTAGCGGAGTAGTATCGATTTCACCCTAGTGGCATGCCTACTTCTTTCTGGATGAAATATCCTCCTGAAGTATAGGTACACAGGGGAAAATACTAACGTTTGAATCCCTCAAATGTTAGATGAATAGAAACCTTAATTGTATAAAGGAGATTATTATGGGTGGTGGCGGCGGCGGTATGGGCGGTGGCGGTATGGGTGGCGGCGGCGGTGGTATGGGCGGCGGCGGCGGTATGGGCGGCGGTGGCGGTATGGGCGGCGGTGGCGGTGGCGGTGGCGGCGGTATGTAATTGTCCACTTGCCACACGCCCTCTCAACACTGAGAGAGCTGTAGCGCAATCGTAATGGCATACTGCCATACAATAGAATGGGGAGCATGATGCTCCCCATTTTTTTGCCTGCCACTCCACAACTTTTCTCAACAATTTAAAAAGTCTCTACACTATTCTTTTATTACTTCAATGCTGAAATAGTTGGCAAGTTTATTCCTAACAACTTAAGCGCTAATCACACACATAAAAACATGTCGTTACGTTTAAAGGATCAAATGAAGTCCTGCCTGGATAAACTACAGATCTATCTTCACCAACGCCTATGAGAAAAAACCTAAAGCACATAAACATGACGCTCACATGTATGGCTTAAACTAATAGCCTCGTGCTTCAGCATAACCACTCACCCAAAATCTAACGCTCCAAATAGCATCTCGCCCAGATAGTGGTGGAACTATCAAAAACTCATATGCGCAACAAATAGTACTGACGCGCATTCGTAGAATACCCCTTATTTTTAATTGATATAAAAAATCGCGCCAACCGTAGCGCTTAGATAAATCCGTCATTCCCACACAAAAAACAGTGACAATATATTCTTTGTGTTTCCGAAATTATTTAATGGAATATTAATATATCCGGTGTACTATCGAACTCACCTCAAGCGCTATGCCTCATTTTGGCAGAGCGTCTTCTCTGAAACTTAGTCAGAGATAGTGAGGGAGTGCTAGCATTTAATTGCTAGATTGTTGTAAATCTCATTAACTTTAAAAAAATTAGGAGTTTATTATGGGTGGAATGAATGGTGGTCGTGGTGGTATGGGCGGTGGCGGTATGGGCGGCGGCGGTGGCGGCGGCATGTAATATGCCCGCGTCATGCGCGCACTCTTAATTATTAAGAAGTGCATCGCATAACCGTTATGGCTCACGCCATACTATAAAACAGGGGAGCCATCTGCTCCCCTGTTTTTTTTCATCAAAAACTCAACACTATCATTTAACAAACAAAATAATTTTCATCCCTATACCCACCGCTTAATCCCATTTAAGTTCAGCGCTATCAATAACGCTTAGACTGTTATTTCACCCCAGAGTCAGATTGCCATACCACGGCATTCCGATAGGCGGGATGAGAGGCGTATAACTCATCATGAGACGCTACCGCGATTGAACCATCACCATTAAAGTAGAGCACGCGGTCGGCATTGCGAATGGATGAGTAACGATGGGCAATTACAAAGGTCGTACGTCCTGAGCGTAATTTATCCAGCGCCGCTACCACCTCCTTTTCCGACTGGCTATCCAAAGCAGATGTTGCCTCATCCATGATCAAAAATGGTGTGTCCCTTAACATCGCCTGGGCAATAGCGATGCGCTGATACTGCCCACCGGAAAGCTCTACCCCGCCAGTACCCACCCGGGTATCGAGACCATCACCAAGCCCGGCGATAAACTGCCACGCCCCACTTGCTTCGCAGGCGCTGATCATCTGCGCCTCTGTCGCATCCGCCTGCACCAGCAACAGATTGGCGCGGATGGTATCGTTCATGATGAAGGGGCTTTGCCAGATGATAGAGAACTGTTCACGCAATGAAGCGATAGTCACTTTGCTAATATCCGTAGCGTCAATCGTGATACGCCCTTGCTGAGGATCATAAAAACGCATCAGCAACCGTGCCAGGGTCGACTTACCCGCACCGCTCGGCCCCACCAAGGCCACTGTCTCGCCTGGATTAATCGTAATATCAACCCCCTTCAACAACGGCTCACCACCAGGGTAGGCAAAACAGATCTCTTCAAAACGGATCAAACCCTCCGAAACCTCCAGTGGTCGTGCATCAACGGCATCCTTTGTCTCAGGCTTCATATCAAAGATCACCAGGAGACGCTGGGCGGCCCCCAGATCACCTTGCAGCTGCATGGGCGCTTGCGCAAACCCCCTCACCGGCACTGAGAGGTACCCCAGGTAGAGTAGAAAGCTGACCATGGCTCCAATACCAAAACCATGGCTTTCTATTCGATCGATTCCCACAAAGACAATGATAATGCCGCAAAAATAGATCATGGCCGCCAGGGTCACTGCAAACCCTTGATCCAGCCAGCGCATCTTCATACCCCAATGACGGGCGCGTTCATAACACTCTCCATGCCGTTCAGCCATACGCACCTCGCCCCTGACTGAACTGATGCCACGCAGATTACTCAACGCCTGCTCCTCAAACGCCAGCAGCTCTCCCGCCTCATGGTAAAAACGTTGTGATACCTTGCGTTTACGCGGACCAAACATGCCTTGATGAATGACAAACAGCGGCACAAACATCAGCGCCACCAGCGCTAGGTACCAATCAATCCAGAACAACATGCCGCAATAAAACAGTAAGGTCAGTAGGTGAGAGACGAGAAAAAAAGGGACCTCAAGTACCATATTCTGCACAGCATCAACATCGCTGCTGAGTCGGGCAAGCAGATCACCTTTATGTAGATGTGCAGCGCCTGGTGCGGAGACATTAAGTAGATGGCGTAACGCGGCCTGGCGTAATCGGCCGACAAAACGCAGCCCCAGCCAGTTGGCCATCAGCATGGACAGAAGATGAAAACCCTGGTTGATCACAACAATCAACGCCAACCACAACAGCACCGACTTGACCTGATCAAAGCGCCCGGCTTGCAAATGGTCAAAAGGGAGTCCTATCAGCCAGACCATAGCGGTATTGGTGATGGTTAACCCTGCAATGGCGCCAATCACCAAACTGATAAACATCACATCAGCCCGTGCATATGGCAAAAAACGTCGGAAGACCTGCCAAAAAATAGCTTTTTGCGCGAGATTCAGATCTTTATTATCAATATCACTCACGAGGGGGAATCGGTAAAACAGCGTGCCGTTTTATTGATGAACAGTTCGTGCAGAATCTGAACCGTCAGGACCGAGAACAGCACCCACTCCTGCCCCATCGCCCGGTAATAAGCATTTCCGTCGGGCGGTGGAGGCAGATCAACCAGCTCTCCCAGCAGACGGGTGACGGTTTGTGGATTAAATATGCCCGCCTCCCGCACCTTATCCTCTGACAGAAAGCGCGATAGATGGTCGGCATTTTTCGACGTGAAAAACCATTCACGGATGGGGGTGTAAAAGGCGCGCTTTTTATAGGCTGTAGGATTTTCCGGCAGTTTTGGCAACATCAACTTGCGTAAGATGTACTTCTCATCCATCCCATTAAGCTTCAGTGAGGGCGGCACCTTTGCCGCCAACTCCACCAATTTATGGTCAAGAAAAGGGACCCGCGCCTCCACGCCGTGGGCCATGGCAAGACGGTCTCCCCGCCACAGTATCCAGCCCGGCAGACGGGTTTTGGTCTCCAGGTACAGAGATTGATTCAGCGGATGCAACCCTTCGAGCTTGGGTTTCAAAGTAGTGATCAGTTGCGCCATCTGCTGCTGATGACCGGCAGACTGTTGCAGAAAGTCATCGCTGAACACCCCTTCACTCCCCTCCTGCAGGATCTGCCAGAAATCATACCAGACCGGATAACAACCAAATTGCGCAACAGTCTTCTGCTGTTGCGTCGGCTCATGCAGGCGGGCCAGCATCTGAAGATAGTCAGAGGCAAAGTCGTTGCCAAACTCCCCCAGGTAGTAGCGCAGCCGCTCCTCCTGGCTCCCCTTTTCATTACCCCATTGACGAATGTAGTCCTGCCGGAAACAGTCATACCCCCCCAGAATCTCATCCGCCCCCTCACCGGTATACACCACCTTAAACTGGTTTTTACTCACCAGTTTCGACAACATCAGCAGCGGAATATCCAGCGCCATCCGTTGTGGTTGCTCAACGCTGTACATCGCTTCAACCAATACATCGAGATAATCATCACTGCGCTGATCATCCATATAGAGATCGTGCAGATCGACTCCTATATGAGAGGCGATGCCACTGGTGACAGGATACTCATCGTTGGCGCTGTTGGAGAAACGGATGGTAAAGGCCTGCACATGCTGATCTGCATTCTGCTGCATCCAGTAAGTGGTGGTCGCGGAATCGACACCACCGGAGAGATAGGAGCCAATCGGCACCTCGCCTATCATATGAGAACTCACGGCGTCCTGCAGGGCACCATCAAACTCCCCTAGCCACTGCTCTTCACTGAGATCATCATATTCACCCTCACGCGGGAAATTCAGATCCCAGTAACAGTCAATCTGTGGCGACTTGCCTGGCGCCAGGGTCATGGTGTGCCCCGGCGCCAACTCAACCACCCCAGCAAAGAGAGTGTGTGGCGCTATGTTGAACTGATAGGTGAAAAAATTGCGCAGTGATTGGTGATTAAACTCCGGCGTGATCTGGCCCGAAGCAAACAGTGATTTGATTTCCGAGGCACCGTATAGGCTGCTGCCATCCCAATGGTAGACCAGAGGTTTGATGCCTAGCCTGTCACGCGCCACAAACAACTCATTGGTTAACGAGTCATGGATCGCAAAGGCAAACATACCGCGCAACTGTGGCACACACTGCGCCCCATCACGGATAAATAAGTTGAGGATGACCTCAGTATCGCACTGGCTATGAAACAGAACACCTTGCTGCTCAAGCTCCGCGCGCAGCGCCTGATAGTTGTAGATCTCACCGTTATAGACAATGGCAAAACGGGCATCGGGGCTAACCATTGGTTGAGCGCCGCCCCGTATGTCAACAATGCTCAGACGGGTATGCCCGAGCGCCACATCACCACGCAGCAGATGGTTTTGCGCATCCGGCCCTCGATGGATCAACGCATTCACCATGCGCTGTATTACTGCTGCATCAGCCTCACTGCTGGCTGATTTTTCTGGGTATTGGGAATGGTTATGACGATAGATGAAACAGATTCCGCACATCACAGGCTCTCATATAATCAATCGCTGCAAACAACTCTGGCCAGTGACAATTTGATGCCTGATTCACGCAACAAAAAAAGGGGCCATCGGCCCCTTTTTTATATCAAACGCAGGTTAAGAAGCGCTTAAGCCTCTTCGGTCACAGCCTTAATGCTCAGGCGGATACGACCCTGTTTATCTACTTCCAGCACTTTAACTTTAACCACTTCACCTTCGGTAAGTTTGTCGGCAACATTCTCAACACGCTCATTGGAAATCTGCGAGATATGCACCAAACCATCTTTACCCGGCAGGATGGTGACAAAGGCGCCAAAGTCCATCAACTTGGCAACCTTGCCGTCGTAGATCTTGCCTACTTCAACATCAGCCACCAGATCAAGGATACGCAGCTTGGCCGCTTCACCGGCTGCCCGATCAACAGAGGCAACCTTAACCGTACCGTCATCATCCAGATCAATTGAGGTGCCGGTCTCTTCCGTCAAGGCACGGATGGTAGCGCCACCCTTACCGATAACATCGCGGATACGGTCAGGATTGATCTTGAAGGTGATGATGCGCGGCGCGTATTCAGAGAGTTCTTCACGTGGCGCAGTGATCGCTTTATTCATCTCTGCAAGAATGAACAGACGGCCATCTTTTGCCTGGGAGAGTGCAGCCTGCATGATCTCACGAGTGATACCGTCGATCTTGATATCCATCTGCAGTGCAGTCACACCTGCGTTGGTACCTGCCACCTTAAAGTCCATATCACCGAGATGATCTTCGTCGCCGAGGATATCGCTCAGCACCGCAAAACGATCAGCCTCTTTGATCAGACCCATCGCGATACCCGCGACAGGCGCCTTCAACGGGATACCCGCATCCATCATCGCCAAGCTGCTACCACAGACAGAGGCCATAGAGCTGGAGCCGTTAGACTCGGTGATCTCGGAGACAACACGTACAACGTAGGGGTAGTTGGCCATATCGGGCATTACCGCCTGAACACCACGCTTGGCAAGACGACCATGGCCAATCTCGCGACGTTTGGGGCTGCCCACCATGCCTGTTTCACCCACGCTGTAAGGGGGGAAGTTGTAGTGGAACATAAACGGGTCTTTACGCTCACCTTCGATGGCATCGATCATCTGCGCATCTTTGCCGGTACCGAGGGTGGTCACAACCAGCGCCTGGGTCTCACCGCGAGTGAAGAGTGCTGAACCGTGAGTACGTGGCAATACACCCACACGGATAGTGATCGGACGCACAGTCTTGGTATCACGACCATCGATACGCGGCTGACCGTCAAGGATGCGGCTACGCACCACGTTACTCTCAAGCTTGCCGATCATGTCACCCACGTCGGCCTCCTTCCATGCAGGTGTTTCACCACCACACAGGCTGGCAACCGCTTGACTGCGAATAGCACCAAGCTCGGCATAACGGCTCTGTTTCTCTTTGATCTGATAGGCATCGTTCAGCTGTGCGGCAACAGCCTCTCTAACCGCTGACTCCAGCGCCTCATCATTAACAGGCTCCTGCCAATCCCACGCCTCAACACCTACCTCATCACGCATCTCACGGATGGCATTGATCACAACACGCATCTGTTCGTGACCAAACATAACGGAGTCCAGCATCACCTGCTCAGACAGCTCTTTGGCCTCTGACTCAACCATCAACACCGCGCCTTCGGTACCCGCAACAACCAGATCAAGCTGTGACTCAGCCAACTGTGATTTGCTCGGGTTCAGCACAAACTCACCGTTGATGTAACCAACACGTGCCGCACCGATCGGGCCTTTAAAAGGCACACCCGCCATCATCAGTGCCGCAGAGGCGCCAATCAGAGCGGGGATATCAGGGTCAATCTCTGAATCCAATGAGACTACGGTCGCAACAATCTGGACCTCATTGGTAAAGCCATCTGGAAACAGGGGGCGGATAGGACGATCAATCAGACGTGAGGTCAGCGTCTCTTTTTCAGTAGGACGCCCTTCACGCTTAAAGAATCCACCCGGGATCTTACCCGCAGCATAGGTTCTCTCTTGATAGTTAACAGTCAGCGGGAAAAAGTCACGGCCTGGAATGGCCTTTTTGTGAGCCACGGCAGTCACCAAAACCGTTGTATCACCCATGCTGCACATCACAGCACCACTGGCCTGCCGGGCAATCTCACCAGTCTCTAAAGTGACAGTGTGATTACCATACTGAAAAACCTTTTTAATGGGTTTCATTAACTATCCTTAAAGTTCTTATTGGGTATTTAACAAAGATCCAGGCTTGTTATGCCTCTAGTGCAGGGCACAGTGGCCATACCAACAACAATAGACCGCCCTGTACATCCTTGGATGTTTAACAGGGCGGTCTATCTGATCAAGATTGGCATTCCGCTTAGCGGCGCAAACCAAGACGGGTAATCAGCTCGCGGTAGCGGTCCTGATCTTTCTTCTTCAGGTAGTCGAGCAATTTACGACGCTGACTTACCATTCTCAGCAAACCCTGACGTGAGTGATGGTCATGGGAGTGCTTCTTGAAGTGATCAGAGAGCTGATCGATACGGGCGCTCAACAGAGCAACCTGAACTTCAGGAGATCCGGTATCCCCTGTGGCACGCTGAAAATCACCGACGACTTTCTGCTTAGCTTCTGCATTCAAAGACATGTTATCTCCCAAATAAAACACTTCTAACTCAATAAGCGGCGTATTTTACAGCCGCATCAGGCCCGGTACAAGCACGGAATTGCCCAATTTCCCACATAGATGACAGGTTGGACATTAATTCTAGTGATTCACCAAGCGTTTCGGGGCGACTCTACCATCATCTAAGATGTGACCGATCCCCAGAAAACCCTCTTTACTACCATACAACTTGACCAGTCCTGTGGCCGGCGCCGTTGGCACCAGCACTGCCTGGCCACGCTTCACGTAGAATACCATCTCATCGGTAAGCGAGACACCTGGCCACTCGGCCAAGGCACTATCCATCGGTAGCAGTCGTGCGTCGATCGCGGCAAAACCATCCTGTTCGAGGATCACAGCCAACTGCTCAAGCGTTACCGTCTCATCGAGAACATGGCCACTCACCTGGGTACGACGCAGCACCGCCACATGGGCGCCACACCCCAACGCCTCGCCAATATCTTCAGAAAGGGTACGTATATAGGTCCCTTTCGAGCACCTAACGTGCAGGTCGATCTCATCAACCGCTTGGCGTAGCAACTCGATCTGATAGATGGTCACCTGTCGTGACTGGCGCTCTATCTCCAGCCCCTGATGCGCAAGCTTGTAGAGCGGCTGGCCATTGACCTTAAGGGCCGAGTGCATCGGCGGCACCTGCTGAATCGCGCCGGTAAACCGCTCCAGCACAGACCGCAACGCCTGCCCACCGATCTCCGGCACCGGACGGGTCTCGATCACCTCGCCCTCGATATCCGCAGTATTGGTCTTCTCTCCCAACTTGAGGGTGACAAAATAACCCTTGTCAGCCTCTAGCAGATACCCCGAAATCTTGGTCGCCTCACCCAGACAGATTGGCAACAGGCCCGTGGCGATCGGATCAAGACTACCGGTGTGGCCGGCCTTATTAGCATTGAAGAGGCGCCTCACCTTCTGCAACGCCACGTTGGAGGTCATGCCCGCTGGCTTGTCGAGCAAAAAGATGCCATGCACATCTCTGCCCGGTATACGACGCTGCTGTGCCACGCCTAGACCGCTAACAAACTATTTTTCACCGCGATCAGACGCCAATGCGGCATTGATCAGGGCATTCAGATTGGCGCCGTTTTCAACCGAGGCGTCATACAGAAACGTCAGTTGTGGCGTAATGCGCAGCTTCATCCGTTTGCCCAGTTCACGCCGCAGAAAACCCGCCGCATGATTGAGCGCCTCCAACACCTCATCTACACCATTTTCCGAATTAAACATGGTGATGTAGACCTTGGCATGGGCCATATCCCGGGTCACGTCCACGCCGGAGACCGTCACCAGCCCCACACGTGGATCGTTGAGCTGAAACTGGATCAAATCAGCCAGCTCGCGCTGTATCTGCGAACCAACCCTCTGGCTACGACTAAATTCTCTGGCCATGACGCTCTACCGTGTTTGTAATCAAGTGATGAACTTGGCAACTTCGGTACGTTCGTAGACCTCGATCTGGTCTCCTGGACGTACGTCGTTGTAGTCCTTAACGCCGATACCACACTCGGTACCAGAGCGCACTTCACCCACATCATCCTTAAAGCGACGCAGCGACTCGAGCGCGCCTTCATAGATAACCACATTGTCACGCAATACGCGGATCGGATTATTACGCTTAACCACACCATCAATGACCAGGCAACCGGCAATGGCGCCAATCTTGGGTGAGCGGAAGACATCACGAACCTCTGCCAGACCCACAATCACTTCGCGAATCTCAGGTGACAACATACCTGACAGCGCGTGTTTAACGTCATCGATGATGTCGTAGATTACGCTGTAGTAACGGATATCAATGCCCGTCTCCTGGCAGATACGTTTGGCAGCGCTATCAGCACGCACGTTAAAGCCCATCACAATCGCCTGCGATGCGGCCGCCAGATTGACGTCGGACTCGGTAATACCGCCCACGCCGCTGGCAAGAATCTTAACCCTGACTTCATCGGTAGAGAGTTTGGTCAGTGCATCACGCAACGCCTCGGCACTACCCTGCACGTCAGTCTTGATAACCAGGTTAAGGGCGCTGATCTTGCCCTCTTCCATCTGTGAGAAGACATCTTCAAGCTTGGAGGCCTGCTGCCGCGCCAATTTCACATCACGGAACTTGCCTTGACGGAACAGGGCGATCTCACGCGCCTTACGTTCATCAGAGATAACAGCCGCATTGTCACCCGCGTCCGGAGTACCGGAGAGGCCCAACACCTGCACAGGAATCGAAGGTCCGGCAGAGTCAACCTGCTTGCCGTTCTCATCAAACAGGGCACGAACACGGCCATACTCTTTACCCACCAGCAATACGTCACCCTTATTCAGTGTGCCGCTCTGCACCAATACTGTTGCCACTGCACCGCGCCCTTTATCCAGGCTTGATTCAACAACGATACCTGTGGCATGGCCATCCTTGACCGCTTTCAGCTCCATCACTTCAGCTTGCAACAGGATAGCTTCGAGCAGCTGATCGATACCGGCGCCAGTCTTGGCCGAGACGTGAACAAACATCGAATCACCGCCCCACTCTTCAGGGATTACGCCCTGGGCAACAAGCTCCTGCTTAACACGATCTGGATCAGCTTCATGTTTGTCGACCTTGTTCACCGCCACCAGCAGTGGCACACCCGCAGCACGGGCATGATGTATTGCTTCAATGGTCTGCGGCATAACGCCATCATCAGCCGCCACCACCAGGATAACGATATCAGTTGCCTGGGCGCCACGGGCACGCATTGCGGTAAAGGCAGCGTGGCCAGGGGTATCAAGGAAGGTGACCATACCGCGGTCAGTCTCTACATGATAAGCACCGATATGTTGGGTAATACCGCCCGCCTCACCCGCCGCAACCTTGGCGCGACGAATGTAATCGAGCAGTGAAGTCTTACCATGGTCAACGTGACCCATGATGGTGACAACCGGGGCGCGACTGATCAGCTCACCCTTATGACCGGTCTGCACTTCAAGCAGCTCAGCCTCAAGTGCATCTTCACGCATCAGCTTAGGTGTATGGCCCATCTCCTCCACCACAATGGCAGCGGTATCCTGGTCGATCACCTGATTGATGGTCACCATGGTGCCCATCTTCATCATCACCTTGATGACTTCAGCAGCCTTGACCGACATCTTCTGCGCCAGCTCGGCCACAGTGATGGTCTCAGGGATTGCAACTTCATGAGTCACGGGCGCCTGAGGCTTCTGGAAACCATGTGGCCCCGCAGCAACCACCACACGACCGCGACTTGGCGAATGAGATTTTTTCTTGCGGCGGCCAGCCTTGTCGGCAGAGACATGCAGCTCTTCTCGATCAAAGCCGCCCTTTTTACCCTTGCCGCCAAACGGCTCATCAGCGGCACCCTTGGTGCGCTTCTTGGGTTTTTTATCTTTACCTGCATCGGTAACAGTCGCTGCATCGGGCGTAACTGGCGCGACAACAACCCGCACAGTGGCCTCAGCGGCCGCCTGCTGAATCATCTGTTCGGCAGCCTGCCTTGCGGCAACCTCCATCTCGGCACGACGCTGCTCTTCCTGGAGCTGTATCCGGGTAGCCTCTTCCGCTGCCAAGCGTGCATTCTCCTGCGCACGCTCTTCACTGATGACCTCCGGCACAACCTCTTCTTCCTGAGGCTCTTCAGACTGCTCATCACCTGCGGCGTCAGCGGGACGCTTAACGTAGGTGCGGCGCTTACGCACCTCAACACTTACCGTTTTAGCGCGCCCGGGGGTCCCGGCTTGCTTGAGCTCACTCACGGTCTTGCGCTTCAGGGTGATTTTCTTGGAAGAAGTTGCCTCTTCTGCAACCTCAACAACATCACTACCCTTACGCAGATGCTTGAGCAGCTGCACTTTGTCTTCCTCGCTAATGGTGGCGTCGGCGCTTGGCACCGGCACACCCGCTTCATCAAGCTGGACAAGCAAGCGATCAACCGGAATGCCAACCGCATCTGCCAATTGCTTTACTGTTACTTCTGACATTGCTGCCTACCCCTCTTACTCAAGTGCCCTTAATCCTTGGTGCTGTTAAGCAAACCAAGGGGCACGAGCGGTCATAATCAATCGACTGGCACGCTCTTCATCCAAGCCAGCCACATCACCCAGCTCATCCAGCGACTGTTCCGCCAGATCTTCCATGGTGATTACACCCTTAGCCGCTAACGCATAAGCCAGGGACTCGTCCATACCTTCCATCTCCAGCAGATCCTTGGCAGGCTGCTTGTGAGCATGTTTCTCTTCACCAGCGATCGCTTTGGTAAGCAATACATCACGGGCACGGTTGCGCAACTCGTTAACCATGTCTTCGTCAAACTCTTCAATCTGAAGCATCTCCTGCACCGGCACATAGGCCACCTCTTCAATAGAGCTGAACCCCTCTTGCACCAGGATCGAGGCAACCTCTTCATCCACATCAAGCTGCTCTTTAAACAGATTGAGCACTGCCACCGACTCCTGCTCACTCTTTTTCTCAGCATCGGTCTCGGTCATTACGTTCAACTCCCAACCGGTCAACTGACTGGCAAGCCGGACATTTTGACCGCCACGGCCGATAGCCTGCGACAGATTCTCTTCAGAGACGGCCACATCCATCGTGTGGCTCTCTTCATCCACCACTATGGAGACCACCTCAGCAGGTGACATGGCGTTAATCACAAACTGCGCCACGTTATCATCATAAAGAATGATGTCGACACGCTCACCACCCAGCTCATTGGAGACCGCCTGCACACGTGAACCACGCATGCCAACACAGGCGCCCACTGGATCGATACGCTGATCATTACTCTTGACCGCAATCTTGGCACGCACACCTGGATCACGCGCAGCGGCCCGGATCTCAATCAACCCTTCGCCGGCCTCCGGCACCTCAAGCTTAAACAGCTCGATTAATAATTCAGGAGCGGTACGACTGATAAACAGCTGCGGACCACGTGGCTCGGAACGTACGTCGCGCAGATAACCACGGACACGATCACCGGTACGCAACGATTCACGGGGGATCATATCTTCACGACTGATCAACGCCTCAACATTACCACCCAGATCCAGGATGATGCTGCCGCGATCATTACGTTTGACAATGCCCATCACCAGCTCGCCGATACGCCCTTTATAGGCGTCCACTATCTGCATTCGCTCGGCTTCACGCACCTTCTGCACAATGACCTGTTTGGCAGTCTGCGCCGAAATACGGCCAAACTCGACAGACTCAAGCGCCTCTTCTATATATTCCCCCGCCTGAATCTTGGGGTTTTTGGTGAGCGCCTCGGTCAACAAGATCTGGTAATCGGGAGACTCAAATGCCTCATCATCATCCTCCATCACCAGCCAGCGACGGAAGGTCTCATGATCGCCAGTCTCGCGATTAATAAAGACACGTACATCAACCTCGTCCTCATAACGCTTTTTGGTGGCGGTTGCCAACGCGGCCTCTATCGCCCCAAAAATAATGCCCTTATCGACACCCTTTTCGTTGGATACAGCCTCTACTACCAATAAGATCTCTTTGCTCATAGCTCAGCCTCTGTTCAGCACTGCCCTACTAAATCTTCAGAGTTCAGGCACAAGTCGTGCCTTCTCCACATCTTCAAACGAGAACTGTTTGGTTGCACCTTCAAACTCAACGGTGATTACCCCAGCCACAATTCCCAATAATTTGGCGGTCATCTTACGACGCCCATCAATCGGCGCCGCCAGCTGCACCTTAATCTCACGACCGGTAAACCGCTCATAATCTTTTTCACTAAACAGCAAACGGTCCAACCCTGGAGAAGATACCTCCAGCGAATAACGTCCAGCGATAGGGTCTTCCACGTCAAAAACAGCACTGACCTGGCGACTCACCTTCTCACAATCGCTGACCGTCACACCACCATCAGGGTTGTCTATATATATCCGCAACAACGAATGGTGCCCCTGCGGCAGATGCTCGACACCGGCTAGCTCATACCCCAACCCCTCCACAACGGGGGCAATCAGATTCAACAACTTTACGGGGGCCTGTCGGGCCATGAGTTTCACCTTAAAACAAAAAATGGGCCATCAGCCCATTTCCAAAATCCAGAAAATCCGCACCTAACAAAAAGCCCCGCATTCGGGGCCTTGGCAGCAAACAGACAACTACACCAGAGCAGGCACCCGTCTACTTTATGACCGCGCACCATTCATGGCGCCAGAACATAACAAAAAGGAAAACCAAGGTCAAGATTTCATTCTCTAACTCAAGCCGCCTATGGCGAGCCTGAAAAAAAACAGCCGACGCTAGGTCGGCTGTTTTTATCTAACTTGGTAGCGGGGGCAGGATTTGAACCTACGACCTTCGGGTTATGAGCCCGACGAGCTGCCAGACTGCTCCACCCCGCATCGGCGAAGAGCATATTACTGATTTCATTAGGCAATAGCAAGGGATATGTGTGATTAAAGACTCTGGAGCGCATATTATTTTGTGGCACTACACTCTGCCACCACCAGTAGATGAACTTATACAGACAACAGTGTCACAAACGCCACAGCGTACTCATCTTCATCAGAGATGCTCAGGTGACGGGCGCCAATACCGAGTTCACGGCAAAGCTCTTCGCCACGACCATTCACTTCGATGAGCTACCTGCCCTTGGCATCATGACCAACTGATGAAATACGCCCCCGGATAGCTCAAACCTTAAAGGTCAAGCCATAGCTTAAAAAAATCAGGGTTGATGATGGATTGATGCACCCCCTACCTGATCTTGCCCCGATTTTACGGACACATGCGCTTTTGCCTCTGCTCGTATAACAAGGCATTACCCGGGAAGCTATGGTTCCAGCTTTCCATGGTGGCAGCATTGCCCCCAAAGCACCGCGTGGGGCAGGCCCGCCTTTCCACCGCCTGCTCCTTGAGTTGTGTGATGTACTGTGTGCATATAAATAGATAACTCGATACCCCAGCCACCTCTACCTCGTCTTGCATCGCTGTTTTTGACGCGGGCTTTGTAAATAGTGTGGTCTATGCTCTGGATCTGATCGCCAGAGGTTTCACCTGTTTCGAGTTGATTGATAAACGATTACACGTCGCGCGAATGCTTCCGGGTTAAACGCCGTACCTGCCGTTTGAAGACATCTGAGCAGCTAACGTTCACGATGAGTCTGTGCCGATTCCGTCCCAGAGAGCACCAATCGAATGAGTCCGACCTGCCCCCACATCGGGCCATCCTTCATGGAACGGATGCACCAGAGCAATGCCCGGCGCATTCTGGAGTTTGATCGATCTCAGCGGAAGAGCGGGGTGATGTTGTTGCGCCTGTGGCTATAACGAATTACCTGATTATGTATTTCGCCATTTTATCAATCATCGGCAGATAAACCGATGCGCCTTCCCCCCTCGCACCGTGGTAGGCCCTTGGGCTATTCCCCGCATTACGCTTTGCTTCATGCGGACTACCTTGCTGTCGTCCCGGAAGGTGACACGGTAAAAAGAACCTGATAGCTCGATTTTCAGCGGATGCGCCATGACCGGAACTCTTGCCTATAGATGCGTTATTGCAAGACCCGCCTCCTTTCTTTCATTGTCTGAAATGGCGGAGCGTTACATTCGGCGCAATGCGCGGGCGCTTATTGACGCCTTACGGAGTGCGCCTTATCGCGTTACCACATCACACTCCCCGTCGTGATCCTTTAGAAAAGAAGATATTTTTTCCGCCAATCTAATATCGATATTGCTCAGTAACTGCCCTTTATTTTTGTAATCCAGAGATTTACATATAGCCTTTTTTGGCAATCCTTTAAACTCATGTTCCCTCAAATCCATAGCGTATAACATAAGCAATTTATTCTGGATCAGGATTTTTATTTTATCTTCAAAAATTTTACCTCCATCCTCCAACCTAATATCTTCAAGCAAAAGAACATAATCATTAACCTCATGCAATGAAATATTTGCGCTCTCAACCTTACAAAGCTGTCTAGAATAACTAAACCCAACCCACACCAACAACAGACAAATAAAAAAACAAAAAATCGATAAACCTATTTTTATATTACTCATAAAAAATCACCTCATGGAATACGGCTAATTACGTGGAGTCCGAATTATAGAATTCATATTTTTATCATAGGATCTTCCCATAAAGTCCTTAAACGTACTCTCATTGATATAGCTTGGACCATGAAGCTTGATACTCATAGCTTCTCTCATGCCCCCCATATAAACGCCCGCTCCTGTAATTGTATTGATCTGTGCACTTCCTGAAATCAATCCTCCTAACTTACCCAACATATTTGACACACTCCCTAAGGTTAAACCTACCGCGTCTTGGGACGACATTGGTGATGAATTAAGCAAAAGAAGGCTATCAAAAGCTCTGTCTCTTGCATATGCATCAAAATTTCGCCAATGCAGTTCGTAAATACGAACATCTCCTCCCAGATCTGAAAGATGACTGGCGTAGTCCATAAAGTACTTACGCTCAAGTGGATATTCGTTTAATTCATCATGAAAGCTATCAGACCAACCATCGGCAAACGTTGGATGATTCAAATCATTAAACAACCGACTAAAAGCCCCCGTAACCGCCCCATTAGCAAACTTGCCACCTCCAATCGCTGACCCCGTACCCCCGACCATCGCTGCAGCAAACGCATTTGTCATCGTATTGCCTTCACCAATCGCTGGTAACCAATTCATCCTGCCTGCAAACTGGGTAAAGCCTGCACTCAGGAAACCTGGAAAGAACTTGCCACCCTGCATCACACTGCCCAAACCACCCACCCCGCCGTGGGCTGATGTGGCCTAATGATTCTGGACACTAACATAGAGGGTGGTAATCTCCCCCCAAAATCATGAGGTGTTCGAGATGGCAAGACGTACTTTTTCAGCAGAGTTTAAAAATGATTCGGCGAGTTTAGTAATTGATCAAAACTACACGATTACGCAAGCCTGCGAGGCAGTAGGCGTT
>CAMTXZ010000157.1:0-35621 GCA_947085765.1 uncultured Chromatiaceae bacterium | reverse complement strand
TCGCACCCTGCCGATGATCAATCAAATGATCAACAAACATTTACATTGGGGTCTGGTTTTAAGTGGCGCCGCCATTTTGGGCGTTGCCGTTAGCCTGATGTCTGACAATGCCGAAGCAACCCGCTCGCCATCTATCAGCGCCACCACCACTCAAGGGGATGAGTTCCAGAACCCTCTGGACATCCCCCTGCTACACGGATCTGCCCCAAAAGACATAATCAGCGCCACAACACCAGAGCCAGACAACTGGTTTCACGCCGAAATTCGCTCAGGCGACAGCCTCTCCACCCTGTTTGACCGCAATGGCCTCAGCGCTCAAGAACTGCTCAAGGTCACCTCCGAGCAAATTGCTGCCGAGCCACTCACGCGCCTCTACCCTGGCGAACAGATAAAGCTGCGCATCAACGACGCCACGCTTGAAGAGCTTGTATATGATTACGACATCACTCATAGCCTGCATATGGTGCGGATAGGCGATGGCTTTGAGTCAAAAATCATCGAAAAACCGCTAGAGACGCGTACCGCGCAAAGCTCTGGAATCATCAACAACTCCCTATTTCTGTCGGCACAATCGGCAGGGCTCTCCGACAAACTAACCATGGAATTGGCCGGCATCTTTGGCTGGGACATCGACTTCGCCCTCGACATCCGCCGCGGCGACACCTTTGCCGTGATCTATGAAGAGATCTTCCTAAATGGCGAAAAGGTGCGTGATGGCAACATCATCGCCGCCTCGTTTGGTAATCGTGGCGAAACCTTCACCGCCATCCGCCACACCGATGACGACGGCCGTAGCGAGTACTACAGCGCTGATGGCCGCAGCCTACGCCAGGCATTCTTGCGCACCCCGGTAGACTTTTCCCGCATCAGCTCCGGCTTCAGCATGGGCCGACTGCACCCAATCCTGAATAAAATTCGCGCCCATAAAGGGGTGGATTATGCCGCCCCAACCGGCACACCCATAAAATCCACTGGCGACGGCAAGATCACCTTTCGTGGCGTCAAGGGCGGCTACGGCAACGTAATCATTGTCCAGCATGGCGCCACCTACAGCACACTCTACGGCCATATGTCGGCCTTTGCCCGCAACCTACAAACCGGTAGCCGTGTGCGCCAAGGCCAAATTATCGGTTACGTCGGCAAATCAGGACTCGCCAGCGGTCCACATCTGCACTACGAATTTCTGGTCAATAATGTGCACCGCAACCCTTTGACCGTCGCGCTGCCAAATGCTCAGCCGCTCCCCAAGGGATATGCTGCTGAATTCAAAGCCAAGGCCGCACCGCTATTAGCTCAGCTCAACCTGCTTACCCGCGACAAACTCGCCTTAGCTAGCCGCTAAAATTCATGGATGCCCCCTACTTCATCGGCCTGATGTCCGGGACCAGCATGGACGCAGTAGATGCTGTCTTGGTGGAGTTCAGCGGCGCAGATCTAAAGCTGATCGCTACCCATACACAACCATTCCCAACAGAGACGCGGCAGAAGTTAGAGCAATTTGTTACCCAACACATACATGACATCCACCAGTTCGGGGAGCTTGATGCCGCGCTGGGCCACCTTTTTGCAGACGCAACCCTGCAGTTGCTGGCGGGGCGTTTCACTCCCAGCCAGGTCAGAGCCATCGGCAGCCATGGCCAGACCGTCTTCCACGCCCCACAATACAGAGTGCCGTTCACGCTCCAGATCGGTGATCCCAATATCATCGCCGAACGCACCGGCATCACCACCGTCGCCGATTTTCGTCGTCGTGACATGGCAGCCGGTGGTCAAGGCGCGCCCTTGGTGCCGGCCTTTCACAACGCCCTGTTTCGCTCCCCTGACCACAATAGAGTAGTGCTCAACATCGGCGGCATCGCCAATATCTCAGTGCTACCAACAGACCCACAACAGTCAGTGATTGGCTTCGACACCGGCCCAGGCAACACCTTGATGGATGCCTGGGCCCGCAAACACCTGAACCAGCCAATGGATCGGGATGGCCGCTGGGCTGCTAGCGGGTGCATCAACCAACCGTTACTGGATCAGCTGTTGGACGAACCTTTTTTTGCTGCCGCGCCACCCAAAAGTAGTGGCAGGGAGCTTTTCAATCTCGCCTGGGTAGAACAGGCAGGCATTGAGGACCGCCCCGAAAATATTCAGGCCACGCTGCTTCAGCTCACTATTGAGTCCATTGCCTCCGCTGTAGAGCTTCATGCCAACAAGGCTCAAGAGCTGCTTGTTTGTGGTGGTGGCGCCCATAACCCCCTGTTGATGCACGGACTCAACAAACGACTCAGCAATGTTCAGGTCAGCAGCACCGACAGGCTAGGCCTGCCACCCTCCTGGGTGGAAGCGGTCGCCTTCGCCTGGCTTGCCAAACAAACCATGGAGGGAAAACCCGGAAACCTGCCCGAAGCCACAGGCGCCAAACACCCGGCAATCCTTGGCGCCATCTATCAAGCGTGACATCCAGAAACAGAAATGCCGCCGTACCTTATGCAGATACGACGGCATTCAATTGAGCAAACTCAGGCTAGCTTATACCGAGAACGAAGAGCCACAACCGCAGGTAGTGGTGGCTTGAGGATTACGGATCACAAAGTGCGAACCTTCCAACCCTTCGCTGTAATCAATCTCCGCACCTGTTAAATACTGGTAGCTCATCGGATCAATCAGCAGGCTGACACCCTCCTTCTCCACGACCGTATCACCATCATTGATGCTTTCATCAAAGGTGAAGCCGTACTGAAACCCAGAACATCCACCACCGGTGATGTAAATACGCAACTTCAGGGAGGGATTGCCCTCGTCCTTGATCAGGTCTTTGACTTTACTCGCGGCACTGTCTGTAAAGATGATAACCGGTGACTCACTAATAACCTCAGAAACTGCTGCTGTGTTCATATCTACCACCCTCAACTTGGGTTAATTTTAACTTACTATCATTGTAGCATAATAATAACCGACCATAATACTCAGGAATCAACCCTTCACCCTGCCACCGGGCACTATCTCCGTGACTGTGTGAACCGGTTCGGCCGAAGGTTCGGCCTCTGATTGATGGACCAAATTACCATTAACCTCGGCTCCAATCGCCATCTCGATCAAGTTGTAATAAACATTGCCGGTCACCTTGGCCTTAGGCGCAAGCTCAATCCGCTCACTGGCGTAGACATCACCGATCACGGTTCCGTTCAAAACAATATTGGGCACTCTCACCTCGCCCTCGACCACACCGTGATCACTCAATGTCATCAGTGACGAGGCTTCATGCGCCAGAACATTGCCCTTGAGCTTACCATCAACATGAAAACCACCGCTAAAGATCACATCTCCTTGCAGCTCAGTGTGGTGGCCGATCAGAGAGTCAACCTTCACAGCCTTCAGTTTATTTTTATTAAGTGAAAACATGAGGCACATTTACTCCATTAAATGGTTGTATTTAAAGCGGGGACAGACCCATCTCAGCAGATCAACCCGGGACAGCCCAAGGGAAAGACTTATTCATGCTATTGCTCCCGCCTGACGTGATTTCTACTTGCACAGCACGTGCCACAAAACCCTCCGGCAATCTGATATCCCCCGCCAGCGCCTGAAAATAGCGAAACTTAAAGGCTTCAGTGACACTATTGTTTGGCGAAAGCTTCTTAAAATCGAGTGTCACGGGTATCCCATCCTGAACGCCTTGCACAAACACCTTGACCGAGCCGCTGACAATACGCTGATTGAGCAACACCTGGGTCATCACCAGATCATAGTGATAAAGCCCCTTTTCTCCACCCGAACTCAGCTTGAAACTCTGGATATCCAGCCCCGCCTGACGATCCGCCGGAGAGATAATGCCGCGATAAAAATCGACCTCCTCGCGCAGCTCCAAAACCTCATTCTGCAGCTGTACAAGAGTATTACGAACCTCATCAGCCGACTCATCATCCACCAGCCGGGTCCGCTCCAGCATCGTCACCTGCTCACCCAACGCCTGGTTTTCATTGGTCAGTTTATCAATCTGCCTATTCAGCTCAAGGCGCAACTGAATTGACTCAAGTTTGTGATAACCGGCACGCCACTGTCCCAGCTCATACATGCCCCAAATCACCAACAACAGGGCAAGGCCAACCACTATCAGCTGTCGTTGCTGCCATGGGGCACGGCTGATAACCACCAGCCTATCAAGCTTCATCACATCAACCTCACGGCAGCAGCGCCACTACCGACAAACCGGCGCGTTCATCCAGACCAAACATAATATTCATATTCTGGATCGCCTGACCGGCAGCACCTTTAACAAGATTATCGATCACCGACAATACCACCACCGTATCGCCATCCTGCGGCCGGTGAATCGCGATGCGACAGTAGTTGCCACCCTTTACCGTGCGTGTTTCAGGGTGAGAAGCTGCGGGCATCACATCGACAAACGGCTCATTCTGGTAACGCTGTTCATAGAGTGTCTGCAAATCGGCATCGGTTTTCAACGTGGCGTAAAGGGTGGCGTGAATACCACGAATCATCGGGGTCAGATGTGGCACAAAGGTCAGCCCCACATCCCCCTGCGCCATCTGCATCAACCCCTGACGAATCTCCGGCAGGTGGCGATGGCCCGATGCTCCATAGGCCTTCATGCTCTCACTCGTCTCACACAGCAGTGCAGCGACACTCGCCTTGCGCCCCGCGCCGCTAACACCCGACTTGGCATCGGCAATCAGTCGCGAAGTATCAACCAAACCCTGCTCCAGCAGCGGCATAAAACCGAGCTGCACCGCCGTCGGGTAACAGCCAGGGCAGGCAATCAGCTGGGCATTTTTGATCGCGGCACGATTCATCTCCGGCAGTCCGTAGACCGCCTCCGCCACCAGCTGCGGCATAGTGTGTTTCATGCCATACCACTTCTCCCACAACGGAATGTCCTTGATGCGGAAATCAGCACCCAGATCAACAATGCGTACCCCCTTCTCCAGCAGCGCCCCAGCATCATTCATCGCCACGCCGTGCGGTGTGGCATAAAAGACCACGTCACAGCGGGTCAGGTTTTCAACTGTAGGTTCAGTAAAAAGCAGATCAAGATGACCGCGCAGATTCGGGAACATGTCAACCACAGGTGTGCCAGCATCTGAGCGCGATGTAATTACCCGTAACTCCACACCCGGATGGTTCACCAGCAGCCGCAACAGCTCCACACCTGTATAGCCGGTACCGCCAACAATCCCCACTTTGATCATTATCAATTTTCCTTAGAGTGAATTAGCATGGCACGAGTATAAACCAGCTGGGCGGAGTGCGTCGCAACGCCAACGAGAGAAGCGCAGGTTGATCGGCCACGATCCGCCACCGAACCTGATCAGGGTCTCACTCCGCATAAATGGCATAACGGATTGCGTTCTTGCCACTATTTTTTACCGAATACATTAACGCGTCGGCCTGCTTGATCAATTCATCAATCGCCTTAGGCACTTCGAAACAGGTCAGTACCCCTATAGAAAAGGTAACAGGCCAGTTGTTCCGGCGCATCTCCTCCAGCATCCCAATCTGAACTTTTGAGATCACGACACGAGCTTCAGACTGATCAGTCTCTGGCAATAAAAAGGCGAACTCATCACCCCCCAGCCGTGCCACAACATCAATCCGCCGCAACTGACTTTTTGCCCGATCGACCACCGCATAAAGCACCTTGTCACCAACGCTGTGGCCATTGTGATCATTCACCTGTTTAAAATTGTCCAAATCAAGATAGACAATCGTAAAGGGGCGCTGCGTTCTTTGAGTGCGATCAATCTCCATACGCAACAACTCATAGAAAAACCGCACATTAACCGCACCTGTCAAACCATCAATGCGCGCCAACTCTTTTTCATGATCATGAGCACGCCTCAAGGCCGAGACCAGAATCGCAACCGTCAAGAAGACACTGAATCTTATCGCTGCATTCCAATAAGGTATGGCAGGGTGTGAGTAAGGATGGCCGGCAAAATGATCCGCGCCAAACCAACAGATGCCGCTGACCACTGAAATCGCAATCCCAATATTTCTCCCACCAAACCAGGCCACCAACGATACGGGCAGAAAATAGAACAACGAAAACGCCAGCTCATAGCCAGTAAGAAGATCAACAATGCCAACCCCTAAAACAAGGACAAACCCGGCCACTACCCAAAAAAACGGCCCCCTCTGCTCAAGACGCATAATTACATTCACTAACTCAGCCTCTTTTTTGTTATGCATGAGACAACTGCTAGATAGGACACTCGATATGAAACAATATTTCAGCGAGTCCCCCGCTTTGGCACAAACACCCGCATCACATAAGCCGCTACGGCAGCGCGCTGCTTTTCATTAAGTACATCGCGCCAGGCGGGCATGGTGGTCCCCTCCAAACCGTCACGAATCACTGTTTCGAGCCGTTGCTGTGTCATGCCATCCAGTTGCGTCAAATCGCGGGCGTGGGGTTCGAGGAAGGTACCGATCCAGCCTTTACCGGTGCCGTCAGCGGCGTGGCAAAAGGCACAGCTGTTGGGGGCTTGATAGAGTGTTTCACCTGCTCTCTCTTGCTCAGTCAGTCCTTTCACACTCGGCGCCTTGTTGTGGGTGGAATACGGCGTTGCCGATGAGACGGCATCCGCCTCGGCCATGCGATGGGAGTAGCTGGTACGTGGATAGGAAACCGGACGTGGATCCCAGGCAAGCCCTTCATCCTCGACCTTGGCACGGTCGTGGCAAGTGATACAGCTGGCCATGAAGAGTGCGCGACCACGCTGCTGTTCGGCGTTGAGTTTTTCTACCGGTGTATCGAGTGCTATCTCGCCCTTGGCAAACGGAAAGGCGACGGCATAACGTTCATGATTGGGCCAGCCGTTGCCTTCGGTATGGTAGCGGGTGTTAAGTTTTTCGCCATTCATGAAGGCTTTGCGCACAAAGTCGACCACCAGCGCGATCTCTTGTTTGCTGAGAACATCCTTGAAGCCAGCCATGCCGGTGTTCATGCGGCCATCCGTCACCGATTTAATCATGCGCGCGCGCGGCAAACTCTCCAGCGCTGTGGTGGTGAAGCTGCGTGGTGGCGGATCGAGATAGGTGGCAGCAAGGGTCTTGGCGTCACCGGCATAACCGTGACAAAAGTAACAACGAAAATTGTAGAGGTCGCGCCCCTTGTCAAAGTCGGTGACGGCGCGGCTACCCGCTGCCACCTCTACCGTTGAGGGGATGGCAGTGCCTGCCTGTGGCGGCAGGCGTTCAGGGGTTAGTTGGCTTTTTTTTTATCGACGGCCTCTGACAACTCAGGCAGCTCAGGCTCCTCGCCCACCTGCGGCTTGATGGCATCAGGATTAGGATGGATGAAATCCTGGAAGACAAACTCGGCAACATCGGCCAACTGCTGTGGCGCGAGCACTTTGCCCCACGCCGGCATCACAGTGCCAGGTTTGCCCAGCAAGATCGCCTTGAAGAGCGCCGGGCGGTTGAGCTGCTGGCGTGACTCGGCATTGAGAAAATTACGTGGCTTGGGTTCGATGAAGTGGGCGCGTGGCCCCATACCATCGCCGCGGGCGCCGTGGCAGGTAATGCAATTTTCCATATAAAATTTGCGTCCCTTGCCAAAGCTGCCCTTCAACCCGCCGGGAAAACCGGCCGTCATATCCACCGCAACGGCCTGTTGCGCATGGCTGCGTGGCGCCATCGCCGCACCCGCAACCCCCGCCATCGATTGGCCATGGCCGCTGTCACTGGCAGCCGCCATGTTGCTCATGTCCGCATCAGCGATGACTGGCCCCTTCATAAAGGTGGCGCTGATAAAATCCACCACAGCATGGATCTCAGAACTGGAGAGACGATTGGAAAACGCCATCATGGCGGTACCTTTACGACCATGGGTGACCGAGGCCAACATCCGTTCACGAGTCAAGATACGACGTGACTGTGGTGAGGTGAAGTTGCGCGGCGGTGGATCAAGCACGGTATTGGTCCAGGTGGCGCCATTGCCACGGTCGCCATGGCAGACACGGCAGTTCTCTTCAAAAATCTTTTTTCCGAGCGCCATCGGTGTCGCTGCCACAGCCTTATCAGGAGCAACGGCGTTATTTTCCAGCGGCGCGCTGTTGACTGGAGTCATGAAGCGGGCGCGAATAAAATCCACCACCCCTTCAATCTCAGCAGCAGAGAGCCGCGCCTGCCAGGCCACCATGGCAGTCGCGGGCTTACCGTGGGTGACCCGGGTGATCATCAGCTCGCGGCTCAGCTGACTGGCCGCCTCGGCAGAGGTGAAGTCGCGTGGCGGCGGATTCAGACCAAAACGGGCACGGCTCTGGCCAACGCCATTATCACCATGACAGACGGCGCAATTTTCGCGATAGACATTGGCAGCCTGCTCAGCAGTAATAGCCGCTGCCGCCGAATAGAGCGGCATGCCTAACAACAGGATCAGAGTGAAAACAGAACGAAACAGACTCTTTTTGAGCTTCAAAAAATGCACCATTTAAATCATACAGAAAGCGCTACGCGCAAATGACCTACAGCCCAACCCATGCTCACGCGATTAGCGGGCCATTTTCTCGCAAAATAACCATTTGCGCTACCCAAGGGTGGAACTGTATCCTAATTAATTGGTAGCCTTTTGATAATCACGCGTGTGCAAAAATTTGTGTTAAACCACCTGATGAACAATAAGCGTTGGCCTTGGCTGCTGGCGGCAGCGGCGCTTGCTGTGAGTAGCGCCACGGGCGCAGGCACAATCCTCGGCTCAAAACACGACTTTACCGGCCTTAACAAAAGGGCCGGTGTGGTGGCGATGTCCGGACTTGCCTTTGCCGACTACGGCTCGCCGTGTGTCTACTGCCACATCCCACCGGAAAAAAATGGCGCGGCCGGCAGTGAACCGACCACCGAGCTGGGCGGCATCCCCGGCTGGAACCGCTTCCGCCCCGCCACCGGCGGCTACGATCTATACGACAGTCGCACCCTCGACAACAAGGTGCGCACCCCCAGCCCCATCAGCCTGCTCTGCCTCTCTTGCCATGACGGCACCATGGGTGTGGATATGACCGTCTTCAAACCCGATAGCTGGGACAGCAGCGCCGATGCATCACTACATCTGCGCCTCAACGGTGGTAATGATCTGATGAACTGCGGCAAGTGCCATGACGGGGTTGCCGCCCACAGCATTGAGATCAAACACCTGGGCACCGATCTGCAAAACGACCACCCTATCTCCATGGAGTACGCTGGACTCAACGCCAAAGATCCGGACTATCGACCAGTGGACAATAGTTATGGCTTTGAGAATGGGGTCAAAATCTATGACAACCGCGTCGAGTGTGCCACTTGCCATAACGTACACAACCCGGACGTCAACATCCTGCTACGAACCGGTGCCGAACATCTGTGCGAGACATGCCACATAAAATAAAGAGACGCCTGCGTCTCATCACCACCCTTTCCCTGGCACTACTGCTGACCGCTTGCGCCACCTCCCCGCCGTTGCCGGAGGCTAAATTTGAGCCGCCGGTCTACCCCACTCAGCCCGATGCACCCCGTTTCATCTTCGAACGTACACTGCGCTACAACAGCAATGTCGAATCACCCAGTCGCATAGAGAGATTACGGCGCTACGCTACCGGTGCCGACACCGATACCAAGGGGCTGGTGAAACCGTTTGGCGTCGCCGCACAACAGGGCCGCATCTACGTCACCGATACCGTGCAGCGCGCCGTAATCATGTTTGATACCAAGGCGGGACAGTACCTGGAGTTTGGCAGTGACAAACCTGCGGAACTGGGCAAACCAACAGGCATCGCGATCTCATCCCTGAACGAGCTGTTTGTTGCCGATGTCAGCCACCGTCGCATCACCACCTTTGATCTCGATGGCAAGTTTCTGCGCTTCCTCGGCGGACCGGCGCTATTCCAGCGCCCCACGGGTGTAGCTGTCTCACCCGATGGTCTGAAACTCTATGTGGTCGATGCCGGTGGCGTCGATAACGACAACCACCACATGTACATCCTTGATACCCGCTCCGGCGCACTTGTTGCCACAATTGGGAATCGTGGCACCGAGCCGGGTATGTTCAATCTGCCACTTCAGGTCAGTGTCGCACCCGATGGCACGGTCTATGTAGTCGACAAGGGCAACTTCCGCGTCTCGGCCTTCGACCCAGAGGGTGGCTATCTGCGCAGCTTCGGCACCATCGGTCGCTATCCCGGCCAGTTTTTCAGCCCCAAAGGGATCGCTACCGACAGTGAGGGTAACGTCTATGTGGTGGATACCGCCTTTGGCAATGTGCAGATCTTCGAGCCGCAAGGGCAACTGCTGATGGTGATTGGCCAACGCGGTCAATCGAGCCTGCCCGGCAACTACATGTTGCCGGCCGGGGTCGCGGTGGATGAGACGGGACGTGTCTATATCGCGGATCAATTCTTTAGAAAAGTAGACATCTACCGGCCGCTAACGGCAGTAGAGAGTGCCGCGGCAGCTGGCGTGGCCACACAGAACCCGCCGGAGTAAACAACCTTACGTCCCTTTCATTCCCCAGGGTGACTCGGCGATCCACTTCATCAACTCTGCCACTGGCAATGGTCCGCAGACAAAGCGGCCTTGCACCGCATCACACCCCATCGCTTTAAGCATGTCATAAACCTGCTGATTCTCTACCCCCTCAGCCACCACCGGAATGCCGATGTTGTGGGCCAGATCGACGATAGAGCGCACAATCACTACATCACTCTTATCCTCCAGCATGCCCATCACAAAGGATTTATCGATTTTAAGCTCATCTACCGGCATCTGTTTGAGGTAGGCCAGTGATGAATAACCCGTGCCAAAATCGTCGATCGAGAGCAGCACCCCCATAGCGTTAAGGCTGTTGAGTGTCTCTAACGCACGATTCGGATCGGCCATGATGGCTGTCTCAGTGATCTCTAACCGCAGACGACTTGGGTCACCACAGCTCTCCTCAATAAGTCGCGCCACCTTTTCCGGGAAACGCGGATCATGCAGATTGCGCACCGACAGGTTGACCGCCATATCCAGCGGTAGCGCCTCATTGCTATGCTGCTGACACTGAGCCAACCCCGCCTTAAGCACCCACATGGTCAGCGGCGCAATCAAACCGGTCTGTTCGGCCAGGGGGATAAACTCATCGGGGTACATCAGACCATGGATCGGATGTTGCCAGCGCACCAGTGCCTCGACACCATAGATTTGGCCACTCGCCATATTGATCTTGGGCTGGTAATAGAGCAGCAGTTCGTCGCGTTCAATGGCGCCGCGCAACTCCCCCAGCAGCGCCAGATTACGCAGGCTGTGCTGATCGGTGGAGGGGTCATACACCGCGTAGCCGCTATGGTTGCGCTTGGCCACATACATCGCAACATCGGCACGCTGCATCAATGTCACCTCATCCTCACCATGCTGCGGATAGAGGCTGACGCCGATACTGGCGCCAATATGCAGCACCTGCTCATTAATCTGGAACGGCTCTTCGATCGAGGTCAGCAGCTTCTCAATGATGCGCCGAGCCTGGCCCAACTCCGTTCTGGGCAGCAGCACCGCAAACTCATCGCCCCCCAGGCGGGCAATGGTATCGGATTCACGCAGCACCGCACGTACCCGCCGCGCCATCTGTTGCAGGACCATGTCGCCGTAGTGGTGACCGAGGGTGTCATTAATCTCTTTAAAGCGGTCAAGGTCCATAATCAACAGCGCAAACGGCTGATGATTGCGTTGCGCCATGAGCACACTCTGACGGATCCGGTCCGACAATAAAATACGATTAGGGAGTTCGGTGAGGCCGTCATGCAGCGCCTGATACTCCAGCGCTGCGGTCTGCTGTTTGGTCTCGGTAATGTCGCGCGCCACACCCACAAAATAGCGCTTGTCACCAAGGAACATCTCACTCAACGAGAGTTCGATCGGAAAGGTGCTGCCATCCTTGCGGCGCCCGGTCACCTCGACATGATTGTTGATCAGTCGTCCTTTACCGCTAATCAGATATTGTTTGATGTACTCTTCACGCTCACTACGATAGGCCTCCGGCATCAACAGTGAGACATTGCTGCCCAGCAGTTCAGCAGTGCTATAACCAAACATATTCTCTACCGCCCGGTTAATGGTATCGATAGTGCCGTTCTCATCCGCAGTGATAATGGCATCAAAGGCATTGTCGGTCACGGCCCGGATACGCGCCTCATTAGCCAACAGTTTGCCTTGCATGTCAGCAAAAACGGCAGCTACCTGCCCCAGCTCATCACGCCAGTGGAGTGGCAGCTTAACGTAGCGTTCGCCTGCACCCACACGACCGATCGCATCACGCAGACGATTAATGGGGAGCAGCACACTGAAACGTAACGCCACCCAAACAGTGACCGCGATGATGACAACCAAAAACGCGGCAATCACCCAAAGCTGGCTGCGCATCGAATCGATACGGGCGATGCTCTGCTCACGCGAAAGGCTCAGTCTCAATACACCCCGCAGCAGTGAACTGTCATAACCATGACAAGGCAGGCACTCGGTCTCGGCAGTGATCGGCTGAAGCACGGTAATCTCTTTGGGAGAGCGCAGATCGATGGCCACCTCTCCCGTTAACGCGTGCTCAAAGGAGTGATCCAGAATATAAGGAGGCTGAAGATTAGGCACTGCCTTACGCTCAAAAACCGGCGCATCAAGGTAGGTATTAACACGATTGACCGTCTTCAGATCAGTAAATGCTTCGTTGCCATCGCTACGCAACACATCGATATCCACAATGCCCGCGGCACCCTGCATACTATCAAGCCAGGCCCGTGCCTGAGTCCCCTGACCATTGAGCATCAGTATCCGCAAACTGGCGAGCAGGGTCTGAGCGTGGATCTTGGCCTGCTCCACCTCTTCGTTATAGATCGCCTGCTCCAGTTGTCGCTCAATCCAGAGTCCGGCCATCAGTACCAGCGAAAAAAGCACCGTTGCCAACACCAGGGCGATGCGGACACCGAGACTTTTCATGGTTGTCGACTTTTAAATAACACCACTACCAACCTTGTTCTATATGGGCGACGCCGCCAAAACTACCGATCCAAAAACTGCCATCCTGACCGTTCGCCATCGAGAAGACACTCTCGGCATAGAGGCCATCGGCCACGCCTTTAAGCACAAACCGTTGCCCCTTGGCATCCCCCTTAGGATTAAAGCGCGCCAGCCCCTTACTGGTACCGATCCAGAGCTGCTGCTGTTTATCCACATACAGCATAAAGATATGGTTGGCTGGCAGACCATCCTGAGTGGTGTAGGTCTTCCACTCTTTACCATCGAAGCGCGACAGCCCTGCCCCCCAGGTGCCCGCCCAGACCGTACCATCCGCCTGCACCGCCATAGAGATCACATAGTTGGGATTGTAGGCATCATTGACCCCCTCCAACCCCTGCTCCTGTTTCTGGCGGGCGTGGTGTGACGAGGCCTTGCCGGGATCATTTTTAAACTGGTTAACATCACGCACCAGCTCATGATCAGCCCCCAGGCCATCCTTGTGCTGCCAGTTCTGCCACTGACCATTGCGATAGAGGGCGAGGCCAGCCTCGGTTGCAAACCAGATGTCACCATTCAACCCCTCACGAACACCGTAGACCCAGGGGTTAGGTAGGCCACCCTGGGTATTCTCAACGGTAAACGTCTGCCACGCCTTGGGATCATCAAGCTTCCCCTGGCTTACGCGATTGGCGCCGGACCAGGTGGCAATCCAGACATCGCCATTTTTGGCCTTGATCGCATCGTAGACAAACTGGTCCGCCAGCCCCTGCGGGATATTGATGGTAGTCCACTCATTGGTCACAGGGTTGAGCAGTGCCAGACCACCGCCATAGGTGCCAATAGCCATCTGCTCACCGAGACGACTGATATGAAATATACCGTTGGAGAGCAGCCCGGAATTTTTGTTGTTGAACAGCTGGTAGTCATCGGTCTCGGTGTCGTAACGGATCACACCACCGGAGGTGCCCACCCAGACATACTTGCCATCGGCAAACATACTTTTAACGTTGCGGTTACCGACACGAAAATGGCTGAAGCGTGGCCCGCCAGTGGTTGCTGCCGGTTTACCGTCGTCCGGCAAAAGCGCCACCTTACGATAGGGCGAAGCTGGCTCAGCGCCGTTGCTCGCGGTCTGAACGGTAACGGCAGTCGCCCGATCCTCGCCGTACTGGCCAAGCTGATAGGCACCTACAACAACGCCAACACCCAGCAGCGCCCCCACCACCAGAATAGTTGAATTAATTTTCATTGGTTTTACCTGAAGAGGCCGCTGCGGGCTGCTCTGCTACCACTGCTGTGCCCAGACGGGTGACACCACCACGGGTTCCTACCCAGACCTCATTGCCTGGCACCACCACGATGGCGTAAACGTGGTCCGACAACAACCCCTGCTCACGGCCATAGCTGTACCACTGCTTGCCATCAAAGCGGCTCACACCACGATCAGTGCCAAACCAGAGCGAGCCATCTTTGCCCTCGGCAATGCTGTAGACCACATCACCCGCCAGACCGTCCTGAGTGGTGTAGTTGCGCCACTGCTTGCCGGAGTCTGCCCCGCGCACGTTTTGGGCAGCGTAATAGCTGACACCGCCGCCCCAGGTCCCGGCCCAGACAGTGTCCTTATTATCCACATGGACCGAGAGTACATAACTGGGGTTGTAAGTAGACTGGCCGTCACTGATCACATTGAGATCATGCCGCGAGCGGGTGCCAAGCCCGGTGTTCAGACTGATCGGCAGATTGCCAACATTGGCTGCACCCAAACCATCCTTGTGGGTCCAGGCACGCCACTCCTGGCCAGAGTCTGCCCCGGCATCAAACATGGAGATGCCTCCCTCGGTGCCAAACCAGACGCGCTGTTTCGAATCTACCCCAATGCCGTAGACCCACTCATTCACCAGCTCCTTAAGGTAGGTCTTGATCTGACCGCCACCTGCGGGAATAAAATTGGCCCCGGCCCAGGTACCGATCCAGAGGCCGCCATCGGCCTGCTCGGCAAAGCTGTAGACCCAGTAGTCCGCCAGGCCGTGCATGGGAAAGAGCACCTGCCACTTGCCATCGACGTAATGGGATGCACCACCACCATTGGTGCCAAACCACTTGCCATTGTCACGATCAACAAATAGTGAAAACACATACTCATTGGCCAGACCTTCGGCTCGGGTAAAGGTGGTGCGCAGATTTTGGCTGGTCAGATCAACCTCATGAACACCAGTAGAGGTCCCCACCCAGACACTGTCACCTTTATCTGCACTTTTGGGCTCCAGCGCCAGAGAACGCACATAGACGTCCGGACCTACCTCAAAGGCGTCAATCACATGCCAGGGATCCACCGTAACCGCCTTACCTTTAATCGGCGAAGGTGTTGTGCTGAGCGTCGCTTGCGGGTCAGAACATGCACTCACCAACAAGGTGGCCATCAGCAACGGCACGATACGCATCAATGTATGGTTCTCAGGTAAGCAACAACATCCAGCATCTCCTGGGTTGTCAGCAGCCCACGAAAGGCGGGCATCATCCCGGCACCACGTTCAAGCGTCTGCACCAGCGCGGCGTCAGGCTTCATCAACCCCTCACCACGCAAAAAGTTAGGCATGCCCGGCATCATGCCGTTGCCCTGTGCGCCATGACAGCCAGCACAGTGGTTGTTATAAATTTTGGCGCCATTGCGCGGATCGGCCGCCTGCGCCAGCGTCAAGTGAAACACACCGCTCAGCGTTACCAGCAGCAGCACAGCACCTTTTACAGTCAGTTTTTTATTGGTCATTTTGGTTGTCAACGCCATGTGAGATACACACTTCAATATTACCACCCCCAGCCATCACTGTCGCCAAGCCAACGGGGCTATTGCAAGCGGGAGTAGTCACCCGCACGGGCACGTCTGAGCAGTTCAATGACATCACTGCGCTGCCATTCACGTGGACCGGCAAAGCGCTGAATTAAACGACCATCAGGGGCGATCAGCAAGGTATAGGGGAAGATTTGAACACCGAGTTGTTCACGCGAGACCTGCTGTGTTTTATCGATGTAATTGGGAAAGGTCACCTGTTTGTCGAGCAGATACTCGCGCACCAGATGTTCATCTTCGTCGGCCGCCACCCCCACCACAGCAAAGTCCTGGGGATCAAGCGCATCGCCGAGCTGTTGCAGATTGGGCATCTCACGGCGACACGGCTCACACCAGGTGGCCCAGAGGTTCAGCACCACCAGCCTGCCACGATAGTCACTGAGCCTGGCACTACTACCATTAACCCCGACCAGGGCGATGTCAGGAACGACCTGCCCCACTACCAGCTTGTCGGTGGGCATGCCGGGCTGGCTACAGGCGGCCAGCCCGGCAACGGCAACTCCCAGCAGTGCTATTAAAAGCCGCCGCACCACACCATTAAGGCACAACGGTGTCGATCTGAATATTCAGACCAGTAGTGCCAACCGCCACCGGCCCTTTACTCACCCCTTGCAGGTCGCCACTCGCGGCTATCGCATCACCACTTTTGGAGATACGCGCACCCACCATCACCTGGTCAAAGTTGGCCAGACTCATGTTTGGCATCATCGCCTGGCTCTCGTCGAGCGTGAACTCAAGCGGCAGAGTGCCAGCCTGGGTACGGATGATCGCCAGCGGCATGGGCGGACCACTCACCGCCTTGGCAAAGATGAACAGCGTATCACCGGGCGCGACCTTGGTCGTCAAGGCCGGGCTGAGAGTAATCTTGCCGGTGATCTGTCTGGCGATCTGACCCGACACCGTGGTGGCCGGAACAGCCGCTGCCGACTCTTGGGCTGTCGCTGTGGGCAGCGCACCAAACTCACCATTGAGCTGACGCTGACGATAGGACTCGGCTTCGGCAATATTGGCCGCCATCGCCTGGGCATCTTCAGAACCTGGGGGAATCAGCTGCTGCAGACGCTTCCAGAGATTTACCGCAGAGACAAAATCACCCCGTTCAAAATGGGCGGTACCCAATAACCACAACGCCTTTTGGTTTTGCGGGTCAATGGCAAGCGCCTTTTGCAACAGCTCTGTCGGTTTGCCTTCCAGGCTTTCGCCGTTGGCCATCGCGATGGCATCGGCGTAATCGGTCAGCAGGGTGGCATCCTCACCGACAAACTGGATCGACTTCTCATAGGCGGCCACCGCCTCGTCGTAACGCCCCAGCACACTGAACGAACGTCCCAGCATCACCCAACCTTCGATATCGGAGGGGTTCTCCTGAAGCCGCTGCGCCAGTTTGCCCACCATGCCTTCGATCTGCGCCTGCATCTCGGCAGGGTCCTGGCTATGGGGACCCGCTGCAGCCTGCTGCGGGACCTGCGCTGCCGGATCAATCGCACCTGGACTACCAATTTCCAGGTAGATAGAAATCGCCATCAGCGGCACCGCCAACGCCAATACCACCGAAGTGGCAATGTTGAGGGGTTTACCTGAACTGCCCGCCGCCTTATCAGCCACGGCAGTATCTTCCAACAGGCGTCGTTCGATCTCCTGGCGACTCTTGTCGTAATGAACCTGATCAACATCACCCGCAGCCAAATCGATATCCAACTCAATAAGCTGGTTTTTGTAGATGGAGATATTCATGCCGCTCCGCGCCAGCTCAGCCGCCGCCTCACGGCGCATAAACAGGGGTGGAATCACAAACAACAATGCAGCACCTACCAGGCACGCCGCTACTACCCAAAACAATGTCATGCCTGTTTATCTCCTGACTTTTGCTCCAGCATCGCCTCAGCACGGCGCTGATCATCTGCCGATAACGGTTGGTTTTGAACCTGTTTTTTACGCCGCGACACATTGAAGTAGAGCATGCCGATACCGATGACCAGCAACAACCCCGGGCCAAACCACAACAGTACGGTGGTGGAGTTGAGTGATGGACGATAACGAATGGTTTCACCATAACGCTCCACCAGGAAGTTGGTCACCTCACGGTTACTCATGCCCCCCTCCATCATCTCCTGGATCTGGTTACGCATATCGACGGCAAAATCGGAGTGGGAATCGGCCAGCGACTGCCCTTGGCAGACCAGGCAGCGCAGCTCAGCGGAGATCTCCATGACCCGCAGGTGCATCACCGGGTCGCTGCTGGAATATTCAGCCTCTTTCGCCTGCCCAAGCAGTGGCAAACAGAGTAACGCCGCAATCAAGTACCGTTTCATTATCCGTTCAACTCCTTCACCAGTGGCACAATGGTGGTCATCATTGCTTCATCGCTCACCGGGCCGGTGTGTTTGTAACGGATCACCCCCTGCTTGTCGATGACATAGGTCTCGGGCACGCCATAAACGCCGTAATCAAGGCCCACACGGCCATTGACGTCAAAGCCACTGGCGACATAGGGGTTGCCAAAGTCATTGAGCCAATTGATGCCCGCCTCACGGGTGTCTTTGTAGTTAAGGCCATAAATCGGCACGATATTCTGGCGTGCCAGCCGCATAAATACCGGATGCTCCTGGCGACACGAGACACACCAGGAGGCCCAGACATTAAGTAGCCACACCTGCCCCAACATCTCGTCACGCTTGATGTGAACAGCCGGGTCGGCCAACAGTGGCAGATCAAACTGCGGCGCCGGTTTATTGACCAGCGGTGATGGAATATCACGCGGGTCCAGCTTCAACCCCTGCCAGAGAAACGCCGCCAGCAGCAAAAAAACCGCCAGTGGAATCAGGTAACGCAGATAACGTCCCATTTAACTGTTCTCCGTCGCCGTCACCGTCGGCTTGGCAAGCCCCGGCTCCGCCGTCACCTTGACCTTGGCTTCTTTACGTGCCGGCACCCGGTAACGACGGTCAACCACTGCCAACAAGCCACCCAAGGCCATGAAGATGGCGCCAAACCAGATCCAGACCACAAACGGTTTATGATAAATCCGCACAATCCAGGCGCCACCCTCAACCGGCTCACCCAACGACACATACAGGTCACGCCAGATATTGGTATCAATATCAGCTTCGGTCATCGGCATCGTCTGCACCGTGTATATACGTTTCTCAGGGTGCATGACCTTTATCTCATAATCACCCCGGAAGACCCGGATCAAACCGCGGCTAGCGGTATAGTTCGGCCCCGTCACATCAGTCACGCCGTCAAAACGGAAGGTGTAATCACTAATGGTCACTGTGTCACCAATATGCATGCGGACATCTTTTTCCGTCTCATATTGGGTCACCAGGGTGACACCAATGATTGATACGGCAACGCCGAGATGGGCAACATGCATGCCCCAGTAACTGGTAGGGCATGACTTGATACGTGCCAACAACAGCTCATCAGCACGACCGGACTTGAGGCGACTGTAGATATTGTAGGAAGTGGCTGAAACAATCCAGCCTGCCAGCGCCATGCCCAGCGCCGCCAACCATGACCAGCCGCCCATTAGGAGCGGCATGATGATCGCCACCAGCGCCGTGGTGCCAAAGGCCCAACGCAGCCGCACCAACATATCCGGCAGGCTGGCCTGCTTCCAGCGCGCCAGTGGACCCAGCCCCATCATGAAGACCAACGGCACCATCAACGGCACAAAAACAATATTGAAGAATGGCGCACCCACCGAGACTTTATTAGTTGCCGCCAAATAACCCATCGAAGACAAACCTTCAATGATGATTGGGTAAATTGTACCCAACAGCACAGCAGCACCGGCCACCGTCAGGATGACGTTATTGACCAGCAGCATTGTCTCTTTCGATATCATCTCAAAGCTGCCACCCAAACCCACTTTTGGTGCACGCCAGGCGTAAAGCAATAACGAAGAGACCACCACCACCACCAGAAAGCCGAGGATAAACGTACCGCGGGTCGGGTCGGTAGCAAAGGAGTGAACCGACGTGATAACGCCAGAACGGACCAGGAATGTGCCAAGCAGACTGAGCGAGAAGGCGATGATCGCCAGCAATATACTCCAGCTCTTAAAGCTGCCGCGCTTCTCCGTCACCGCCAGGGAGTGGATCAACGCTGTAGCCACCAGCCACGGCATAAACGAGGCGTTTTCCACCGGATCCCAGAACCACCAACCACCCCAGCCCAGCTCATAGTAGGCCCACCAGGAACCCAACGCTATACCGCCAGCAAGAAACATCCAGGCGGCAATTGTCCAGGGACGTGACCAGCGCGCCCACGCCACATCCAGCCGCCCGCTCAGCAACGCCGCAATGGCGAAGGAGAAGGTGACCGATAAACCGACGTAACCCATGTAGAGCATTGGCGGATGGATGATCAAACCAAAATCCTGCAACAGCGGGTTAAGGTCACGGCCATCCGGCGCCGCTGGCAACAGACGGTCAAAGGGATTGGAGGTCATCAGTATAAACAGCATGAAGCCGATGGCAATCAACCCCATCACCCCCAGCACCCGTGCCACCATCTCGGCGGTCAGGTTTTTGCTAAAGTTGGCCACCGCCAGCCCCCAGAGGCTAAGCATCGCCACCCACAACAGCAACGACCCTTCATGCCCCCCCCAGACACCCGCGATGCGATATTGCAACGGCAGCTGCGAATTGGAGTGCGAAGCAACATAGAGCACAGAGAAGTCGTTATTAATGAATGAGTAGGTGAGGCAGCCGAAGGCAACCACGACAAAGAGAAACTGTCCGGTTGCCAGCGGTCGCGCCAACCCCATCCACGACTGGATGTTAAAGCCGGCCCCAGCAATCGGCAGGACCCCCTGCATAATGGCCAGACAGAGGGCCACGATCAAGGCAAATTGACCAATTTCAGGAATCATTATTCAGTAGCCCCCATGTTATTAGGCGTAGATGTATTTATATTTGTATTTGCGCTGGAATCTTGTTTGGATTGTTCAGCCTGCTCCAGCGCCTTGGCGACCTCGGGAGGCATGTAGGTCTCATCATGTTTGGCCAGCACCTCTTCGGCGGCAAAGACACCGTCAGCCCCCATCTTACCCTGCGCCACCACCCCTTCACCCTCACGAAAGAGGTCAGGGAGGATACCACTGTAGACCACCGGCACAGTTTCAATGGTGTCAGTAATATTGAAATGAACCATCACATCATCGCGCCGGACACTACCCTTTTCAACCAGACCACCAAGACGGAAGGTACGATCCTGCGGCGACTTTTGGGCCACCACCTCAGACGAACTGAAAAAATGGTTGATATTGCTCTGTAGCGCCTGCATCACCAGCGTCACAATCAACGCCACTCCGGCCAACCCCAGCACGATTAACATCATGCGTTTATGTCTGGTCTTCATTCTAGTTCCTTCGAATTCAGTCGAACCATACGACCCAACCGCTGCAATAAAGTTCGTTTATGGCGCACCACCAAAAACGCCTCACCGATCATAAAGAGGGCGGTGACTCCATAGGAGCCCCAAATGTAGACACCGTGAGTGCCCATGGCAAAGAAGTCGGCCATCTTATCTCTTCTCCTGCAACATCTCTTTAACCCAGACACTGCCGCTTTCACGCTCAAGGATGGTACTGCGCAAGCGCGTCAGCACCACGGCAATGGTGTAGAACCAGCAGGCCAGCGTCATGATCAGCAGCGTCCAGAGCATGATATCAGTCATGCTGCTCTGCATTCCGCCGCCATCAAACTTGATCGAAGATCCTTGATGCAGGGTATTCCACCACTGCACCGAATAATAAATGATAGGTATGTTGACGATCCCCACCAGCGCCAGCAGGCCACTGGCACGGGCGGCACGACGTGGATCATCAATCGCCGACTCCAGCGCCATAAAGCCTATATATAAGAAGAGCAGAATCAGCTCAGAGGTGAGCCGTGCATCCCAGACCCACCAGGTGCCCCACATCGGTTTGCCCCAGAGGGCGCCGGTCCAAAGGGCAATAAAGGTGAACATGGCACCCGTGGGTGCCAGCGAGGTTGCCATCATGGAGGAGAGCCGGGTGCGCCAGATCATGCCTGCCGCCGCCCAGCCCGCCATCACCACATAGATGACCATCGACATCCAGGCCGCCGGCACATGGATAAAGATAATGCGGTACCCCTCACCCTGCTTGTAATCGGTGGGGGCGACAAAAAAACTCATGTAGAGCCCCACCACCATCAGGATGGCGGACGCCACCGCAAACCAGGGCGAGATTCGCCCCGCCAGAGGATAAAAGGTCGCGGGCGAAGAGTACTTAAACCAGTTTATTGCCATACGTCTCTCTACCTACTTCAACTATTCAACAGAAATTCTTAAGGCCGCCGCCGAGGCCCAGGGCGCCAACAGCAACGCCAACACCAGGATCGCCCCCATCAGCGACAGGTGACCATCAGCCCCCATACCCACCGCGCTGGCCTCTACCGCACCGGCGCCAAAAATCAGCACCGGGATGTACAGGGGCAGCACCAGTAGTGATACCAGAACCCCCCCACCACGCAGCCCCAAGGTCAGCGCCGCACCGATGGCGCCGATAAGGCTCAACACTGGTGTACCCAGCAGCAGCGTTATCATCAACATCCACAAGGCATCACCGCTGAGACCAAACTGTAATCCCAGCAACGGCGACATCAGCACCAGCGGCAGGCCGGAGATGAGCCAGTGGGCCACGATCTTGCCCAGCACCATCAGTGCCAACGGCTGCGGCACCAGCAACAGCTGCTCGAGCGTACCGTCGACATAATCATCTGCAAACAGACGTGTCAGCGACAGCATCGAGGCCAACAGCGCCGCCACCCAGACCACCCCTGCCGCCATCGAACGCAACAGCTCGGTATCCGGCCCCACCCCCAACGGAAAGAGGCTGACAACGATGACGAAGAAAAACACCGTGGTCAGCACATCGGAGCGGTGGCGCATCGCCAGGGTCAGGTCGCGTTGAATAATGCACCATAACGCCGCCAACATCAGTGAGCACTCAGATGTACGTGCTGAATCTGCCCCACCGCAATATCCACCTGCTGGTGGGTGGTCAACAGCACCATGCCACCCTGGCGGATATGAGTCTGGATTATCTCCTGCAACATCGTTACCGCCTTCACATCCAGCGCAGTGAAGGGCTCGTCAAGAATCCACAACTTAGGCGGTTGCAACAGCAACCGTGCCAGCGCCACACGCCGCTTCTGCCCCTGCGAGAGCACCTTCACCGGCAGCTCGACGCAGCGCGCCAACCCCACCTGCTGCAACGCCTGCTCTACCTGCCGTTCGCTAACATCAAAACCGCTGAGATTGGCAAAGACACGCAGATTTTCATAACCAGTCAACTCGAACTTGAGGCCGTAATGGTGACCAAGATAGAGCAGCTCGCGGTTGAACTCCTCGCCCAGCTTGCGGGTCAGCTCACCGTTCCAGCGGATCTCACCCGACTCCGGCAGCACCAGCCCGGCAATCGCCCGTAACAGGGTGGTTTTGCCCGCGCCGTTGGGGCCATGCAGATGCAACAGGCTGCCCTCCGCCATTGTGAAAGAGAGGTCAGCAAAGAGCTGACGATCGCCGCGCACACACTCCAGGTTGGTGATATCAAGCATTAAAACCACATCGCCACAGGCCAAAAAGACCGAAGATTATACATCAACACCACCAAAAGTCCCGGCCCTTCACGACCCGTTCAACACCACTCTAAAACCGGTGTTTACATCGTTGTCATCGGTCTGGTAACTACCACGCAGTGCCGACCCAATCTGCTCCGTCGGGGTATCCCAACCGCCGCCGCGCAGCACGTGATGGCTACACTGGCCGCCACCCCAGACACGACCATCAGCAGGCGCGCCGTTGTAATCCGGATGCCAGCAGTCCTGCACCCACTCCCAAACGTTACCGTAGAGATCAAACAATCCCCACGCATTGGGGGCTTTACCGCCTACTGGACGAGTACCGTTGCCCGGCCCCACCCAACCAAACCGGCTCAACAAACCCGGCTCATCACCAAAGAAAAAACGGCCGCTGCTGTTGGCACGTGCCGCGTACTCCCACTCTGCCTCAGACGGCAGCCGGTAACGATTGGTTCCCTCGGCGCGGTTCAACGCTTCAAGAAACGCCTGCACTTCGAGCCAGGAGACACTCTCCACCGGACGGCGCGGATCTTGAAACTCACTGGGGTTGCTCCCCATCACTGCCAACCACTGCGCCTGAGTCACCTCGCGAGTACTGATAAAATAAGCGGCGAGACGCACCTCACGTTCTGGCCCGATGCCTGCCACCGCATCGCCCATCACAAAGCTGCCCGCCGGAACACGCACAAACTCCATACCAAAGCCATTCACCAGCCGCTCCAACGGCGCTGCGGCATCGGGCTTTGCCAACTCTCCACGACTGCTGCCCCACCACGCCAATGCGCCGGCCAGCAGCAATACCAACACCACCACCACCATCATGCGCAGCGCCCGTTGTGCCTCTGATACCTGACTATCACCCTGCTTTTTAACCAACATCTCAGCCCTGTTTTTGGCATGCTACTATTGAGCGCCCCTGCATGAACGCTCCGAAAATCAAGGGGTCCGATCATAGCGTGAACCATACCCCAGGACCAGAGTAGATTATTAATGACTGAACCAGCCGCACAACCGCTACGCGACGCCCACAGCAATCGCCAACTCGCCGCCCTACGCCAACATATCCAGCAGACCATCGTCGGCCAGAACCGCCTGATCGAACGGCTGCTGGTAGCGCTACTCGCCGACGGCCACATCCTGCTCGAAGGGCTGCCGGGGCTGGCCAAGACCACCGCCGTACATACCCTTGCCGACGGCATGGCGCTCAGTTTTCAGCGTATTCAGTTCACCCCCGACCTGATCCCCGGCGACATCACCGGCAGCGACATCTTCCTGTCGCGCGAGGGCGAACTCAAATTCATCGAAGGGCCGATCTTCCACGAGATTATTCTCGCCGACGAGATCAATCGCGCGCCACCCAAGGTGCAGTCGGCGCTGCTCGAAGCGATGCAGGAGCGCCAGGTCACCACCACCGGCACCACCCGCAAACTGCCGCCGATCTTCCAGGTGATCGCCACCCAGAATCCACTCGAACACGAGGGCACCTACCCGCTGCCCGAGGCGCAGCTCGACCGCTTTTTGATGAAGGTGGAGCTGGGTTATCCAAGCCAGGAGGATGAGCTGGAGATCCTGCGCCGCGAAACCCGCAAACAGCAGCAGCCGCAGAGTGAATCGATCAAAGAGATCATCAGCAGCGACGAGATCCTCAACGCCCGCCGCGAAGTGAATCAGGTGCACATGGACGCGATGCTGGAGCGTTACATCGTCACCCTCGTCAACGCCACTCGCAATCCGGCAGCGTGGTGGCCCGAGGCAAAAGAGTGGCTCAGCTACGGCGCATCACCGCGCGCCACCCTCGCCCTGGCCCGCAGCGCCCGCGCCCTCGCCTACCTGCGTCAACGCGACTTTGTGGAACCAGCCGACATCATTGATCTGGCCTATGACATTTTCAACCACCGCATCGGTTTGAGTTTTGCGGCACGGGCAGCAGGTGTGACTGCAAGGCAGCTGATTGACGGATTACTGGAGCGAGTCCCGGTACCGTAATGGCAGCGACAAAATACGAATAAATATAGGAGGGGTAGGTTTTTTATGCCCACGCAGAGCAGCCATCCACACACCAATAACACATGCAACAGCCATCACTACTTACTTCGCAAGATCTAGAGCTACTGCGCTTCCAGGCACAGAGCCTGCTCCAATGCCGCGCCACTGGCAGCAGCCCGCTCAGCGGCGAGCAGCGTGCGCTCTATCGCGGCATGGGCATGGAGCTGGAGGAGCTGCGCGCCTATCAACTGGGTGACGATGTGCGCCACATCGCCTGGCGTGCCAGCGCCCGCAGCAATCTACCGATCACCAAAGTATTTCGTGCCGAACGGCAACAGCGTGTGCTGTTACTGGTGGAGCAACATCCGGGGATGTTTTTTGCAACCGCTGGTGAACTCAAGGCAACCTGCGCCGCACGAGTGACGGCATTAATAACCTTCGCGGCGCTGGCGCAACAGGGCGAGGTGGCCGGCGTGATTGCACAACCGCAGCTGCGCCACTTTGGTTACAGCAACAGGCTCGATCACGGCCTGGCACTTATCGGTGCCGCCTGCGCTACGCCAGCACAACAGCCAAACACAACTTCAATCACTGAGTTTTTGACACAGGCGCAACGCATCAGTGGCCGTGGCGATACAATTTTTATCATCAGTGATTTCAGCCATTGGCATGAGTCACTCACGGCACCACTGCTGCAACTGAGCGAGACACGTCAGCTCACCGCCATTCAGATCATCGACCACGGCGAACAGACACTACCCACCATCGGCAAGCTGCGGCTCCGCTCACCCTACTCCGGTGATGAAGTGATCATCGACAGCAACAATGCAGCACTGCGTCAGCAATATTCAACGGCAATGCAACAACAGCAGCAACAGACCGAATCACTCCTGCAACGTTGTGGTGTACGCCATCTGCACCTGCATACCGACGACGATATTTTTAAAACGCTGGCGGCACTATTATGAACAGCGATGAACTGAGAACAGTCACCCAACAACTCGCAGATGTGGAGCTGCCACCTGCACCTGATTGGCAAATGCTGATCGTCGCCGTCATTGTGGTCGTTGTTGCGCTACTGCTTGCTGTTGCTGTGATCTATCTGCGCAGCCGCCGCAAACACTCCGGCAACGGCTCAGACTCAACCCGTGAGGCGCTGTATCAACTGCAACTATTACAACTGGAGTGGCAACAACAGCAAATCGATGATCATGATGCCGCCTATCGTTTGGCGACGTTATTGCGATTGGGGCTGGAGTTAAATCAACTCTCTGAAACGCCACCACCATCACTCACTGATCAAAAAACACAATGGCAGATGCTACTGCAACAGTTGACACAACTGCGCTATACCCCAACAAACACTCACCACCCACTCACTACCGACGCATTCAGCCAGGTAGAGCAATGGCTTAAGCAAGCACACACACCATGTTGAACCTGGCCGCACCTTGGTGGTTATTACTGCTGCCATTGCCATGGCTGCTGTGGCGCATCGCCTATAAACAGCAACAGGGGCGCAGTGGTAACGCCGCTATTCTGCATCCACAAACTGAACTATTGATGCGCCTCAGCAACAGCACAACACAACGTTCATTGCCATGGCTGTGGCTGTTTGGCTCTGCACTGCTGTTGCTGGCACTGGCACGACCAAAGTGGTGGGATAGAGAACAACATGAAGGGCGTAACTTTCTGCTGGCGCTGGATACGTCAAGTTCAATGCGGGCGCAGGATTTTTCTGAAAACGGCCAACCCGTCAGTCGCATGCAGATGGTGAAACGTGTGGTTGATAATTTCATCAGCCAACGCCAGGGTGATCATCTCGGCCTGCTGGTGTTTGGTGATGATGCCTTTACACTCGCGCCTCTCACCAACGACATCGATCTGATTCGTCACCACCTCAAGCAAGTGAGCGATGGCATGGCGGGGCCGAAGACGGCACTCGGTCAGGCGATTGCACTCGGCGTGCAACGACTGCGCAACGAGGATGAGCGCTCACGCATCCTGCTGCTGCTCACCGATGGCAGCAACACCGCCGGCAACATCCATCCACTGCAAGCGCTGGCGCTGGCCAAGGCCAACAAGGTGCGCATCTACACTATCGGTATCGGCTCCAACGCGCAGGTGATGTTTCCGCGTGGTCCGGTGCAGAAGGCGCAGCTGGCCAGCGTGCCGGTGGATACGGCGCTGTTGCAACAGCTGGCAAAAGAGAGTGGCGGCCGCTACTACCAGACCAGCACCCCCGACGAGCTCGACAAGATCATCGCCGACATCGAACAGCTCGAAACCATTCCACTCACCGATGCGCAGGTACAGCCCTACGAGTGGTACAGCGTGCCGCTGCTGCTGGGACTCGGCTGTCTGGCGCTGGCGGGCTGGCGTGAACAGCGCAAGGTATTACCATGATGGCGTGGTTGCAGTGGCAACAGCCGTGGTGGCTGCTGTTGATCATTGTGCCGTTGCTGTTACGACTGCTGCCACAACGCAACAAACATCATCCTCAATTGGAACTATTCATTGCCCGCCATCTCTGGGCGCAACTGCTGACAGGCGCAACCACCACACAGAGGAGTCGCAGCACACTTTTTATACTGGCATGGCTGTTTGCCTGCATCGCCCTGGCAGGACCAACGCTGCAAACACAACAAGATACCAATGAGTTAAAACATCAGGCCAGCATCGCTATCGTGCTCGACATCTCACCGTCGATGCGGGTGCAGGATGTCATCCCCAGCCGCATCGATTACAGCAAACAACTGCTCGGCGAATTGGCACAGCAACTTGATGGCCAGCGCGTGGCGCTGATTGTCTTCTCTGCCAACGCCTACACCGTGCTGCCACTCACCAGTGACAACCATGTGCTGACGCAGATGGTCGCGGCGATGGACCCATCACTGGCAAGTGTCACTGGTTCCAATCTCAGTCGCGCCCTGCAACTGGCGCAGCAGGCGCTGAGTGTTCCCACTGCGGGTGAAAAGAAGGCTAACGCTGGTTTAGTGCTATTAATAAGTGATGGCGAGATCCACGACAACGGCGCACTGGCCGCCAGCCGCCAACTGCATCAGGCGGGCCACACCCTCTACACCCTGGGTGTCGGCACCGATCAGGGCGGACCGGTCCCCTTTGCTACTGGCAGATTGATTACCGCCGGCAACGAACTGATCACCTCACGTCTCAATCGCGAAACCCTGCGCACCCTCGCGCAGAGTGGCGGCGGTGACTACGCCGATCTGCGCCCTGAGGTCTGGCCGCGCATCATGCAGATAGTTGACGGATTGAAACACCCGGTTGAGTCCAGCAGTTCGCGCCGTAGTGGCACACCGCTCTTCCCCTGGTTTCTGGCAGCGGCACTGATTGCTTTTCTCTGGAACGGTATTCGCCGCCCCGAGCTGCTGGTACTGCTACTGGCCCTACCACTTCTCATCAACAGTCCAACAACCGAGGCAGCGCCATGGGATGAGGCTAAAGGGCTCACCCTGCTTGAAAAAGGAGACCACAAAGCTGCGCTTGAGATATACCGCAATCTCAAAATCTATAACGGCTACCTTGGCAGTGGTGTGGCCGCCTACCGCCTTGGCCAGTGGCAGCAGTCGCTGGACGCATTCGACCGCGCCCTGGCAGCAGCGGGCAGCAACGTAGAAAAGGCACGCGCCGCCTACAATCGTGGCAATGCGCTGGTGCAGCTCGGGCTGATCGACGCCGCGGATGATGCCTACAAAACCGCCCTCTTCTGGCAGCCGGGCCACACCAAGGCCACGCACAATCTAGCGCTATTGCAACGCCATCAACCTAAAGGCGGCGCGCGCCCGGGCAAGAGTGATTACCAACGTCAGGGGGAGGGAGGCGCTGAGCAGGAGAGCCGTCCCGGCGATGTCAGCAACAGTGAAGAGAAGACACCTCAGGCGGGCGCCAGTCAGACAGCCACTGGCCAGCCCAATAGTTCGGAGAACGAGAAACAGCAGGCGCTGCAACAGAGCCTGACGCAGTGGCGCCAGCGCCAGGATAACAACGGCGAGACGCCAGTACAGATTCAGCAACAGCTCAACACACTAAAGGAGGATTACCAGACCATGCTCAAACAGCGCTTTGCCACGGAAGACATCAATGATGCAGCAGGTCTGGTGATAGAAAAACCATGGTAAGAGTCATCGCCACACTTATCTGTCTGCTGCTTGGTTTCACCTCAGCCAGCGCCGCCGAACTCACGGCCAAAGTTGATCGCAATCAGCTAAGCCAGGAGCAGCACATCCTCTTCACCCTGGAACTGATCAATAGCGATACCCGGCTGCGCGCCGAAGGGGTCAAACCCAATGTTGACCTGACCTTGTTGAGCGACAACTTCACCCTCAGCCGTCCCACCGCCACCAACAACTACAACATCTATCAGGGACGTGGCCGCTCCAGTTCGACAGTGACAGTGACACTCTTCCCCCGGAGCGCCGGCCATTTCACCATCCCGCCATTTGAAGTGGACGGCCTACGCAGCCAACCAATCACCATTGAGGTGACCCCAGCCGATGGCGATGCCCCGCCTGACCTGTTTGTACGTAGCGGCAGCAACAAAAGCTCGGTCTGGGTCAATGAGCAGCTGGTGGTTTATCTCGACCTCTACCACCGCGTGGCGCTCGACAAGGCGAGCCTGGGTGACAACCTCGAAACCGAACCGACTCGGATCGAACTGCTGCCCTACTGGAAGCTGGAACAGGCGAGCCGTCATGAGCAGTTTCAAGGCTACGATTATGAGGTGCAACGCACTGCCTGGGCGATCTTTCCGCAAAGCAGCGGCACGCTGACGGTGCAGCTGCCCGATGTCTGGGCGGTCAGCCAGGGCGCTGGTGAAGCGCAGCAACGTCTTGAACACCAGCGCCTCAACATCGAGGTAAAGGCACTCCCTGCTGGAGTCCCCGCCGACATCATCATCGGCAAACCACTGCTGGAGCAGACTCGTCTGCCCCTGCAAAGCAAACAACATCAACTGACGTCGTGGACAGTGACCGTCAGGGCGCCAATCGCCGTCACCAGCCTGCCCGAGCATCTGCCCGGCATTGTTCTGCCGGAGGGGCTACGGCTCTATCCCGACACCGCCCGTCGCGACACATCACTGAACAGCAGCGGCATTATTGATCGTGCCGACTACGTGCTGTCGCTGATGCCACTGGAAGCAGGCGAGTTTGAGCTGCCACCGCTGCGCCTACCCTACTTCGACCCGGAGCTGGGCGAGACCGATTATGTTGAGCTACCGGGCCAGCCGCTCACCATCACCCCCGCCCCGCTGCCAGAGACCACTAACAACCTGATGCTACCAATGCCAGCGATTGCCTCCCACTCAATGGGCATCAATCTCGACCGCTGGCTCTGGCCCAGCGCCACTGCAATATTCGCAACACTCTGGATCATCACCCTAGTCATGTGGCAACGCAGTCGCCACGGTGTGATCACAACCGTTACAGAAAAAATCAAACCGGCACCAACAGCAACAACATCGCACCACCCACTGCAACAACAGCTGATCGACGCCCTTGAGAGCAGAACCCTGGAAGAAGGTATGACACGCTGGCTCACATGTTTTCCAGAGGAGCAGACCGTAGCAACAGCAGTACGTGCAGTACAGCGATTGTGCTATGGAGTAAAAACAGAAAATCCAGATGAAGTTGAGCGCTTAGTCAAAACGGCCATCGCAACACTAAACTTTCAATCCATCACACCCGATGGCAAGCGGATCAATCCATGGCGGCCGGAGGCGTTTACCGCTGGAAAACAGAATCCAGACAGAGATAAAAAACATTGCACATAACGAGCTGCCGCAACAATGCATCACCTCGATAAAAAACTGCCAGAGGCGCACACCTGATAAGAGACAACGCCCTCTTTCACCTCTCTCATCGACACATCAAGATGTCTTAACCGGATGAGACAAAGCGATGTTTTTTGTCTGTGCCTCGCCCTTGTCAGGCTTTATAGAGAGTTGTAAATTTATCTCATCGATGACCGTTGAAATAGCCTTGATTCGTACCAGGTCATGCTTCGGCACAACATTATCCACCAGATACTGCAACCGTTCAGCCTCGGCTTTAACGGCCTTAACCAGCACCTCTTTTTTTGCCGAAAAATCGACAGAACTGTTAGTCCTGGCATAATAATCCAGCACAGTTAACATCTGTGGCACGTCATCTGCTCCAGCAAGGGTTATATCCTGCAACGCCGCACCGGCCAAATCAAGATTGGACTCGGCGGTCGCCAGAAGCTGCCACTTCCTCTCTTCAGAAGAGTGCGCCTGAATTGCAGAGAGCTTTTTCCAATCATGCGCTATATACAGCAGCTGGGCGTAAGCACCATTTTTTACTGAAGCATTCTGGATCCTTTTAAATGCTGCCCACGCGCCATCAATAGTCCCGTTTTTTGCCAGCAGTAACGCATGCTGTTTATGTGTTCTGTCTGGCCACTCCTGGTATTGATCGTAGAGTTTTGTGGCGGCGGAAAAATCATATGCCCGCCATGCAAGTTCATACTCTATGCCACGGCCACGTACTGGATCTAATTTTTTAAGTTGTTCAGCAGCCTTCTCTGCAAGGTCGGGGTCATTCCACAAAAAATAATAATCGGCTTGGGCGTAAAGCCTGTCGGCGGCCTTGTCGCCGAGATAAGGGATCAAGTCAAGATGGAAATTTCGCCTAAGGAATGCGTATGGATCCTCATCTCCACTCGGTTGAGATGTCAGTGCAGACAATCTTACCTCCGAAATAATATTGGTATCCGTATTGGGTCTGGCATCACCGGCGGCAACTATCGCCTCATCACGTGAGAGGGCAAAATACCAAAGCAGATCTGCCGGAGTGTAAATATCATGATTACCAAGTGTCGCCCTTATTTTTGGTTGTTCTATGATTTTTGCCATCCGTTCGTAATCAAACGTTATGGGCTGCTTTGAGCCAATCAAGATTAGATCACCGGTATGGAGATTGGTAAAGCTCAAGCCATATGGATAAACACTATAGAATGATTTAAACAGAGACCGCAGTGTGGTGGCATCCATTTTAAACAAATTGACCCACTGCCCAAACACCCCATCGTGATTCAACCGAGACTTTGTGATTTCCCAAAACTGACTGGTAAATACATTAGCTGCGCCAGCGAGCCATGGGTGTGATGGTTGCGCAACAATCAGGTCGTAGGTTCTGTTTTCCACGAGCAGTGTATTACGGGCATCATTGAAGTCGATCTGAACACGCGGATCTTGCAGTGCCGGTATCTCTCCTGAATAAAGATGCCTGTCAGCCTCAACCACTGCAGGCTCCAATTCAACAACTCGAATCGAGTCGATATCGGTTAACGTTAAGGCACGTGTTGTGATCCCCCCGCCAAACCCCACTACAAATGCGGACTTGGGATCATTATGGAGAATGTAAGGGACAATGCCCAGAAGCGTCTCTGCAAGCAGGGTCTTGTCTGGATCGCTCATATGGATCATCGATTCATTAAGGCCATTACTCTGTAGTTTGGCAATAGTTTTGTCATACGTGACAAGACTGACAACACCTGCTTTACCCTCCTTGATAAATAAGAACTCTGGTTTTTTTCCATCCTTCACATCTTCATCATATTGATAACCAACAGATGCGATCAGCGATTCATAACTTAAGTGGGGCAGTTGCACCGCCATAAACAGCGCAGCAACTACCGAGCCTGCAATTGCGATACGTTGTGTTACTTTTTGCAGTGACCCAAAAAATATCAGCGAAACTAACAGTGTCACCCCTGCCATTAATGTTAAGAGAGAGTCTGTCCCATACGTTGGAATGAATATAAAACCAGCAAAGATAGCACCAAAAATACTCGCAACAGTGTTGATTGAGTATGCCCTTCCAATGCGAGTTCGAACCGCGCTTAATGTGCCGCAATACAATTTCAGATTGAGAGGGAATAGCGCGCCCAGTATGAATGTTGGAATAAATAACATGGAAAATACGATAGCGTATTTTGTAAGGTTATTGAGTGCCTGTACTGTGCTGTAGTGACTTAGATATTCATAAACTTGTGGAATGAGGCTGAATCCGACCCGGGTTAATATCAGAGACACCCCTAACAATAGCAGGCCAACCGCCATCCAGAGCTGTGGTTCTCTGATTTTCTCCAGCCTCGATTTTATCGCCCATGATCCCGTGGCGATGCCACTTAAAAACACAGTTAAAATTGCAGCAAAGCCATAAATTGTGGTGCCGGTAAAGACAGAGAGATATTTCGTCCAGCCGACCTGTGTTGCTATGGATACAAAACCGGTAACAGCCAATACGATGACGGCGCGTGTTCTATCTCTTTTTTGCTCACGACTTGGTTCCGGATCATGGATGAATTGCTCAGCACCAGTTTGGCTGACACTTACTTTAAATGCCCTGTTAATGTATAACGCCACGACTACTATCAACATATTCAACGAGAAGGCGATATAAACCGCACCATCCAGCCCCCAATTGGGGATAAATACAAATCCTGTCAGTGCCGCACCTAAAACCGCGCCTGCAGTATTAAGACTGTAGAGCTGGCTCATTCGCAATCCAATCTCATCTTTATTGCGAATTAATATTGATGCCATGACAGGAAATGTTGCACCCATACACATGGTGGGAATGGAGAGCAGCGCCATTGTCACAACAAACTTAAGGCTAAGCTCGGACCCCAACTCGGGAATGATCGCCAACAAGCCATCAAGATTAAGCAGTATTGGCAACAACAGCAGGCCGCTAACACCAATTAATAGCTCAAGAATAATGTACGACCTTAAGCTATTGATGTTATTGCGGGTGATTCGCTCCGCCAGATAACTCCCCATGGCCATGCCTAAAAAAAATGCAGCAAGTACCGTACTGATTGAGGCACTGGTAGATCCCATGCTCAACCCTAACAAGCGTACCCATGCAACTTGATATGTCAGACTGGCAATACCAGACATGACAAGAAAACTTGCAGTCACGAAAAAATACATATGATCCCCCAAGGAAAATATTGATATTATTATTGGTATAATTCTTGGTATTATTTTATGGCTACTTAACAATCTAACTAGCTATTACCCTCTCTAAAACAATCAAACTATAGATGCTATTGGTCACTTGCAACAGACATGTCGACAATCAGTAAAAATCAGCAATCCCCCCACATTCCGCCCGGATAACTTTTTCAAACCGATAGAGAACCGTTCAACCTTTCCCTCTCATCAAGGCACAATCATCAAAGATAGAGAGGCTACAGAGCGCCCCTATCCATTCCTCAAATTCCAAAAACAGCGACTAACAAGAAGATAAAAAATAACACTTAAATTAAATAGTTTTTAGACCTCGCCTTCCCATAGCGCGGCCCTTTATGGTGTTTAATTTTTATATGGGAATAACAAAGACATGTCAAAGTAAATATTTTCTGGTAGCGCTCTCAGTGTCATTACAAAAATTACAACGCACGCGTTTTATCAGTACCACGCAAACAGCATGCAACATAAATCACCGCCCAGACCTGGCTGGCGATTTCACACATGATTTACGCGGCATATAATTCAACAGATAAAAATTAACCTGTTAAATATTATTTAACACTTGGAATCACCTACAGACAGAGGTGTCATGTTTATAGTTATGGTTGATTTGATCGGCGTGAACGACACTGACAGGTGTCAAATGACCGGCAACAGGATGGGCATTACTAAGTTTTCACTTTTTAAGTGTCGAATGATTAACCGTGTATTTTAAATTCGACACGTCACTAATTGACGATTTTTATGGCTGTAAACTATCACTACCGACCGGTGATTTATGAGGTTTATGATTACTACGATATACAACTAAAGAGAGCTTCTGAGATGCCATCGGCTTATCGTCATTGGTTGCATCACCAAGTGCTAACCAACACCCACAACCCGCTGTAGGGTTTGAAGCTTCAGATAACACCCCTTACTTCACCATGATTTGATTATCAGCTCCGGCCGGACTATCCGCCTCAGGGCCATTGCGCTCCACCCACGCCTTGCTGTTGCGGTCGATCCACTCCTGTTCGTTCTCAGGCAGCGGACCACGTTTGAGGGTGGAGTCCCACTCCCATAATGCAGAACGGGCCTTACGGACAAACGGATCGTTGGGTGGCGAGAGATGGATAAAGGTGCGCATGGCGCCAAGCGCCCCTTCGAGATCACCCTGCTGCTCCAGTGAAATCGCCAG
>CAMTXZ010000156.1:0-13914 GCA_947085765.1 uncultured Chromatiaceae bacterium | reverse complement strand
GTTTTATTCTTTCGTATCCTTGCTTCATTATTAGTATTGCCAATTATTATCGCACACTAATTGACACTCAGCCCACCTCGCCGTAGAATGCGCCCCCATCAGACAATGAAACAGCTGTCTGATTGATGTAATAAATGCCTCGTGCCGAGGTGGCGAAATTGGTAGACGCACTAGCTTCAGGTGCTAGCGGGGGTAACCCCATGGAGGTTCAAGTCCTCTCCTCGGCACCATCTTACTGAACCATGCCTTTCTGTTCCAGCATCACGTTATAAACCCCTCCCGCGCTATTACGTTCCACACCAGCAACCATCTGCCAGTCGATCAACGGTTCTATACACCAGCCGGATTATCTCTCCTGGTAGTCAATCAACTCGCGCAAAATAACGGTGGCGTAACTACCGGCAGGCAGGAAAAACTCAAGGTTAAGCAATCCTTCGTGGAGCTGCCATTGCAGGCCGCGAACTGGCAAACGTAACGCGCGGCGCTCCTGCTTCATATCGACTGCCTCAAGACCATCACAGAAAAGCGGATAAACTCCACATAACTGCTGTTCCAATACCATCACCTCGGCACGGCTGGGCAGCTCACCCTTACCCCATAACGGACCCGTCGGATGAATGTCCTGCTCATCCAGCCGTTGCCTGATAACCGCATCTATCTCTTCAGTCAAAAAAATAGAGTGGCTACCATCAAGCATCATCATGTCGCCGGGCAGGCCGCTGCTCCAGTTAACCGCGGCAACACGCTGCGACAGCAGATGGTTGAAGATGGCGGAACGGGCCGATGAGAGATACATGCTGCGTTTGTTGCGATCACGTACCTTGATACGCCCTTCGAACATGGCGGCGACACGCTCCAGGTTGTCATGACCAAAACGCTGCTCACCAAAGTAGTTCGGCACACCCTGCCTGGCAATATGCTGCAGGCGTTGTTCAAGATCCGTCAAATCACCTTGCAGCTCACGTATCACCAATTTAAAACGATTGCCTTGCAACGCACCACGCCGCAGTTTGCGACTGTGGCGTGTCACCTGCAATACCTCTACTTCATCGCTGTTAAGCCCTGCCCAATCCGGCGCAGGTTTATTGGAGAGGTAGAGGCTGAACCACTGCGTGGTCACGGCATAACGATCCTTAAGCCCCGCATAACTGACATCCATCGGCTTGACGCCGGCAAGTTTGGCAAGCTGCTCAGCGACAAAGGCTGTGTTGGTATTGCGTTTACGAATCAGCAGACAGGCGTGTTCACCCTCGCCACTCGGTTCAAAACCGAGCAGCTCATCGACCTGGAAATCTTCAACGCTGGAGCGGATTTTGCCGCTGACAACGGGCAAGCCAAGGGCGTAGCTGAGGGTATCGATAGCAGACATTAAGAGTGGAATCCGTGGTGAAGGCGGTAGAGGTGTCGACCAGCGCTGAACTCAGCGTCCGCACTGAAATGAAAAAGAGAGAGGTTTTTTAATCGCGGTTAGTCGTCGATCTCTTTAAGCAGCGCCACCGCATAGGCAGCGATCCCCTCTTTACGCCCGACAAAGCCCATGCCTTCAGTGGTAGTCGCTTTGATATTGAGGCGTGTCTCATTGATTTCCAGATCAACGGCGAGCAGCGCTTTCATCTGCTCAATATACGGCTTCATCTTTGGCGCCTGGGCAACGATGGTGATGTCGGCATTACCAACACTAAAACCACCCTCTTTGAGCTTGGCCATCACATCACGCAACAGGATACGACTGTCGATATCTTTGTAGGTATCACTGCTATCAGGGAAAAGAGCACCGATATCACCCATACCCGCCGCGCCGAGCAGTGCGTCGATAAGCGCATGGATCACCACGTCGCCATCGGAGTGGGCAAGCATGCCCTGCTCATAAGGGATATCTACACCGCCAAGGATCAACTTTCTATTGACGGCAAAGCGGTGGGCATCATAGCCATGTCCTATACGCATTTACTCTTGCTCCTGTCGGGCCAGATAGATCTCGGCCAAAGTTAAATCTTCGGGGCGGGTGATCTTGATGTTGTCGGCGCGACACTCAACCATGCGCGGTCTGTGACCGTCATTTTCCATCGCAGCCGCCTCATCCGTCACCATCAAATTAGCATTCAAAGCAGTGCCCAGCGCCTCCTTCAACAGACCATAACGGAACATCTGCGGCGTCATGGCGCGCCAGAGATTGTCGCGGCTAACGGTAGCGATCACCTCGCCGTTCTCATGGGTACGTTTCATAGTGTCGGCAACCGGCACACCCAGCAGGCCACCCACCGGATGATCGGCCAGCACTGTAATCAGTCGATCAATATCGCTGTGATGCAGGCAGGGGCGCGCCGCATCGTGCACCAGCACCCAATCATCTTCACGTGCCTGACCTTCGAGTTTCAGCAAGCCGTTGTAAACAGAGTGACAACGCTCAGCACCACCGATAGTCGTCAGTAGCTTTTCTTGATTTGAGAGTCTGGCCGCAATTAGTGGCCACTGCTCATCCTCGGCACCCAGGGAGACAACTACCGCACTAATCCGCGGATGGCAAAACAAACGGCTGAGCGTATGTTCGATCACGGTAGAGCCATGCAGTTGCAGATACTGCTTGGGAATGAGGCCGCCCATGCGTTTGCCAACACCGGCAGCAGGCACAACGGCCCAATAGGTGGGTGAGTTTTTCATTCGACAATCTGGAAAAAGACTTCGTCTTGTTTGACCATGCCCAACTCGCTGCGGGCGCGCTCTTCGATCGCCTCCACACCTTGTTTGAGATCCTGGACCTCGGCATCAAGGGCAGCATTACGCTCGCGAATCTTTGTGTTTTCGGCCCGCTGTTTTTCGATGGAGTGGTGCAGCCGTGATACCTCAGCCAGGCTCCCCTCGCCTACCCAGAGTCGATATTGCAGCCCAACCAACAGAACAATAAGTATGGCGTTGATCCACTTCATGAGGTCTGCCGCCAGCAGTTACGCTGACGGCCTCGGCCACCCTACTTCTTGATACTGGAAAAGGCGCTGAGGCCCGGGTAGATCGCCTTGTCACCCAGCTCTTCGGCGATGCGAATCAGCTGATTGTACTTGGCGACACGGTCAGAGCGTGACATTGAACCGGTCTTGATCTGACCACAATTAGTCGCCACGGCCAGGTCAGCGATGGTGGTATCTTCGGTCTCGCCAGAACGGTGGGAGGCAACAGAGGTGTAACCATTGGCCTTGGCCAGCGTCATCGCGGCGAGGGTCTCGGTCAGTGTACCGATCTGATTGACCTTGATCAGGATAGAGTTGGCGATACCCTTCTCGATCCCTTCGGCCAGGATTTTAGGGTTGGTGACAAAAAGATCATCGCCTACCAGCTGAATGCGCTTGCCAAGTTTATCGGTCAGCACCTTCCAGCCCGCCCAGTCGCTCTCATCCAGGCCATCTTCAATGGAGATGATCGGATACTTGTCGACCCAGGCAACAAAGAAGTCAGCAAACTCTTCAGAGGTCATGCTCTTGCCTTCAGAGGCCAGCACATACTTACCGTTTTTGTAGAACTCGGAAGCGGCGGCATCGATAGCGATCATGATCTGCTCACCCGCTTTGTAACCGGCCTGTTCGATCGCCTCCAGAATCACTTCGATAGCGGCTTCGTTGGAGGGCAGGTCCGGTGCAAAACCACCTTCATCACCAACAGCAGTGTTCAAACCCTTGCTATGCAGCACCTTCTTCAGGGTGTGGAAAATCTCAGCGCCCCACTGAAGTGCTTCGTTGATGCTCTTGGCGCCAACAGGAACGATCATGAACTCCTGCATGTCAACGCTGTTATCAGCGTGAGCGCCACCATTAATGATGTTCATCATAGGAACTGGCAGAGTAACGGCATCGGCACCGCCGAGGTAACGATAGAGTGGCAGACCGGCTTCAGCAGCAGCGGCCTTGGCCACCGCCATGGAGACCGCCAGCATAGCGTTGGCGCCGAGGCGATCTTTATTGGCAGTGCCGTCAAGGTTGATCATCGCCTGATCGATCTTGGCCTGATCTTTGGCCTCCATGCCCAGCAGCGCTTCACGAATCTCTTCGTTTACGTGTTTGACAGCATTCAATACGCCCTTACCCATAAAACGGCTGCCGCCGTCGCGCAGCTCAATCGCCTCGCGTGAGCCGGTAGATGCGCCAGAAGGCACCGCAGCACGGCCGATGGCGCCCGACTCCAGAGTTACATCAGCTTCTACCGTTGGGTTACCGCGTGAGTCAATCACCTCACGTCCACGAATGTCCTTAATCTGTGACATTTGAATGCTCCATTTTTTGTCTTAAATATAAATTAGTCTGTGTACAACAACGGGGGAATGAAATCTGTCACCACCCCAAATTCTTACAACCCCTGCTCAATAAAACCATTCGATTTCACCGTGGAGTCCAACTGCTTCAAGGTCCGCAACAGCGCCTCCATCTGTCCCAAAGGCCAGGCGTTGGGACCATCGCTCAGGGCCTTATCGGGATCTGGATGGGTTTCCATGAACAGGCCGGAGATGCCCGCCGCCACTGCCGCTCTTGCCAATACCGGCACAAACTCGCGCTGACCGCCGGAACTCTGCCCCTGGCCGCCGGGCTGCTGCACCGAATGGGTGGCATCAAAGACTACCGGGCAAGCGGTTTCACGCATGATTGCCAGACCACGAATATCGGTGATGAGGGTATTGTAACCGAAGGAGGTGCCACGATCGCACACCATGATCTGGTCGTTACCCACCTCCCGCGCCTTGGCAACGACATTGGCCATATCCCACGGCGCCAGGAACTGTCCCTTCTTGATGTTGACCGGCTTGCCCTGACGGGCAACGTTCTGAATAAAGTTGGTCTGGCGGCAAAGAAACGCAGGCGTCTGCAATACATCAACCACACTGGCCACCTCATCCAGCGGGGTATCTTCATGTACGTCGGTCAGCACCGGCACACCCAGCTCATCCTTCACCTTCTGCAGAATGCGCAACCCCGCTTCAATGCCAGGGCCACGAAAACTTTTACTCGAGGTGCGATTGGCCTTGTCAAAGGAGGATTTGTAGATAAACGGAATGCCGAGGCGTGCTGTCATCGCCTGCAAGAGCGCGGCCGTCTCCATGGCCAACGTCTCACTCTCAATCACACACGGGCCAGCAATCAGAAAAAAGGGCTGTTCCAGCCCGGCTTCAAATCCACACAGTTTCATTACGCTTTACCCGCATGTTGACGTGCTGCCGTTACAAAACCGCTAAAGAGCGGGTGGCCATCACGTGGATTGGAGGTGAACTCAGGATGGAACTGGCAGGCGACAAACCAGGGGTGGTCAGGCAGCTCCACCACCTCTACCAAAGTGCCATCAATGGACTTGCCAGAGAAACGCATCCCAGCCTTTTCTAACACTGCCATATATTGGTTATTAAATTCGTAGCGGTGGCGATGACGTTCAACAATCACATCATTGCCGTAAACCTCACGCACTTTGGAGCCGGCTTCAAGACGGCACTGTTGAGCACCCAGACGCATGGTGCCGCCCAGGTCTGAATGTTCAGAGCGTTGCTCAATCTTGCCATCTTCATTAAGCCACTCGGTGATCAGGGCGATCACTGGCGCTGGCGTATTTGGGTTTAACTCAGTGCTGTGCGCACCCTTCAAACCAGCCACATTACGGGCGTATTCAACCACCGCCACCTGCATGCCAAGGCATATACCAAGATAGGGAATCTTGTTAACACGGGCATATTCGACAGTACAAATCTTGCCTTCAACACCACGTTCGCCAAAACCGCCCGGCACCAGAATCGCATCCATGCCCTTGAGGCGATCAGTGCCATTGGTCTCAATGGTCTCAGAGTCGATGTAGGTGATTTTGACCTTGGTATGGGTGTGAATACCGGCGTGGATCAACGATTCACTCAGCGACTTGTAGGCCTCCGTCAGATCCATGTACTTGCCGACCATGGCAATATTCACTTCGCACTCCGGACTGTTCAGATCCTGCACCACCTTGTCCCACTCACTCAGATTGGCCTTAGGCACATCGAGACGCAGGCGCTGCGTGACAATCTCATCCAGACCCTGCTCATGCAGCAGACGCGGAATGCGGTAGATGGTATCAACATCAATCACCTCAATAACCGCGTTTGGTGGCACATTGGTGAAGAGTGCAATCTTGCGTTTTTCATCTTCAGGAATCGGGCGGTCGGCGCGGCAGAGCAGAATGTCGGGCTGGATACCGATGGAACGCAGCTCTTTAACAGAATGCTGAGTCGGCTTGGTCTTCAACTCACCGGCCGTTGGGATATAGGGCAGCAGCGTCAGGTGCATGTAGAGGGCGCGATCACGCCCCAGCTCAAACCCCATCTGGCGGATCGCCTCGAGGAACGGCAATGACTCAATGTCACCGACCGTACCGCCGATCTCCACCATCGCCACATCCGCGCCTTCGGCACCATCCATGATCAGGCGTTTGATCTCGTCAGTAATGTGCGGAATCACCTGCACGGTACCGCCCAGGTAGTCACCACGGCGCTCCTTGCGGATCACGTGTTCGTAAACACGGCCAGTGGTGAAATTGTTGCGACGACCCATGGTAGTGCGCACAAAACGTTCATAATGGCCCAAGTCCAGATCGGTCTCGGCGCCATCGGCGGTGACAAAGACCTCACCATGCTGGAATGGACTCATCGTGCCTGGGTCAACATTGATGTAAGGGTCCAGCTTCAGCATCGTGACCTTCAGGCCACGCGCCTCAAGAATCGCTGCAAGAGAAGCCGAGGCGATACCTTTACCGAGTGAAGATACAACCCCGCCTGTGACAAATATGAATTTGGTCATAAGAATATAGAAACCTGTGCCGCGGAAGAAAAAGCTATAAAAGACGGGAGTATAGGCTACCAGAACAGCCCCCTTTTCTCAATGCGGGAAGTCGGTAATTTTGACGTAAATCCATGCCAAGTCGCCCAGCCCATCCCCTTACCAATGGGGCAATCATCATATCGACATCCGTCGCAGTAGCGGTTAATATGTCCGCCGTCATTGGGGAGTAGCCGCCCTTCTCCACTAGAAGGGGCTTACGTCAACATACTTGGCCCACACGGCCATGGCGTAAGCAGAATTTTCCTGGCAAGACCTTTGACCACACTCCCGCCGCATTGGCCGGGACGGGGTGTGGTCATCGGATTCAAACCGGCCAGGAGTTCACAATGGAACCATTCCTCATCTCAACGGGCATTGTTGCCCTGGCCGAAATCGGCGACAAGACCCAGCTGCTTGCCTTTATCCTCGCCGCCAAATTCCGCAAACCGGTCCCGATCATGCTTGGCATCCTCGTCGCCACCCTCTTGAATCACGCCGGGGCTGGCGCACTGGGCAGCTGGATCACCACATTTTTCAGTGCCGAGACACTGCGCTGGATACTGGGTATCTCTTTCATCGCCATGGCCGCCTGGATACTGGTCCCCGACAAGTTCGACGAAGCGGATGCCAAACTCACCCGTTACGGCATCTTCGGCACTACTCTTGTTGTCTTCTTCCTGGCCGAAATGGGCGACAAAACCCAGATCGCCACCATCGCCCTCGCCGCCCAGTACCAGAGCATCATTGCTGTCGTAGCAGGCACCACGCTGGGCATGATGATCGCCAATGTGCCCGCTGTTTTACTTGGAGATAAAATTGCCAACCGCATACCGGTGAAGACGGTACATGCAATTGCAGCATTGATTTTTGCGGTATTGGGAGTAGCGACGTTGATGGGAGTGGATAAGTTGGTTGGGGGCTAAATAAAAAATTTCCATTCATAGGGAGCTAATTACACGGTGAATGAGGAGCGTTCTACTAGCAAAACTTTACGCCACCTCCTTACGATCCAACTTCAATCATGAACACATCATCAACCGCCGCCCGATCCAAACACACCCCTACCGCCGCCACTAACTCTTCATTCAAATAGACCAGTGGCACGCGGTCACGCTGCCAGTGTGGAATGCGCTGTTCCTGAAAAATCTGTTTAAGACTTTTATGATGTGCGCTGTTGGCGGGCTGGAGGCGTTCACCGCCTTGGCGGTAACGAATGGTTACTTTACCTTGTGACAGGAGTGATGCGCTTAGTGCTGAATTCTGCTCGACCGGCTCGCATACCAGGGTGCGGCCATCGGGCAGTTGTAATGGTTTGGCAAGATCGGGCCAGGGAATGATGACGCTTGGGTCGACTGAAATCAACGGCGACATGATATGGAGCTGGCCATCATGGCGCCGCACCTCTACGCCGGGCCAGGTGACGCAGGGCATTCTGTCTTCTGCTGCGCCGATGATGTCGCTGATCATGTGATGGAGTTTGATCTCTGAAGGGAGCGGCAGTGCGTTGCGCACCACCCAGTGGCGCAGCAGATTTTTTTGTCTTGTCAGTGATAGTGACTGCACGGCGGCGATGTTGATTACATCAATGCGTTGTTGTACTGACTCTGACTGGAGTGGCCCTTCGACAGGCTCAGGGCGAACGGTGGAAACATTAACCTCCTCTAGATCTTTTCCAAAGCCGCACCGCTGCCAATCCTGCTCTGCCAACTCTTCCAGCAACTCCGCAGCTTCGGCGCAGTGGTCGGCACTGCGGCTGATGGTGCGGGCAGCGGCGGGCCAGCGCTGCTTCAGGCGTGGCATCACCTCGTGGCGCAGATAGTTGCGATCAAAACGGGTATCGCTGTTGCTGTGATCATCGACCCAGGTAAAGTTGTTTGCTTCGGCGTAACCCTGAATCTCTTCCCTACTCAGATGCAGCATTGGTCGCAGCTGAGTAGCGTGGCCCAGTGCTGACTGCACACCCATCGCCGCCAGCCCTTTGGGTCCGGCACCACGCAGCAGTTGCAGCAACAACGTTTCAGCCTGGTCGTCTTGATGGTGAGCGGTACAGAGATAATCGCCTGCGGCGAGCTGTGATGTAATCGCTTTATAGCGCGCGTGGCGGGCGGCCTCTTCCGGGCTTTGACCGGCCTGGGGTTTGGCATCTACTTTCAGTATTACGAGTGGGATATCGAGTTCAGCGCAGATCTTATGGCAGTGTTCACTCCACTGATCGGCATACGGGCTAAGGCCGTGATTAATATGCACGGCGTAAAGCCGCACATCTAACTCTGACTGCAACTGATGCAATAGGTGTAATAGAACGTGAGAGTCGCAACCGCCGCTGTAGGCGACCCAGAGGCGTCTATTTTTTGGGATAAACGAGAGTGTTGTTAAAAGCATGGAGGGGACGAGCATCTTGGCCACTGAATTACCCTGCCTTTTCCTCCTGTCTACACCCCACGTGGGGGTGAGATATCTGCACAGATATTTTTATCTACGCAGGAGGTTAATTCAAAAACTACTTACGTTCGGTAAACTTGCCATGACTCATCAAACGCTGATAACGAGCCTTTAACAGATCATCCATTTTCATCGACTGAAGTTTGGCCAGCTCCTCCATCAAGGCACTTTTTATACTAAGCGCCATGGCTTCAATATTGCGATGTGCACCACCACGTGGCTCCTGGATTACACGATCGACCAGCCCCAACTCCTTCAACCGTTTAGAGGTCAGCCCCAACGCTTCAGCGGCGTCCGGCGCCTTGTCGGCACTCTTCCAGAGTATCGAGGCACACCCTTCTGGCGAGATCACTGAATAGGTGGAGTATTGCAACATCAGGATGCGATCACCCACACCGATGGCCAACGCGCCGCCGGAACCACCCTCACCAATGACGGTGCAGATAATCGGTGTTTTAAGATCGGACATCACAAACAGGTTGCGCGCAATCGCCTCACTCTGGCCACGCTCTTCGGCGTCGATACCGGGATAGGCGCCGGGGGTATCGATAAAAGTGAAGATCGGCAGCTTAAAACGCTCAGCCATATGCATCAGGCGCATCGCCTTGCGATACCCTTCGGGACGGGGCATGCCGAAGTTACGTTTTACCTTCTCCTTGGTATCACGTCCCTTCTGCTGACCGATAACCATGACCGGCAGACCGTCAAGGCGGGCGACACCACCCACAATGGCAGCATCATCGGCAAAGGCGCGGTCGCCGTGCAGCTCTTCAAAATCGGTAAAGATCTGATCGATGTAATCGAGGGTATAGGGGCGCAACGGGTGGCGCGCCAGCTGGGAAATCTGCCAGGAGTTGAGTTTGGAGAAGATCTGCTCAGTCAGATTGATGCTCTTTGATTCAAGGCGGCCGATCTCTTCAGAGATATTAAGCTCGGCATCCACACCCACATGGCGCAGCTCCTCAATCTTCGCTTCCAACTCGGCAATCGGTTGTTCAAAATCCAGAAAACGCATGGTATCCATTCACTATATTTGGAGGGGATGTAACCGGGGCTATATTAACCTTTTGTGGCATAAAGGGGAAACCGGCCCCGCTTCAGATCCGCGACTCGTTAACCATACACCACCCGCACATGCTCCTTGCCGGCCAGCTCTTCCAGGCGATAGATGAGATCATCCGTCGGACGGACACGCCAATCGTTGCCAAGGCTGATCTTGCCTTGCGCGGTAGGCCCACGGTAGTGCAGCAGGACTGGCATCGCCCCTTCACGGAAGGGGCCGAGCACCCTGCTGAGGGCGTCCACAAAACCGTTTTCACCCGAGTCACTGACAATCTTGATCTCAAGCCGCTTGGCAAACCGTTCACGCGCCTGGTCGATGTCGAAGAGGTGCTCACAGCTCATTTTAAAACCACCGGAGAAGTCATCGACGCTGACAGTCCCCTCCACCACCAGCAATTTATCCTTGACGATGAGATCACGATATTTCTGGTAGGTCTCGGGATAGATGGCGGTATCGACACGACCGGTGCGGTCATCGAGGGTGACGATGGCAAGTCTGTCGCCACGTTTGGTATTCACCAACCGCAGGCCAACCACCAGCCCGGCCACCACCACCATCTGTTTGCGATCTGGTTTTAAATCTTTCAGTCGGGTGCTGACGAAGTGTTTCAGTTCCGGCTCATACCGTTCGATGGGGTGGCCGGTGAGGTATAGCCCCAGCGTCTCCTTTTCGCCCTGCAGGCGAATCTTGTCGGTCCAGTCTGGCTCCAGCAGATAATCGAGCGTCGTGCTGCTCTGCTCCTGCTCGGGCGCAGCAAAACCAAACATATCGGCAAACCCGGCGTTTTCGTTTTTGTTGTGCTGGTCGGCCATCTGCATCGCCTTGTCGAGCGAGGCGATCAGGGTGGCGCGGTTGGCGCCGAGCTGATCCAGCGCACCGGCGCGGATCATCGCCTCCAACAGGCGGCGATTGACCTTACGCAGGTCGATGCGGCGGCAGAAGTCGAACAGATCTTTGAACAGGCCGTTACATCGGCGCTCCTCCACCACCGTCTCCAGCGCCGCCACACCCACACCCTTGATGGCGCCCAGGCCATAAAGCACGGTGTTGTCATCGGCGATGGTGAAGTTAGGCATGCAGCTGTTGATGTCAGGCGGTAATACCTTGAGTTTCATGGTGCGACACTCTTCAACCAGTGTGACCACCTTGTCGGTATTGTCCATATCTGCCGACAGCACCGCCGCCATAAAGGCCGCTGGATAGTGGGCCTTGAGCCACATGGTCTGATAGGAGACCAGCGCGTAGGCGGCGGAGTGCGACTTGTTAAAACCGTAACCAGCAAACTTCTCCATCAAGTCAAACAGCGCCCCGGCCTTGGCGCTATCAAAACCACCCTTCTCGGCTCCCTCCATAAAGAGTTGCCGCTGTTGCGCCATCTCTTCGGCCTTCTTTTTTCCCATGGCGCGACGCAGCAGGTCGGCGCCGCCGAGTGAGTAACCGCCAATCACCTGGGAGATCTGCATGACCTGCTCCTGGTAGACGATAACGCCGTAGGTGGGTTTGAGGATCGCCTCGGTCTCCGGGAACGGATACTCAACCTTGGCGCGGCCATGTTTACGGTTGATAAAGTCGTCCACCATGCCCGACTCCAACGGACCAGGACGAAATAGCGCCACCAGCGCGATGATGTCTTCGAAGCAGTCAGGTTGCAGCCGCTTGATCAGATCCTTCATGCCCCGTGATTCGAGCTGGAAGACGGCTGTGGTCTCACAATTTTTCAGCAGCCGGAAGCTGGGGACGTCGTTGAGTGGCAGCAGGTTGATGTCGACCGGCGCCTCGCCTGCCGTCTGGCGCAGGGCGTTCACCGTTTTTAATGCCCAGTCGATGATGGTGAGGGTACGCAGACCGAGGAAGTCGAACTTCACCAGGCCAATCGCTTCAGCATCATCCTTATCGAGCTGCGTCACCGCCCCTTCGCCACCCGGTTCGCAATAGAGCGGGCAGAAGTCGGTCAGTGCTGTGGGTGCGATAACAACACCACCGGCATGTTTACCGGCATTACGCGACAGCCCTTCGAGCGAACGGGCCATGTCGATCAGCCGCTTTACATCATCATCCTGTTCGTAGAGTTCACGCAGCTGCTGCTCCTGCTCCAGCGCCTTCTCGAGCGTGATGCCCAACTCAAACGGAATCAGCTTGGCGATGCGATCGACAAATCCATAGGGGTTGCCATAAACACGACCCACATCACGCACCACCGCCTTGGCCGCCATCGAGCCGTAGGTGATGATCTGCGACACCTGATCACGACCGTAGGTATTGACGACGTACTTGATCACCTCGTCGCGTTTATCCATACAGAAATCGATATCGAAATCGGGCATGGAGACGCGTTCTGGATTGAGAAAACGTTCGAACAGCAGGTCGTAGGCGAGTGGATCAAGATCGGTGACCAGCAGCGCATAGGCAACCAGCGAACCGGCACCCGATCCACGTCCCGGCCCCACTGGAATACCGTTATCTTTGGCCCACTGAATAAAGTCAGAAACGATCAGAAAGTAACCCGGAAAACCCATGTCGATGATGACATCCAGCTCGATATTGAGCCGTTCCCAATAGGGTTTGCACCGCTCTTCGTAGTCGGCCGCCGTGGCGTCAAACAGCACTGGCAGACGCTGCAACAGACCATCCGCCGAGCGTTTACGGAAATACTCTGCCTCGGTCATGCCGGCCGGGATCGGGAAGTCCGGCAGCACCGGCTTGCCCAGTGTCAGCTGCATATTGCAACGGCGGGCGATCTCCACCGTATTTTGCAACGCCTCGGGCAGGTCGGAAAAAAGCTCCGCCATCTCTTCCGGCGTACGCAGATACTGCTGGCTGGAGTAGAGTTTGGGACGGCGTGGATCATCAAGCGTGCGGCCATCCTGAATGCAGACCCGAACCTCATGGGCATCAAACTCATCCTGTTTGAGGAAGTGCACATCGTTGGTCGCCACCACCGGCATCTCCGCGGCGGCGGCCAGCATCACCGCCTCATGGTTATAAAACTCCTCACCGTCACGGTCAGTGCGTTGCAGCTCCAGATAGAAACGGTCCGGAAAGAGCTGCTGCCAGCGCGCCAATAGCTGGCGGGCGTTATCGCGATTACCGGCAATCAGGCACTGGCCCAGATCCCCTTCGCGGCCCCCGGAGAGTGCAATCAACCCATCAGTGCTACCCACCAGCCAGTCACGTTTGAGTGTTACCAAGCCACGGTGCTGACCGTCGATGTAACCACGGGTGATGAGGCGACTCAGATTGAGATAACCCACACGGTTCTGGCACAACAGCACCAGACGGCTGAACTGGCCGTGATGTTCATCATCACAGATCCACAGGTCAGCGCCCATGATCGGTTTGATGCCCTCCGCCAGCGCCGCCTTGTAGAACTTCACCAGCGCAAACATGTTGCTCTGATCGGTAAGCGCAACGGCCGGCATCCCGGCCGCCTTGAGCGCCTTGATCAGCGGTTTGATCCGGACAACCCCGTTGACAAGGGAGTACTCACTGTGGACGCGCAGGTGGATAAAGGTGGGTGTAGACATGGGCGCCATTTTAGCCTGATGGGGCGGTGCTGGCGACATGAAAAAGGGGATAAAAACAGCTGATTAG
>CAMTXZ010000155.1:0-13396 GCA_947085765.1 uncultured Chromatiaceae bacterium | reverse complement strand
TGCCACACTGCGGCGTTATGAACGTTGGCGCAAGGGACAAAATCTCTCCATGATGTTGTCGATGGATGGTTTTAAACGACTCTTCGGTTCCGACGTGATGGCGGTAAAGATAGCGCGTAATCTGGGACTCAATGCCACCAACTCACTGACACCACTCAAACGCCTTTTTATGGACTACGCTATGGGCGAGCGTGGGGACTTGCCGAAGACGGCCCTGTAGTTCATCAGCGCCATTTTATTAACCAGGATACTCTTTTGAACCCAACCACTCGATCTGCCTCCATGTGGCTGATGCTGCGTCGACATGTTCAGCGAGTCAGCCAGGAGGTCGCACTTGGTTACTCCTGGGTCACCCTGGTGCCGTCGTGGCGGGCGGGACTGTTACTGGCGCTGATGACCTTCATCGAACCCAGTGCCGGTATCCTTGGACTGCTCGGCGCGGTCTGCGCCTGGTATGCCGGTGACGTTGCCGGTGCTGACAGCGGCGAGCGGCCGGTGTGTGTCTTCAACGGTCTGTTGACGGGACTCTTCGTGGCTTATCTCTGGAGCCCCGGCGTCAGTGTCGTTGCGCTGGCCGTGCTGGGCGGCGTCTTCTCCGGCTGGCTGACAGTGGTGCTGGGCCGCCTAGCCGCGTCGCTGATACGGCTACCGATCCTCAGTCTGCCCTTTGTGCTGGTGGCAATGCTCACCGCCGCTGCCGGGGGAAGTCTCTCCACGCTGCACTTCAACCCTTATGTGGCCCCTCCCGAGTTTTTCGGCAGCGGGATTGATAAGTTTCTGAGCGCACTGGGCAACCTCTACTTTTTACCCAACCCGCTGGTCGGGCTGTTGATATTGGCGGTGTTGCTGGTCTTTTCGCGTTACTACATCTTCATTGCCCTGGTGGGCTATTCGGCGGCGCTCTTCTGGTTCGATCTGTTGGGGGCGGCCCCCGAGCATCTGGCGACAACCGCGTGGGGCAGCAATGCCATCCTCGCGGCGCTCCTGGTGGGGGGGCTGTTTGCCACGCCATCCTTTATGACGGCGGCGCTGGCAACCCTGGCGGCGGTGATGGCGGCGTGGCTGGCGTTGGGGTTGGGACGCATCCTCGATGTAGTTCACCTGGCGCCTTTTTCAGCGCCGTTTGTTTTTTCAGCCTGGCTGGTGCTCTATGCCGCAGTGCACAACGTCCGCATGGCGAGCAGTTTTAACCACCTCGCCCCCGCTTTTCCGGAGCGCTCCTACGAACGGGCGCAGATGAGCCGCGCTCGGACGGGGGCTCCCGGCAGCGTCCCTCTGGCGCTGCCATTCATGGGGGTCTGGACGGTCTCCCAGGGCTTTGCGGGGGCGATCACCCACCGCGGCCCCTGGCGCTACGCCCTCGATTTCATCGTCATGAAGCGCGGCAAGAGTTTTGTCGGGCAGGGGGGGCGACTGGAGGATTTCTACTGCTTCAATCTGCCGGTGCTGTCGCCCGCCTATGGTCAGGTCTGGCGCATCGCCAACGATATTCCCGACAATCCGCCGGGGAGCGTCAACGCCAGCGCCAACTGGGGTAACTGTGTGCTCATCCGCCTCGCCGATGGCAAGTTTGTCATGGTGGCGCACCTTAGGCAGGGGTCGGTCACGGTGGCGCCGGGGACGTGGTTGAAGCCGGGGGATATCATCGGCCACTGCGGTAACTCCGGGCGCTCGCCGCAACCCCATATCCACCTGCATCTGCAAACCAGCGACGAGTCGGCCGCACTTACCGCTCCGTTTCATCTGGCGAGTGTGCTGCTCTCCGAACGGGGTGAGGCGGCGCGTTATGAGCTTGCGGTGGTGCCACCGGAGCAGGCGACACTCGTCAGCGCCAGCGAAGGGGATGTGCGCCCTTTTTATCTGTTGGCAGGGCGTGGCCTGCGTTACGCGGTGTCGCATGACGAGAAGAGCGGCGGCGATTGGACACTGCACTGTGAGGTGGATGAGGCTGGGCGTCTGACGCTGGTTTCGAGTGCCGGTGGCCGCTGTTTCGCGGAGTCGACCTGGGCGGTCTTCTCCTGTCATGAGCGCAATGGCGTGGTTGATCCCTATCTCGATCTGTGGCTGCTGGCGTGTGGATATACGCCGGTGTCGACCCTGGTTGAACGCTGGCAGGAGCGCTTCACCCCTGCGCGAATGCTGCCGCATCGCACTGCGAAGTGGCTGGCGCTGCTCGCCTGGCCCTGGGCTACGTTTGCCGAGAGCAGTTACCAGCGCCACTGGGACGAAACGACCCAGTCGTGGCGTCAGGCGGGGCGTCACCGGCAAAAGGTGTCGGGCATCGAGGTCAAGACAGAGGCCCTGATCGTTCCACAACTGGGGGGCGCCTACATCACCGGGGAGGTCGCAGGTTCCCGCTATACCATGCAGGCCAGCCACTCATTTCAGCGTCCTGACATTGGCGTACCCGCCTGGGAAGCGGCGCTGACCGTTGCCGCCTCTCTCACAAAATTCCTCTGAGTCCGCTCTTGTCTGAGTGCCTGGGTGTGCCGATATCAGACACGGAAGCTGCTGAACTTTAGTAGTTTACGGAATCTTAATGTTGGTTGTGTTAGCCTCGCCACCGGTTGCTTGCCTCGCCTGACATGGCTGATTCAACGACACCCACCTATGAGATGATTTTCATGAAGCTCCCCCTCCTGCTTGGCGCGTTTTCTGTGGTGCTAACACTGACGGCAACATCCGTGTCGGCCCTGGAGTCCGTCTGGCAAAACTCCTATCAACTGGAGGCGGCAGGCAAGTATGGCGAAGCGATTGCTGCAATGGATGCCATCCGTGTCAACGACCCCGATGACGAGCTGAAGCTGTTGCGGCGCGGCTGGCTCTATTACCTCTCCGGCAGCTTCAACGAATCGATCCGCGAATATCGCTTCGCCATTGAACTCAACAGCAGGTCGGTCGATGCGCGCCTTGGCGTCACGCTGCCACTGCTGGCGCAAAAGCGCTGGCGCGAAGCCGAGCAGAACGCCCGCGCCGCGCTGGAGTTGGCGCCGAATAACTACATCGCGTTAGTGCGGCTGAGCATCGCCCTGGAGGCTCGCAGTAACTGGGTGGCTATGGAAAAAACGGCGGCAACGATGGTCGCTGGTTATCCCTCCGATGCCACTGCCTACCTCTATCTGGCACGGGTCAAGGTGCAGCTGGGCAAACGCGATGAGGCAATCGCGGCCTATACCGCCGTCTTGTCGCGAAGCCCTGGTCAACGGGAAGCCAGAGCCTACCTCGCAAAAAAGTGAATCAGATGAGTATTGAGTTGCACTCAAGAGTAGATAATGAATAATTTTGATCTGAAGAGGCAGCGAGAAACGTTGTGGCAGGGGCTGGCTACTGCCGCCAATCAAACACCGTTTGCCCGCGAGATATTCAGCGATCTGCTGCAGCGGCTTTACCTGATTGACCGGTTCTGGAGCTATCCTGGGCGTGGTGTCCTGTTGCGGCTATCGCACTACCTCGAGATGGAGCAATTTGCACTGATCGCACAACTGGTCAGCAACTGTTGCTACCAGCTGCAATTTGATCGCTACAGACAACAGAGCTTCCGGCCATTTCAGACTAATCTGGAACAGCTTGACCGCCCGGTGCTGCATAAAGATAACCAACTGGAGTCCAAACCGAACATACCCCCGAAGCCCTATTTTGAAGTGCTCATCATCCACCCGTTTCCCGACGAGTACGAAATGCTCTACCGCCAGCAGCTGGCACTCTTAAAATCGGCGCACGATGAGTTTATCTACGACATCGTGTTTGTCGATTCAGCCGAGGATGCGTTGACGGCAGTGCTCGCCAACACCGGGATTCAGGCCTGCGTCTACCTGGACCATATTCTCCCCTCTAGCATCGCCTCGGCCCCGCTGTTCGCCGCCTTTAGCCGGCCGTTGCTGGCGAATACTCCTCCTCTGAATCTTTCGGAGAGCGTGGCCGTCAACCTCTGTCGTGCCATTCGCTGCCTGCGTCCTGAAGTCGACCACTACCTGATCAGCGAGCAGTCGCCGACCTTTCTCCCTTTCGCTGTGCGTGATCACTTCAACCGGGTGCTGTTTCATCTCAATCCATTCTGTGATCTGCATGCCGATATCATGAACGGTGTGCGTGACCGTTTTTCAACCCCGTTTTTTGATGCGCTGCAGGCCTATAGCCGTCTCTCCAAGGGGGTGTTTCATGCCCTGCCGCTGTCACGCGGCGCCTCGGTCAAGGGGTCGCCGTGGGTTCATGACATGCTCGATTTTTACGGCGCCAACATCTTTCTGGCGGAGACCTCCTCGACGCAGGGGGGACTCGACTCACTGCTCGATCCGACCGGCGCCATCAAGCAGGCGCACATGAAGGCGGCCGAGACCTTCGGCGCCGATTTCAGCTACTTTGTCACCAATGGCACCTCGACCTCAAATAAGATTGTGATGCAGGCAACCCTGCGGCCGGGTGACATTGTGCTGGTCTCTGCCGACTGTCATAAATCGATCCCCTATTCAGTGATGTTGACGGGGGCCTATCCGATCTTTCTGGAGGCCTATCCGCTGGTGGAGTATGACCTCTACGGCGCCATCGCACTGGCGCAGATCAAGGCGGTGATGCTCGATCTGAAAAAGCACAACCGTCTCGACCGGCTGAGGCAGATCATCCTCACCAACTCGACCTTTGATGGCCTGATCTATCACGCTGAAAAGTTCATGATGGAGATCCTGGCGATCAAACCGGACATCATCTTCCACTGGGATGAGGCGTGGTTTGCCTTCGCCCATTTTCATCCGCTCTACTACAGCCGCACCGCGATGTCGGCCGTTCACAATATCCGCCTGCTCATGAAGAGCCCCGGGTATCACCAGTTTTACGCCACATGGTCGGCAGAGTTCGAGGCTAATGAGGATGAGGGGAAGTGGCAGCAGCAACTCTATCCGGACCCGAACCGGGTGCAGTTGCGGGTCTACTCAACCCAGTCGACACACAAGACGCTGACGGCGTTCCGCCAGGGGTCGATGATTCATGTGGCCGACGCACTCTTCAAACAGTCGAGCTTTATCGAGGCGTACCGGATCTACACCACGACCTCGCCCAACTATCAGATCATCGCCTCGCTCGATATTGGGCGGCGGCAGGCGGCGCTGGAGGGGTTTCATCGAGTGCGGGAATCGATTCTGCTGGCGCTCCAGTTGCAGCAGCGCATTCGCGACTCCGAAACGCTCAAGCCCTATTTCAAGGTGCTGAGTGATGATGCGTTGATTCCATTACGTTACCGCGAGCCGCCGCGCCCGGAGCCGCTGTCGGCCGCGCCGCCGGGACTGCCGCTGGCGCCGGGCGAGACGCTGTCGGCGCTCGCGGCACTGAGTGCCCGTTGGGGCCATTCCGACTTTGTCATCGACCCGACCCGCGTTACGGTGGACGTCACAGGGACAGGGCTCGATGGCAGCAGCTTCAGGCAGCTGTTGATGACGCGTTACGACATCCAGGTCAACAAGACCTCCAGGAATACGGTGTTGTTCCTGATCAACATCGGCGCGACCCAGGCGACGATCGACTATCTGCTGCAGGTGCTGCATGAGATGGCGGCCAGGTTTCAACAGGAGCGCCGCCATCCGGTTGCGTTGCAGCCGCTCGAGCTCTCCATTCCGCTGCCCGAGAAGCGCATCTTCCACCCGGTGTTCATGCCTTTCAATGATGGCGGCGACTACCATGCCAGTGATATTCGCTCGGCCTACTTTCAGGGGGGCGATGAGGCCAACGTCGAGTACATTCCACTCTCTGCCGAATCGATACTCCAGATTCAGGCGGGCAAGATCTGGGTATCAGCGGGATTTGTTACCCCCTATCCTCCCGGCTTTCCTGTGATTGTTCCGGGGCAGATCATTACCACCGAGATCCTGACTTTTTTCCAGCACATCAAGGTCAAGGAGATTCACGGTTTCAGCTCCACGCGGGGTTTTAAGGTGTTTCGTGATGACCATCTAATGCGGCTGAGCAGCGCTACAGCCATAATCAATACCCATACCCCGGAAACAGCTACGGCAATCGACAGACTCTGACGCAGGAAATAACAATGACGCAAACATCAAAACGAATGCTGAATTCACTTGACGATATCAAACGCTATTTTGCGGAAAATGAGCTTCCCTACTACTTCATCAGTCCGACCAACTTCAATTTGATGGGGATGCATGAGTGGGTGCGCGGTTGGCAGAATATCAATTTGCTGGACTGTTTTGATGGTGGCCACCCGCAGGTTGTGATTGTTGAAGATGACCATTCACGGGTCTTTGAAAATATTGAGGAGATCAACGTCTATCTCTTGAACAGCGACAAGGTACACGCACTGTTGGCGCGTCAGCATGGTAGAGGGCGGGCAATTTTTCTCTTCTTCGATGAGCGGGTGGAGGCTGCCTGCGAGAAGTTTCCACTCGATATCATCCTGCCTAAATTCAGTCTGGTTCACGAGATTGATAGCAAGATCGTCACCACTGAAATTGGCAATCAGGCGGGTGTGCCGAGTGTGCCGAATGTGCTGGCCAAGGTCCGCTCCTATGCCGATCTGCAACAGCTTGCCAGCAAGGCCGGATTGGGGCAGCGCTGGGTAGTACAGAGCTCTCATGGCGATTCAGGAAAGACCACCTACTTCATCGCCAGCGAAGCCGATTATCAGGCGGTCGCCGGAAAGATTGAAGCGGAAGATATGGTCAAGGTGATGCGCTGGATCAGATGCACGGGAACCGCCATTGAAGCCTGCGCCACGCGCTGGGGCACGGTGGTCGGCCCGCTGCTGACAGAGTTGATCGGCGTCGAATCGTTAACCGCCTATCCTGGTGGCTGGTGTGGTAATGAGCTTTATGAAGAGGCGTTCTCCATGGAGATCCGGCGGCAGGTGCAGCAGAAGACCCAGGCCATTGGCGACGTCCTCTATCAGCGCGGTTATCGCGGCTACTTCGAACTCGACTATCTGATCGACCTCGACACCAACGAACTCTATCTGGGCGAATTGAATGCGCGCATCACCGGCATCAGCGCCATGACCAATATGTCGGACTTCAGTGTCGAACATATTCCGCTGTTCCTATTCCATCTGCTGGAGTACGAACCTGAGGTCGATCTCAACCTCGATATCGACGCCTTCAATCAGGCCGTGCTTGCCGAAGGGGCGGCCGGGATTGCCGCGCAGGTGATCCTGAATTACACAGAAACAGAGATGAAGATCCTCACCCATGCACCGGTCTCTGGTGTTTACAGATTGACAGACGACGGCCGCTTTACATTGAAGCAGCCGGGTTATAACCGCCGCGATGCCTTGGCGGAAAATGAGGCCTATCTTTTGCAAATCATGCCAGTGGGGGACTACGCCTATAAGGGCGCTGATCTGTCGATCATGTTCACGAACTGCCGCATTAGTGGGGCTGAGGGGAAGCTGAACCAGGATGGCGAGCGCTGGGTCGGTGCGCTCAAAAGCCAGTTCCAGTATCGTGATCTCAATCAAGAGGAGCGCGTCCTGGTGGCGCTTGACGACAACAATCCTGCCAACGCCAAGAGCGGGCGAGAACAATGAAATATCATTCCGAAAAACGTTTTCGTGCGGTCGATGAAAAGCGCCCGGGCGAAAAATGGCTGGCCCATTACCACGAGGCGTTGCCCAGGTATCGCCGCTGGTTTGCCAGTGAGGGGGAGCTGAAGCGCTCCTGTCTGATGACATGCCAGGAGGCATTGCAGACCTACATGCCTGAATTTGTTCCGCTCTGGGAGCAGCTGGTAGCCATCACGCAGGCCGATACCAATGACGCCCGGCTGCTGAGTTTCTATTGCCCCGCGCCTTATCCATTGTCCTGTTCATCGCAAGCGGTATGGACGCGCTACACGCCGGTGCTGGTCCGCAATTATGACTACTCGCCCGCTTATTGTGAGGGGCGCATCATGAAAACCTGCTGGCACGATACCCAGGTGATCGCCTCGACCGACTGCCTCTGGGGGGTGCTGGATGGCATGAACGAACACGGTCTCTCTGTTTCGCTCTCCATCGGCGGTAAGGAGGGGGTCACCGAAGGTTTCAGTGTGCCGATCATTTTGCGTTACGTGCTGGAGTTTTGCACCACCGTGGATGAGGCAGTGAAGGTGCTCAGCCGCGTGCCTGCCCATATGGCCTACAACGTCACGGTGCTGGATGCCTACGGTCAGGTGCGCACCGTCGAGCTGTCGTCGTTTTCCAGTCCGAAGATCACCTACAAGCCCTTGGCGGTCAATCACCAAGGCGATTTCGAACTGACTGACTACGCCATGTTTTCGCACTCCTACGAGCGTCAGCAATTCATCATCGACCGGCTTCAAGATCCACTGAGCAGTGTAGAGTCATTTGTGAATGCCTTTGCCTACAGCCCATTGTTTGCATCGAACTATGGGCAGGGTTTTGGCACGTTATACACGGCCATCTATAACCCGCAGCTACGTGCCATGGAATACCGCCTGCCTAACCGGGCGCGGATGTACCAGTCGTTTGCATTTTTTGAGGAGTATGACGTCACCGTTGATCTTCAGGGGAACTCTTGAGGACGCCACATTAGTTGAGCGTTTTTGTATTGTCACTGCATGGACTATGTTGGAAATGGTGGTGGTGATTTACTGAGCAGAGCGCTGTTGTATGAATTGGAAAGCCGCTGCCTCAGCGGCTTTTTATTTGGGCAGGCGGGATAAGGAGGTGTGAGATGCAGCGGATGGGTTTGAGTGTAATGGCTGCCGTATTGGGGCTTATGATCAGCGGCTGTGCCGGACAGCAGGTCCACACCAATAGCAGTGTGGTTGAGTATCTTTACCCTAAGGAGACGGCGGCGTGCTGACCGAACAGGAGCAGATGGGACTGCTGAACGGGGTAGCAGACCACTTCAAGGCCTACGACTTCGTTAAATTGATCGAAGTGATCCCCTCCGCCTATTTCACCGCTAAGGGCGGTTTCGACAATCTCGACCAGATCAAAACCATGTACGGTATCGATGTGATTGCGCTGGTCTCCTATGATCAGGTGCAGTTCACCGATGAGGGGGTGTTATCCACCTACTGGACCATCGTTGGGCTTATGTGGTATCGGGCGAGAAGAACGATACCAGTACCATGATGGATACCGTTGTTTACGACATTGCCAGCCGCAAGATGTTGTTCAGGGCGCCGGGATTAAACCGAACTCAAGGCAGCTCTACTGTCATCAATCTGAGTGAACAGCTGCGCAAGGATAGTATCCAGAGCTTCCGTGTCGCCACCGATGACATGGTAAACAACCTGGATATTCAGCTGACCTCTTTCAAAGAGAAGGTCAAGGCACAGCCCGAGGAGTTTCATGTCACCCATAGTCCTGCCTATAGCGGGGGTGGCGGTACGTTTGATCTGATGGGATTGGCGTTGCTGGTTGTTGCTGCGGGGGTAGCGCAGAGAGGTCGTTGGCAACGATGAAATCTGTAGTGCTCGTTGTGAGTGGCATACAGTCGTAAACAACCCTAAGCAGTGATTTGTAGCAGAAAATACCCTATCTGTTGTGTCTATACAATTAAGGCAAATGTCTGGATTCTTACTGCTCGCTGCTCGCTGCTGATGGAGATGATTGGTGAATATTGTCAGCCAATCTGTTCAGGCAGTTGAAAATTTGGATCCATTTAGTGCACAACCGCACAGCACAGAATAACCATACAGGGAAATTATAATGGTCAACATGCAAAAAAGGATGATCGTTGCGTTTGCCATGGCAGCTGTTAGCTGTGGCGCCCAGGCAACATTGATTACCAATGGTTTTACATTTTCAGTGGCAGATGGTTTTGTCGGCGCCTCTTCCCAAGGAACCCATTTTCACTCCAGTGCAGGAAGTGGTTTTGGCAATCCGATTGGCAAGGCGGAAGTGGGCGGCTACGATAACTCGGAAGAGGTGCGTGGGCTTTCCGAATATGACATCACCGGGATCTCTGGTGGCGGATCTGTATTTGCCTCGTTTAATGTCTATTTGATGGATGGACTATTTGGTCAGGGTGGTGGTGGATTCGATATTGATATCGTTTCCTATGTGGGTAACGGCACTGATGATATTACCGACTGGGAAGCCACTTCGACCGGGACGGTAGCGACATTCAGTACTGCGGGACTTGTCGTTGGGGATATCATAAGTTTTAATGTTTCAAGTCTGTTGGATGCCGCCATTCTGGCCGGAGACAGCTTCTTGGGTATTCGGCTTGAGCAGTCTGTTAGAGATGTAACGGGTCCAGCTTATACCTTTGATAATTTCCGTTTAACAACCACTGATGAAAGCACAGTTCCAGAGCCGGCAACGGTGGTGCTCTTAGGGCTTGGTCTTGCAGTGATTGGGTTTATCCGGCGCCAGAAGTCGGGCCTACAGGCTGCCAGATAATATCGGGGGTTATTGTGCAGACAATCAAAAAAACTGCACACCAATCTCAAAGCTCTCTGCATCGTACTCTTTTATCCATTTTACCGTGCCGACCTGCGTTTTGTTAAACCCATCCAGCCCGTCGAGGCAGATCTCTTCATTGATCTGATGGGGGTGGTTAACCTTCATGCCGACGCCGCCTTTACTGAGATTGACGAGTCTGCCGCTATAGTGGATGCGTTCATTTTTGTGGCCGTTGTATTGCTCACGGAAATAGATAGTCTCTTCCGCAAGCTCTGTACGCGGATGGATTCGCTGTTCACTGGACATGTTATCCCTTTGGTTCTGTGTTGATATTTTTCGAGAGTAGCATGATGAAATCAGAACAGCACTTCATTATCTATCCTTAAAGTGTGTTGTACATGCAGGGCCAAGCAATGATGCGCACAGTGCATAATAAAACTGTGGCCGGTTATAAGCGTGAGTAGCTGGTGTGATGGAGAAGCAGGCGAGCAATCAATCTGCTCGCCTTGATTGGCGGTGGTTATAGTTCCCACTCATGCTCGCGCGCTGCGGCTGCTTGGGGCGCAACGTTACCGCTGTTTTCTACCGCTTCGATAAAGGCGGTCACCAGCGGATGTGGTTGTGCTGCTGTTGAGTGCATCTGTGGCACAAACAGTGTGCCAATAAAAAACGGATGAGAAGGGTGTTCGATGGCGCGGATCTCACCTTCGGCATCGGCAGCAACAACCTTCATCTGGCTGGCCTTGATGATTTCAGCGTAGGCAGGATTGACACCATAATTGCAGCAGTAGCGTTCATCGGTTGTGGTGGTGGCGTAGATGCGCGCCAGCTGTGATTTTGGGGCGAGCGTGATGGGCAACTCACGGCCTTCAAGTGAGCTGGCCAGCCGCGAGATGAACAGATGTGCGCCAGCGGGTGAGTATTCGCCGTGCTCGGCATCAAAAAAGCTGAGCATGTTGTGCGCCAGATCGATGATCATGTGTTGAAAGCCGCCGCAGGTGCCGAGCAGTGGAATGTTATTTTCCCGGGCATGTTTGATGATGGTGAGCACGTTTTGCATATTTTTGTAGGGGCTGCCGGGAGCGATCCAGAAACCCTGGTATTGGGTAAAGGTCTCGCTGGTAATGTCGTTGCTGGCAACCCATTCATGGTCGATCTTGGTGCCAAGTTTCGTGAGAGAGTGCTCGATGGCGCTATTAGTGGCGAGATGTGGTTCATACTCAGGCGAGAACTCGCCAATGATTGCAAATTTTAACATGTGGATTCCGCAGCTTGGTGACATCAGGGGTGTCAGGATCGAGCCCCTAGGTTATCATTTTTTGCGCCGCCAACAGGGAGTTTTATAGATGGCATACAGTTTATCCAAATATGGAAAGCAGGGTTATCGTTGGAATCTATTGCTGCTGTTATTGCTCAGCCCGCTGTTGCAGGCAGAGGGATTGCGCTCTCCAGAAGCGGTTGCCCAATCTTTTGCCCAGGCCTATCGCAGTGGTAATGCTGATGCAATCGTGGCGTTGCAGTTTTTTATCGATGATAGCAATGGTGTTGTCGCCGCCAATCGTGAACGTGAGCGGCGTGCCTGGCTGAGACAGATGAGGCAACAGCAGATGCGCTCTTATCGTGTTGATCTTCTGTTGGCGCAGGACCAGGGCATACTCCCAGGCCAACCGCGGATGCCGCAAAAAAAACTGGTAGTGGTGTATGTATCAGGGCAGCAGCGTGAACCTTTGGAAGAGAGCTATTTGATTGGTTTGCATGGAGGTTTCTACTACCTGTTGCCCGTACATCAGCAGCAGGGCGTTAGGTAGGGTGATTTAGCACGTGGGTATTTTTTCGGCTGTACGGATAGCTATAGGTGATGATTGTTGTGTCGACTCGCGGCTTTACAGCAATTATGGGGTGTGGTGTATCAATTAAATGTTAGCCAATAAAAGTATCAGATTGATCAAAAGTGATCTTGCCAGTGTAGTGAGTATGGCGTTGATTTATATCGTGCTGGGAAAGCTGTCACTGTTGCTGGCAATCCCGCCCGGATATGCCACGGCCATGTTTCTACCGGCCGGGCTGGCGATTGCCGCGGTGTTGCTGTGGGGTGGACGGATACTGCCGGGTATCTTTCTTGGTTCGCTGATTCTTCATCTCTGGGTCAATTTTGAAACGGGCCACCCGCTCTTTTCCATGGCGACATTGGTAGCGCTGGGTATTGCCACAGGGGTGTTATTACAGACGGTTGTGGCAGTATCATTAGTGCGGTTTTATGTCAGTTCTCCCGCTGAGCTAAGTGGCGAAAAAGAGATTGTCTGTTTTCTGCTGCTGGCGGGGCCAGTAGCGTCATTTATTGGCTCCTCGATAGGCATCAGTGCACTGCTGTTTGGTGGTGTGATTGCACCGGAAGCCTTTCTTTTTAGCTGGCTGACCTGGTGGGTCGGTGATGTGATCGGCGTAGTGATCATGGCGCCGTTACTGTTGATATTTTTTGCTCAACCACGACAGTTGTGGCGTCAACGGGTGTTGACGGTGGCTATTCCTATATTGGTTAGCTGCGTCGTAGTGGTAGTGGTATTTGTGCGGGTAAGTCAGAGCGAATTAGAACGGCTTGAATTTCAATTTCGTGGTGAATCTGTCGAAATTCTGGAGGCGGTTAAATCCCGTTTTGATGGTTATGTCGAGGAGTTGGCCGCGCTGGAGCGTTTTTATGCGGCATCAACGTTTGTGACACGCGACGAATTCAGGAGTTTTGTATCGCCAGCATTGCTTCGCTCTCCAGGGCTGCAAGTGTTGGAGTGGTTGCCACGGGTGCCGGATTCACAGCGACAGCAGTTTGAAAGTCAGATGCGTAACAGCGGTTTTTTTCAATATCATCTGACTGAATATGATGCCTCTCAAAGTCTCGTTATGGCAGGTGTACGTGATGAGTATTTTCCGGTGGCTTATGTTGAGCCTTATCCCGGTAATGAGAGTGCGATTGGTTATGATGTTGCTTCCAGTGCTGTAGGCTTGGCAGCATTGGTGCAGGCACGCGACAATGGCACTGTAGGA
>CAMTXZ010000154.1:0-29816 GCA_947085765.1 uncultured Chromatiaceae bacterium | reverse complement strand
GAGCTGGTTCATGGCGGTATTGATCTGACCGGCGCCGCTGCTCTGCTCGCTGGAGGCGGCTGCAATCTCCTGCACCAGATCAGAGGTCTTCTGGATCGACGGGACCATCTCATCCAGCAGCTTGCCCGCCTTCTCGGCCAGTCCCACCGAACTCTTGGCTACTTCACCAATCTCCTGCGCGGCTACCTGTGAACGCTCCGCCAGTTTGCGCACTTCGGCGGCCACTACAGCAAAGCCTTTGCCATGTTCACCGGCACGGGCCGCTTCGATGGCGGCGTTAAGCGCCAGCAGATTGGTCTGATAGGCGATGTCATCGATAATGCCGATCTTGTCGGCGATGGATTTCATTGCCGCAACGGTCTGACGCACAGACTCACCACCTTCAGCTGCCTCTTTGGCGGCCTTGGTGGCCATGCCATCGGTAACCTTGGCATTTTCGGTGTTCTGGTTGATGGAAGCTGACATCTGCTCCACGGAAGAGCTGGTCTCTTCAACACTGGCGGCCTGTTCGCTGGATGCCTGTGACAGTGACTGGGCAGTGGCGCTCACCTCTTCTGAGGCAGAGGAGAGGCTATCAGCCGATCCACGCACCCCACTGATGATCTGTGACAATTTGCCCACCATGGCTTGCATCGCGGCCAGCAATTGGCCGGTCTCGTCGCGGCTCGTGGCCTCGATCTTGGCCGTCAGGTCCCCCTCTGCCAGTTGTTTCGCCACGTCCACTGCCTGATTGATTGGGCGGGTGATGCTACGCGTTATCCAGAAGGCGATGCCCACGCCCATCAGGAAGGCGGCAATCGCCAGGCTGAGCATCAGGGTGCGTGCGCCATTATAGGTATCGACAGCGTCCTTGCCGGCCTCTTCCATCTGCTCGCTCTCGAAGGCAAGCAGATCATTGATCGTCTTAAAATAAGTCGCCTGAGTCGCAAGTACCTCGGTCAGCAACAGAACTTTGGCTTCTGCCTGCTTACCGTCGGCCACCAGCTTGACGAACCGATGCTCGCCCTCACTATAGGCATAGTGCGCATTGCTGATCGCCTTGAGCAACTCTTTGCCTTTGTCGCTCTTGATGCTGGCCTCTAATTTATCCTCTCTGTCCTTGATGATATTTTCGGCCTCCACGATGCGCTCCAGCTCTTTTTTAATGTCCTCGGGCTTGTCCAAAATCAGCGTGTTGCGCATGGAGCGGGCGATGATGTTGATATTGTCGACGATGTCGTTGACCTGCACCGTCTTCGGATAGTGGTCGTGGAGAATGAGTTCCACGTCCTCGTTCATATGCGCTAGCCGGGTAAGGCCGATAAACGCAATGATCCCCATCAGTATCAGAACAAGACCGAAGCCCAACCCCAGACGCCCACCGATTTTCATGTTTTTAAACATATTGACCCCCGGTCAAAAAATTAATAAAGAGTAAAAATATATCTACTGCACTACGGAGCTGGCAGTTCACGCCGCCACACCGCTCTTAACATCCATACTGGCCGACCGTTCTACCAACATCGGCACGTCGAGAATCAACGCCACTTCACCACTGCCTAATATGGTGGAACCGGTGATTCCCTTGAGATTACTGAATATTTTTCCCAGCGGTTTAATGACAGTCTGGAACTCCCCCATCAATTTATCGACCACAAATCCGGCGCGATTACCGCCATACTGAACAACTATGATATTTTCCCGCCCGGTCGCCTCTCCTTCGATACCAAAAAGGTTGCGCAGCTGCAAATAGGGCAATACCTTACCGCGCAGATTGATATAGTTACGATCACGCATCGCCTCACGATCAATGTCTGCAAGCTCCAGACACTCAACCACCATGTCGAGCGGAATAATAAATGCGGCATCAGCAACACCAACCAAAAAACCATCGATAATGGCAAGTGTGAGCGGCAGACGAATACGAATTGTGGTTCCTTCTCCCGCTGTACTATCAATCTCGATGGTGCCGCGTAGCGCTTCGATATTCTTGCGCACTACATCCATGCCAACACCGCGACCGGAGAGGTTGGTCACCTGTTCGGCGGTGGAAAATCCGGCTTCGAAGATCAGTTTGTATATCTCCTGGTCGCTGAGATTATGGCCCGCCTGGATCAGGTCGCGCTCCAGTGCTTTTTGCAGAATACGATCACGGTTGAGACCACCACCGTCGTCACTTACTTCAATAACAATACTGCCTGAATCGTGATAGGCGTTGAGTTTCAGCACACCCTGCGCCGGTTTGCCGCGCGCCTGGCGCAGCTCCGCAGACTCGATGCCGTGGTCCATGGAGTTACGCACCAGATGCATCAGTGGATCGCCGATCTTGTCGACCACAGTCTTATCCAACTCTGTTTCTGCGCCACCAATATCGAGACGAATATCTTTACCAATCTCTTTGCTGACATCACGCACCACTCGCTGAAAGCGATTAAAGGTCTCGCCGATCTGCACCATGCGCAGGGTCAGGGCGCTGTCGCGTACCTCTTCAATCATGTGCATGATGGTGGAAGCGGCCTCCTGCATGTTGCTGTCACCCGATAGTTGAGCATGCATACTGACGCCAGCGCCGGCAATCACCATTTCACCAATCAGATTGATCAGCTGATCGAGCTTGTTCGCATCCACACGAATGACACTATTCTGTTTCGCCTTGACCTCTTTGACCTGTTGCTGTTTGGCCAGCGCTGCCGCCACAACCGCAGGCTGTACGTCACCGTCGTCAACCAGAATTTCACCCAGCAGTTTGCTCGGCGGAGTAATTCCGGCCTGCTCTTTCAAGCCCTGTTCTAATTCCGCTTCAGTCAGGCTGCCACACAGAACCAACAGCTGACCAAGCTGCATCTCATCCTCCGGCAGGCTTTTAATCACCTCAATATAAGCAGCAATGCGGCTGCGTGGTGGCAGGATATGGACCGTGGCATCTTCACGCACAAAATCGAAGACGGCGGCGATCGTGGCCTTATCGCTATCGCTGCGAAAGCTGATCTCAAAGCCGAGATAACATGACTCCGGATCCATCTCCGCAGCGGTGGGCATGGCATCGGCCAGGGTGTGAATGGTAACGATCTGTCCCAGCCGTTCCAGATAACGGAGGAACGCCAGTGGATCCATGCCGTTACGCAATACTTCTGGCCCGAAACGTAATGAGATGTGCCAGTTGTCCGACCCGACCACGCCGCCGCCACTGCTTTCAAAACTATCTTGATGCAGCTCTGGCAATGAGGCTGACGTAGAATCCGCCTGATGCAGCTCTTCATTCAGGTAACCGCTCAACTGCTGCTGTACCTTATTGCCTACCGCTTGAAGATCGGCACTGAGGCCACTCTCATCACCAATGTGATCGACCAACTTATTAATGTGGTCACAGCTGCTTAAAAACAGAGAAGTGAGTTCGTTATCAAATTGCAGTTCGTTTTTACGAATTCTGTCGAGCACACTCTCCACTACATGAGTAAAGGCAACAATGGCATCAAGCGCAAAAATTCCAGCAGTGCCTTTAATGGTGTGTGCAGCGCGGAAGATGGCGTTGATGGCCTCCTCATCACCGGAGCCTTGCTGTTCAATGCTTAACAGTGCATCTTCCATATCCTGCAACAGCTCGCGCGCTTCGACCAAAAATGTTTGCAGTGCCTGATCCAGATTCATACTATTTTTTCCTTACTGTTTTTGCTGCGATGACAGGACAACCTGATCGCCAAAAAGCGCAGTCAGATTGCACATATCCAGACACTCAACGACGGCGGGGCTGTGGCCAACCAGACGAATGCTCTTGCCAATGCGCGATGCTTCACGTTTGGCCAGCAGCAACAGTTGCAGGCCGGCGCTGTCAATCTCGCTCACCTGTGACAGATCAATCTCTGGCTCAGAGCAATCATCGAGCAGTGACAACAACATAGGTTTGATTTCGGCAGCGGTATAGATGGTCATCTCCCCTTCCAGCTGGGCGGTGCACATCCCTGATTCCCGATTAAAAGTTACATTCATCTGATCCCCCTTAATATTTTTGTCACTACGGCAGAATGAGTTTGGATACAGCGTCCAGCACCTGTTGCGGCTGGAATGGCTTGACCACCCAGGCCTTGGCCCCGGCAGCTTGCCCTTCCTTCTTTTTACTATCCTGACTTTCGGTGGTGAGCATGATGATGGGGGTGAACTTATAGTTAGCCATTTGCTTAACATTTTTAACAAAGGTGATGCCATCCATGTTGGGCATGTTGACGTCGCTGATGATGAGATGGATCTTCTGCCCCGTCATCTTGTTAATGGCATCCTGGCCGTCACAAGCCTCTATAGTGTCGTACCCGGCCCCCTTCAAGGTGATAGCAACGACCTGCCGTAACGAGGCGGAATCGTCGACAATCATTATCGTTTTACCCATAGTAATCTCTCCTGATCTGTTAAAAATCTAAAAAAATGTAATCTCTGCGGCAGGGGTTTTGGCGGCAGACTCTTTATTGCCTTTTCCTGTATGCACATTCCACTCATGCTCCATGGCATAACTTGATTCCAGGTTTGCCAGTAGCGTCTGAGTATTAAGTGGTGCGGGCAGGGTGTCTGATGTGGCTGAACTCTTTGCTATTTCATCGTGCAGCGACTGGATGTTGTCACGCACATGGCTCAGCATCTGGCTGACACGATCCTGGAATTGCAGGGAGACCAACGATTCGGTGACGTCTATCTGAATCGCTTCGTTTTCATGTCGCAGACGATCACTGGACTCCACCAGATCAGTACTGCTTTGGCGGAATCCATCAAGTACGTTCTGGATCGACTCTTCGGCACCCGTCAGTGTGGTTTGCTCTTTGACTGCGGCCTGCTGTGCGGCATCGACGGTATTGAAAATCGCCTTGCCGATAGTTTCGACTGTTTCGGTAATGCGTGAACCCGTCTCTTTGGACATCATGGAGAGTTTGCGCACCTCATCAGCCACCACAGCAAAACCGCGCCCGGCTTCACCGGCGCGAGCCGCTTCGATCGCCGCATTCAAGGCCAGCATGTTGGTCTGATCCGCAATGCCTGCCACATCGGCGGCCATCTGTTTAAGACGGTCAGTAAATTTCAGCAAGGCAGTAATACCTTCCAGCATCTTCTCTTTTTCTATCGATATATCGCGTAAAGAACGGGTAACAGCAGTCAAATCCCGCTCGCTTTCGCCAAGCATCTCCATCAACGGAGATTTTCCGCTGCTGTCAGAGGTGGATGAGACAGTATTGATTGATACCCCGAGCCGTTCAACGATGCCGGAGAAGCGGTTGGATAGATTGGTGATCTCGGACTCCATTTGCGAGCGTGAGCTTTCGATCTGGCTGACCCAGACTGGCACAAGCTTGTCACCCAGCGCCTCAACACTGGCCACATAGTCATGCAGCGGATGTTGCTGCTCAGCGATGCGCGCACTCTGTTGCTGAACCGCCTGCTGCTGCTCATAGAGACATCTGCGGCTGGTCAACGCTGCCGTGACCACCACCATCAGCGCCGCGACAGTCGCCATCAGAAGGGCGGCAAGTGATGCATTCCCGATGGCAATAATGGTTGCGGCACCAGCCACCAGAGGCACAAACTCAGTACCCCATCTCTTTTTGATTATTGGAAATATCACAACATAACCCCCGTAACCTATCCCGATAGCCAGTCAGCTGACCATCATGGAAAAAATGTTTCTCTTTAACGTTTCAAAGTGTCGGTCAATTGTTAATTAATCTTTAACCCGCCCATGCATTTAGCGCGGCATGAAGAGCATCAATCTGTGCGATCTGCATACTTAACAACTGGTTGGAGATTTTACTTGCAGTAAAAACAGTATTATATGGCAGCTGTCTGAGCTAAATGATTTGGCTGGGCTATCCCGGGCGACATACAACCTCAATTAAGGTTGAGGCATAACCGGGATTCCTCCACTGAAGTAAACAGAAAAAACAGAAAAAACAGAAACACTTCCCGGCAGAATGCAGGAGATGTGTGGTGAAGTTGGCAATAGAGATGTTCAACCGGTCAGCAAGATAGACTGCCCGGTTTAATTCAACGACATGACATAAATGAGGTGAAGCCTTTGCCCCTACTACTCCCGCCCCTGCGATACCCGCTGCTCCAGCCCATATTTATTGATGCGATACCGTAACGTTTCGCGTGTTGTTCCCAGGGCGCGGGCCGTGGCTGCAACATTGTACTTGTTGCGCTCCAGTGCGGTTTTGATGATGTAACGATCCATATCATCAAGCGCCATGCTGCCATTGAGTGGCAGGCAAATCCTGTCCCCGTCCACCTGTGCACCAACGATCTCAGCTGGATTGAGTTGCAGCCACTGCACCGGCAGCCGTTGATCGTTAGAGAAGAGCACGCAACGCTCAATCACATTGCGCAGTTCTCGCACATTGCCGGGCCAGTGGTGGGCGGTGAGTTTTTGCCACGCCTCCTCTGGAATCTGTTTGACATGTTTGACTGCCTTGATGTTGTACTCGCTGATGAACTGCGGCACCAGGTCGTAAAGATCCTCCTTACAGCTGCGCAACGGGGGCAGGTCGAGGTGAAACACACTCAGTCGGTGGTAGAGATCGGCACGGAATCGCCCCGTCTCAACGTCACGTTTAAGATTCTGGTTGGTGGCGGCGATCACCTGGATATCGACACTGATCTCACGATCGCCACCGAGCCGGCGCAGGTTTCGCTCTTCAATCGCCTTGAGCAATTTGGCTTGCAGCTCCAGATCCATCTCGCCGATCTCATCGAGAAAGAGTGTGCCACCATCGGCCTGCTCCATCAGGCCGCGACGGCGCCCTTTGGCACCGGTGAAGGCGCCAGCCTCATGACCAAAGAGTTCGACTCCAGCAGGTCGTGGGCAGTGCAGCGCAGTTGATCTCAATCAGTGGGCCACTGCTGCGGCTGCCACCGTGGTGAAGAATGCGTGCTGACAGCCCCTTGCCGGTGCCGGTTTCGCCGGTGATGATGAGGGCGCTGAACGGGACCGCTGTCAACTTCGATAACATTTCGCGCACTTGGCGGGCGCTTTGGCTGCGGCCGACAAATGAGCTCAATGAAAAGCGTTCGGCACGGCTCAGGCACTCTTGTTGCAAACGGCGCTGGGCACGGGCGCTGCGGGCGGCGCCGGCCACCACCACATCGAGACGACTCTGGTCACAAGGCTTGGTGAGGAAGTCGTAAGCCCCCAGTCTTAACGCCCGTACCGAATCGGGCACACTGCCGTAGCCAGTAAGAAAGATCCATTCGCCATCACTCTGAAGCTGCCGCAGCTTCTCCAGCAGATCCAGACCATTGCCATCGGGCAGATTCATGTCACTGAGTATGATGAGCGGTTCAAGTTTTTTGCTGACAAGTTCATGTTCGGCGCTGGCCAGATCCTTCACCCAGACCACATCCCACTCCTGACGGCGATAGTGACGTTGCAGCTCACTGCCAAACCGCAGCTCATCTTCAATAATCAACATCAGATTAGTCATGGGTGATTCCTGGCGCAGGAATTAAAAGTGTCACGCAGGCGCCATGGGGCGCGATATTGCGCAACTGTAGCCGGCCCTGCAATTCATTAACAAAACGCTGCACGGCCACCAGTCCCAGACCCGTACCTTCTGGGCGCGTGGTTTTAAAGGTACGAATGCCGGTTGTCAGCAACGATTCAGGGAATCCAGGGCCGTCGTCACACACCTCCAACAACAGATGATCATGTTGCTGTTGCGCGCTGATATGAATCGTGCCCGTTGCTTCACCGATGGCTTGATGGCTGTTTAATATCAAATTCAGCAATGTGCGGCGCAGTTCGTTTTCCGGCAGTGACCAACGCAGATCAGCCGCAATCTCATGGCGCAATGTAATCCGCTCCGGCAATTGATAACGCGCCAGAGTGAATATCTCATCCGTCACATATGCCAGTACCACCTTAGTGGGCAGCTCTGGGTGATGCCGTGACTGATCGAGCAGGCTGTTAAGCAGTATGGTGATGCGTACCAATTCGCATCTGACCAGTTCTATGCGTTCAATTTGATCAGGATTATTGATCTCTTCGCGCAGATTTAGCAGCGCCATCTGAATGCCTGCCAGAGGATTGCGCAACTCATGCGCCAGTTGAGCGGCTAGCTCCCCCACTGCCGCCAAACGCTGGGCATTGGCCAAGGTTCGCTGCTGATCTAACAGATGTCCGGCTACGGCATGAATCAACGACTCCAGCGTGGCATGACGTGTGACATGTTCCTGTTCCAGTTCGGCCATGCGTCCCACCATGGCGTTGTAATCGCCTATCAATGATTTCAGGAGTGGATCAACATTGTGGCTCGGGGCAGGCGCGTAATCGCGACGTGCCAGTTGTGACATCAGCCAACCCAGCTCATTAAGCGGTGAAAGAATCCGTTTACGCACAAAAAAGAGCAGCGCCACACCCAGCAGCGGCAGAAGGATCAGCGTAGTAGTGGCAATCTCAACCTCCTCTCGCGCCTCAATCCGGGCCTCGGCAATCAGTTTGTTGTGGGCATCTGTCTCGCTTTTGACGACGATATTTAACTGGTTGAGTACCTGCATCAAAGCGGGGATCGGCATCACATTTTGCTCCCCTAATGCGTCATAAGCCTGCTGCAGGGCAACACCGGCCACGGCTGTGTTTTCATCTTTATAGGTAGCCACTACCTGGCCGATTTTACGGCGAATGTTGGCCAGATCCTGCACCGAGATATCACTACCTTCACCAATATGATTCAACAGTGTCTTTTGCACGTGCAACAAAACCGTCTGTACATCGGTAAAACCTTTCAGATGGATCTGAATCGGATGCAGTCTCTCCAAACCACTGCGGGCCGTGCTGTTCATTAACAGCAGTGAAAAGATAAGCAGCGAGGCAGTTATTACAACGGGCAACCAGACTGGCCGGTAGAGCAGTGTTTTGAACATAGGGGATAGATCGCGGACTGTGGAGAATATCAACATGCGTAGCACATGCCGCCTGCTGTGCCCCGTAGGATCATTACAGCCGACATAAGGGGCAATGCTGTTCACTTAGAGAATCCCCGTTCGTCCTGAGCCTGTCGAAGGACTCTGGATGGGTAGCTGGTGGTTCGACAAGCTCACCACGAACGGCTAAATGAACAGCATTGCGACATAAGGGGAGCTTATGCCAGCGCCAATGATGGTACTGCACGGTAATGGCTTAGACCAGCGGTAGAAATCCGGGGGGATCGGCTAACGCCAGTCTCAGGAATCTGTAAATTGGAAACAGTGCAGCCAGCGCCACATTTATAACTGAAACACTACTCTTCGTAACGCTTCCTTAGCTCTTTGGTGGAAAACTGCGATGGTAGCGATTCATCATCACTTCCAGCCACTGAGGTAACCTGACAACACTCTTTATAAAGCTTCTGATGCGACTCTTTTTTCACCTTCATCATATGATTGCTGACCTGCTGTTTAGCGACAACAACAACATCTTGAGCAGCAAAACCCTGAGTGGAAAACGCAACTAACGGCAATACAATCAGGGCGGCTTTGGCAACAAATAATCTCATCGTACAACTCCTAACGGGGGAATGAGCGTGTCAGGTGACACAACAACATCTACCCTTTAGCAATTGACAGGCCAACTTGCAAAACCCAGTAAAAACACGGTGCTGGAGTTAAATGTACAGAGAGTTGAACGTTAGTAGTGGTGCATTACAGCCACCAGCGGTGGTATTGCACCACCGCCGGCTAAACATTAGATGTAAGCGAGCCAGGCTACTCCTCTATCTGCCGTCGCGCCGTTAAAAACGCCGCTAACAAAATCAGGCCGCCGCCGATCCACTCCACCGGCCGCACTACCTCCTCGGTCAATAACCAGGCGGCAACCGCACCCACAATCAGTTCAAACAGCATGATTACGGCTGAGCGGTGAACCGGCATGTGGGTCACGCCGTACTGCACTGCCACGGTGGTGATGCCGAGACCAAAGATACCGAGCAGTATCGCGCCATAGACCGCACTCATCTCCACCTGCGGGATGGCACTAGTGGTAAAGAGCAACCAAGTACCACAGATGAGCAGCGCCCCCCACCAGGAGGAGACCGCCTTGTTGGTGAGCGAAATATGCTGCGCTTTACGCACCAATACGTTGGAGAGGGCAAAGGCAAAACCAGCAGAAATGGCAAACCAGTCGGAGCTACTCTGCGGCCAGGGGAAGCCCAGCTGCGGCGACCAGAGCATAACCAGCGCCCCGACCATCGCCAGCCCTAGCACGATCTGCGAATAGCGACTCATATGTTCGTTGAGCAACAACCGTCCCAGCAACACCGCCCAAAGCGGTGAGAGGTAAAAGAGCAGCAACACCCGCACCACCGTGCCATCAAGCACCGCAAGAATAAAGGCGAGGTTACACCAGCCGCTGGCAAGACCGATTCCGAGCAGGGTCCAAAAGTTCTGGCGGCACTCGTCACGCTGCCGCCACAGCAGTGGCAACGCCAGCAACATCACCGCGCCATAGGCGATCAGGCTAGTCCAGACACCATTCAGCCCAGCCTGATCCAACAGCCGCAGCGGGTACCACATCGTGCCCCAGAAGGTGACTGCCAATAACAGACTGCCCACGGGCAGCAGTTCGTATAAACGGTTGTTTCTCATTTTTATGTATAATGCTCGGCCTTTAACTGATGCGCCTTATACCGCGTTCCTGGGCAAATAGCCACTGGACCGAGTCGTTTCCCTTGTTTACCAACGCGGGAAATTAAACAATAAACCCACCCCAAACAGATAAAATGGCCCCATGAATCCGGACCTTAACAGACTACAGCCCTACCCCTTCGAAAAACTCGCCGCACTTAAGGCGGGTGCAACGCCGCCGGCCGAGCTGCCTCATATCGCACTCTCCATCGGCGAACCAAAACATGCGGCACCACCGTTTGTGGCAGAGACGATCATCGACCAGCTGCATGGTTTGTCGAACTATCCAACCACCAAGGGCTCACTGGCGCTGCGGCAGACCATCGGCCGTTGGCTGATCAACCGCTTTCAACTGCCCGCCGCCAGTATCGATGCCGAGCGCAACATCCTGCCGGTTAACGGCACCCGTGAGGCGCTGTTTGCCTTTGCCCAGGCGGTGGTGGATCGCAGCAGCCAGCCACTGGTGGTGATGCCCAACCCTTTCTACCAGATCTATGAGGGGGCCGCCCTGCTGGCGGGTGCGGAACCCTGGTTCCTCAATACCACCGTTGAAAATGGCTACCTGCCCGACTTTGACGCCGTGCCGACAGATGTCTGGCAGCGTTGCCAACTGCTCTATATATGTACGCCAGGAAACCCCACCGGCCGGGTGATTGAGCGGGAGACACTCAAAAAGTTGATCCAGCTGGCGCAACAGCACGACTTCATCATCGCCTCCGACGAGTGTTATTCCGAACTCTATCCGGATGAGAACAATCCGCCCGTCGGCCTGTTGCAGGCGGCAGCGGAGATGGGACTGGACGACTACAGACGCTGTGTGGTCTTCCACAGTCTGTCGAAACGTTCCAACCTGCCGGGCATGCGTTCCGGTTTTGTCGCCGGTGACGCCGAAGTGCTGAAGAAGTTTCTGCTCTACCGTACCTATCACGGTTGCGCCATGACCCCGTACCACCAGGCCGCCAGCATCAGCGCATGGAGTGATGAGAGTCATGTATTGCTCAATCGCGATCTCTATCGCGCCAAGTTCAAAGCAGTGCTGGAAATTCTGGGTGATGTGATGCAGGTAAAACAGCCCGATGCCAGCTTCTACCTCTGGCCACAAACACCGATTGCCGACACCGAGTTTGCCCGGCGTCTGTTTGCCGAACAGAATGTGACAGTGCTGCCTGGCAGTTACCTGTCACGTGAGGCGCACGGCATCAATCCGGGGCAGAACCATATTCGTCTGGCGCTGGTAGCGCCACTGGAAGAGTGTGTCGAGGCCGCTACACGCATTCGCACACTGATCGAATCTCTTTAAACACAACTCAACACCAACTGGAGTCGTTATCCATGTCCAATCTGCAAAACATCATCGAAGAGGCCTTTGAGCGCCGCGCCGACATCACACCACGCAATGTTGATACCCACGTCAAAGAGGCTGTCATGGAAGTGATCAACCTGCTCGACAGTGGCGAGATGCGTGTTGCCGAGAAAAAAGAGGGCGACTGGGTGGTTAACCAGTGGCTGAAAAAGGCAGTGCTACTCTCCTTCCGCATCCAGGACAACTACTTCATGAAGGGTGGTTTCACCAACTACTTCGACAAGGTTGACTCCAAGTTTGCCGATTACAACTCGCGTGAATTCCGCGAGGCCGGTGTGCGTGTGGTGCCACCCGCCACTGTGCGCAAGGGTGCCTACATCGCCTCCGGTGTAGTACTGATGCCCTCCTACGTCAACATCGGTGCTTACGTCGACAGCGGCACCATGGTCGATACCTGGGCCACCGTTGGCTCCTGCGCCCAGATCGGCAAAAACGTACATCTGTCAGGCGGCGTCGGTATTGGTGGCGTGCTGGAGCCACTCCAGGCCAACCCCACAATCATTGAAGATAACTGCTTCATCGGTGCCCGTTCTGAAGTGGTAGAGGGTGTGATTGTTGAAGAAGGTTCGGTTATCTCCATGGGTGTCTACATTGGTCAGAGCACCCGCATCTTCAACCGCATGACCGGCGAGATCAGCTACGGCCGCATCCCGGCTGGCTCTGTGGTTGTCTCCGGCAACCTACCGTCAAAAGATGGCACCTACAGCCTCTACTGCGCCGTGATTGTTAAACAGGTAGATGCCAAGACCCGTAGCAAGGTGGGTATCAACGAACTGCTGCGCGACATTTAGGGAACGCTGCTTAACTCCCCCCGCTCGTGGTGAGCTTGTCGAACCATGAACGGAGGGATTAACACAATCACCGAACTGCATCACCGGCCCTTCGACAAGCTCAGGGCGAAGAGCCTGCCCCGCGTAGTGCTTTGGGTACGGAGTTAATTCAGAATTCCTCAACGAGAAACAACTCCATGACTACAATCTACGGCATCAAAAACTGCGACACTATGAAAAAGGCCATGAAGTGGCTGGATGATCACGGTGTTGACTATCAGTTTCACGACTACAAAAAAGCAGGACTCAGCGAGACGCAGCTCAAGGCGTGGGTAGCGCAGCTCGGCTGGGAACGGTTGGTTAACAGCCGTGGCACCACCTGGCGCAAGCTGCCTGAATCCGCCCGTGAGAATCTTGACGCGGCCAGAGCCATCACTCTGATGCAAGCCAACCTAAGCCTGATCAAGCGGCCACTACTGGAACACAACAACACCCTGCACGTTGGTTTCAACCCCGCTGAGTACGAACATCTTTTTCAATAACATTTGCTCTTCCCTTCACACCACTTCATTGACACTATAAGCGAACGCTGCCAGCACTCTGTTGTCAAAAAATTAGCGCTCTAACCAGCGCACCAGGATGGCGACGCCGAATGGCGACAAAATAACCGCCACCACACCCCAGATTGCTATTAAAGCTCAAAAAACCAGAGTGGCCTGTTTTTTGCTCGTTTTATGATTAAAGGAATCTGCCCATGTGGCGGCTATATTGAATAGGGACTTGTGAACGCAGAGAGGTGAGCACCATGAGCATTTTCAAAACTTATCAGGCTCGATACGAAGAATCCAAGGATGAAGAGCTAACCATCCACGAGTATCTGGATCTGTGTAAAAAAGATCCATCCACTTACGCCTCTGCTGCTGAACGAATGTTACTGGCGATTGGTGAACCTGCGCTGTTAGATACCCGCAAGGATCAGCGCCAAAGCCGCATCTTCTCCAACAAAATGATCAAGATCTACCCTGCCTTTAAGGATTTTTACGGCATGGAGGAGACCATCGAACAAATCGTCTCCTTCTTCAAACATGCTGCGCAGGGGCTGGAGGAGAAAAAACAGATCCTCTATCTTCTCGGCCCTGTCGGTGGCGGTAAATCCTCCCTGGCCGAAAAACTCAAATCGATGATGGAGAAGATGCCCTTCTATGCCATCAAGGGATCGCCGGTCAATGAATCACCGCTCGGACTTTTCTCGCGTGACGAGGATGCCCAGATCCTGCTGGAAGAGTACGGCATCGCCTCACGCTACCTGCCGGGGCTGATGTCACCTTGGGCTATCAAACGTCTGCATGAGTTCAATGGCGACATCACCCAGTTTAAAGTGGTGCGTGTACGCCCCTCCGTGCTCCAACAAAAGGCAATTGCCAAGACCGAGCCGGGTGATGAGAACAACCAGGACATCTCGGCACTGGTTGGCAAGGTTGATATCCGCAAGCTGGAACAGTTTTCACAAGACGATCCCGATGCCTACAGCTACTCCGGCGGCCTCTGCCTGGCAAACCAGGGCATGCTGGAGTTTGTGGAGATGTTCAAGGCACCTATCAAGGTGCTGCATCCACTGCTGACAGCAACCCAGGAGGGCAATTACAAAGGCACCGAAGGGTTCCCGGCGATGCCCTTTAACGGTGTGATCCTGGCCCACTCCAATGAGTCTGAGTGGCAGACATTCAAGAACAATAAAAACAACGAGGCGTTTCTTGATCGCATCTACATCGTCAAGGTCCCCTACTGCCTGCGTGTCTCCGACGAGGTAAAGATCTACGAAAAACTGCTGATCCACAGCTCCTTGGTCAAGTCACCCTGTGCGCCAGATACACTGGAGATGATGGCGCAATTTGCTGTATTGACACGCCTCAAAGAGCCAGAGAATTCGAGCATCTTCTCCAAGATGCGTATCTACGATGGCGAGAACCTGAAAGATATCGACCCCAAGGCCAAGTCACTGCAAGAGTACAAGGACAATGCCGGACCTGATGAGGGCATGACAGGGCTATCGACCCGCTTTGCCTTTAAGATTCTCTCCAAGGTCTTCAACTATGACCATGAAGAGATCGCCGCTAACCCTGTGCATCTACTCTACATCCTGGAACAACAGATCGAGCAGGAGCAGTACGCGCCCGAACTGAAAGATCGTTACATCTCTTACCTGAAGGGATATTTGGCGCCTAACTATGCCGAGTTTATCTCCAAGGAGATTCAGACCGCTTATCTGGAGTCTTACTCCGAATTTGGTCAGAACATCTTCGACCGCTACGTCACCTATGCCGACTACTGGATTCAGGATTCAGAATATCGCGATCCCGATACTGGTGAGATGCTCGACCGCGCCTCGCTCAACAACGAACTGGAGAAGATTGAAAAACCCGCCGGCATCAGCAACCCCAAGGATTTCCGCAATGAAGTGGTCAACTTCACCCTGCGCGCCCGCGCCAACAACGCTGGCAAAAATCCCGCCTGGACCAGTTACGAAAAGATGCGTGGCGTAATCGAGAAGAAGATGTTCTCCAATACCGAGGAGATCCTGCCGGTCATCTCGTTTAATACCAAGGCCTCAACCGACGATCACAAAAAACACCAGGAGTTTGTCAACAGAATGGTGGCAAAGGGCTATACAGCCAAACAGGTGCGTCTGCTCTGCGAATGGCATTTGCGGACCCGCAAGTCCACCTAGGGACAAAGCCATGGATGGCACAATGAAAGGGAAGGTGAAATGTGACCCAAATCATTGATCGTCGTGTGAACGGCAAAAACAAAAGCGCTGTCAATCGCCAAAAATTTATTCGTCGTTACAAAACCCATCTGAAAAAAGCGGTCGAAGGGGCAATTTCCAAGCGCAGCATCACCGACATGGAACGGGGTGAGAAGGTCAACATCCCCAGCAAGGATATCTCTGAACCGAGCTTCGGTATCGGCCAGGGCGGTGAACGCGAAACTATCTATCCCGGCAATGAAGAGTTCACCAGCGGCGATACCATTGACAGACCACAGCAGGGTGCCGGCCAGGGCAAGTCAGTCAGCGACTCGGGTGAGGGCGAGGATGAGTTCACCTTTGCACTCTCGCGTGAAGAGTTCATGGAGCTCTTTTTCGAAGATCTGGAACTGCCCAACATGATCAAGACTCAGCTGGCCAAAGAGGCGCAGTACAAAAAGATTCGTGCTGGTTATACCAGCTACGGCTCACCCTCTAACATCAATGTCATCCGTTCTATGAAAGGTGCCTTGGCTCGACGTATTGCCTTGGCAGGCCCACACAAACGTACACTACGCGAGGCTGAGGCAGAGTTGCAGGCACTGCTTGAAACTGCTGATGAAACCGATGATCGCATCATCGCGCTGCGAGGTGAGATAGAGCTACTAAAACAGCGCATCCGCCGTGTGCCCTACATCGATACCTTTGATATCCGTTACAACAATCGCGTTGATCAACCCGTGCCCACCACTCAGGCGGTGATGTTCTGCCTGATGGATGTCTCCGGCTCCATGGGGCAATATGAAAAAGATATTGGTAAACGTTTCTTCACCCTGCTCTATCTCTTTTTAACCCGCTCCTATGAACGCATTGAGCTGGTCTTCATTCGTCATCACACGGTTGCCAAGGAGGTTGATGAACAGGAGTTTTTCTACTCGCGCGAGACCGGTGGCACAGTGGTATCAAGTGCACTCAAACTGACAGCGGAGACCATCAAAAAACGCTACCCAACCAGTGACTGGAACATCTATGTGGCGCAAGCCTCCGACGGTGACAACTGGACTGACGACTCACCCACCTGTCGGGATCTGTTAATCAATACCCTGCTGCCGCAGGTGCAGTACTACGCCTATATCGAGATCGCCGAAGAGAACTCCCCCATCGGTAGCCTGTGGCGCGAATATATGAAGGTTGCCCAGGCCTCATCTCGCTTTGTCATGCAGAAACTGGCAACACCTGATGAGATCTACCCCGTCTTCAGAAAACTTTTCGAGAAGCAGTGGCATGAATAGCTCAACAGATAACCTGACAAACCGGCATCTCTCTGAAACATCAGAGTGGACCTTTGAGTTGCTCGACATCTATCATCGCGAGATTGCCCGTATCGCGACTGATTTCGGACTCGATACTTATCCAAATCAGATCGAAGTAATCTCTGCCGAACAGATGATGGACGCCTACTCCACCGTGGGCATGCCGGTGGGCTACCACCACTGGTCTTTTGGCAAACAATTTTTAAGTGTGGAGCAGCGTTACAAACGTGGTTTTATGGGGCTGGCCTATGAGATTGTTATCAACTCAAACCCCTGTATCGCCTACCTGATGGAAGAGAACAGCATGACCATGCAGGCGCTGGTGATTGCACACGCCTCCTATGGTCACAACTCATTTTTCAAAAACAACTACCTTTTCAAGACCTGGACCAATGCCGACTCGATCATCGACTACCTGCTGTTTGCCCGCAATTACGTCACCAAATGCGAAGAGCGTTATGGTGTTGCTGAAGTGGAGATGTTGCTCGACTCATGCCATGCGTTAATGAACTACGGTGTCGACCGTTATAAACGCCCCAAAAAGGTCTCACTTGATAACGAAGAGAAACGTCAGGAAGAGCGCGAAGAGTATCTACAATCACAAGTGAATGATCTCTGGCGCACCCTGCCTGTTGATCAACAAAAATCGAAATCAGATGCTGATGACCATATCTGGCCCTCTGAGCCACAGGAGAACATCCTCTACTTCATCGAAAAAAATTCGCCCATCCTGGAGAACTGGCAGCGTGAAATTGTGCGCATCGTGCGTAAAATTGCCCAGTATTTCTACCCGCAGCGCCAAACCCAGGTGATGAACGAAGGGTGGGCCACCTTCTGGCACTACACCATCATCAACCGCCTGTATGACGAAGGGCTGGTAACCGATGGTTTTATGCTGGAGTTCCTGCAATCACATACCAGCGTTGTTTATCAACCACCCTTTAATAGCCGCTACTACAGCGGTCTGAATCCTTACACACTCGGTTTAAACATCTATCAGGATCTGAAACGGATCTGCGAAGAACCGACAGATGAGGACAGAGAGTGGTTTCCCGACATTGCGGGGGGCGACTGGTTCACCGTCATCGATTTTGCCATGCGCAACTTCAAGGATGAGAGTTTCATTTCGCAATATCTATCACCCAAAGTGATCCGCGACATGAAGCTGTTTACCATTCTTGACGATGATCAGCGCGACTCACTGGAGGTCTCTGCCATCCATGATGAACGCGGCTACAAGTACATCCGCAGTGCACTATCAGAACAGTACAATCTTGGTTCACGCGAACCCAATATGCAGGTCTATAAGGTGGATAGACGCGGAGACCGCTCCATGACACTCCGTTATGAGGCACACAAACACCGACCGCTCAACCAGGAGACTGATGATGTCCTAAAACATCTGGTAAGACTCTGGGGCTTTACCGTGCGCGTTGAGAGTTTAAAAGATAACGACAGTTACGAAGTGACCCATGAGTGTAATCCCGGAGCCTAGACAGTGAGACTCTCCGTCCACTTTGCCAGGATTGCGGCCAGCGCCGTGAGCCGGATCGGCTTAGGAATGTAATCATCCATGCCGGCAGCCAGACAGCGCTGCCGGTCCCCCTCCATCGCATTGCCGGTCATGGCGATTATAATAGTTCGTTTATCCGTTCCCATCTTCTGCCTTATCTCAGCAACAGCCTGATATCCATCCATCACCGGCATCTGGCAATCCATCAGTACAATATCAAACAGCTGCTGACACACCAGATCCACTGCCTCTTGACCATTGCGAACATTCAGCGCTTCATAACCAAGTTTGTGCAACATGGCGTCGATCACCCGCAGATTTGTCTCATTATCTTCTACCACCAATAAACGCAATGTTTGCCTGGCAGCAGCTTTTACACTCTCCACAGAGATCACAGAAGTCGGCATAGATTCCGACATGATCAGCTGCCTGCTTTCCAGGCATGAATGCAGAGCATGGTAACGAATCGGTTTAACCAGCTTGTAGAGATTCATACCTTCCGGATAAGTAAATCGATGCGACTTTTGCTCCCGGTGCATCATTACGATAACCCTTGATAACATACCGGATAGCTGCGAAATCAATTGATCACTGCTGTCTGGATCATAATCGACAAGATAAAGATCGTATTTTTGCGACACCATATCATTGCTGAAAAATTGATCAATGCCAACACTTTGCAAACTGTACCCAGCTGGCTGCAGGTAGTCTTGCAATATTGAAGCAACTATCGGGTCTTCTCCCACATAACACGCGAAGCGATCCGTAGAAGCCATTGGCACAACAACATTATCACGCACCTCATCCGGCATAATCAGTGGCAATCTCACACTGAATTCACTGCCACGCCCAAGCTCGGAACGTAACGCAACACCACCCCCCATCAACCCTGCCAACTGCTCAACGATAGCCAACCCCAGCCCTGTTCCTGAATGACGCCGTGTTGACGAACCATCCGCCTGAACAAAGGATTCAAAAATCCGTTGTTGCAAGCTGGCATCAATTCCCATGCCCGTATCTTCAACACTTATAAAGAGAAAATCATCCTTTAAGTCACCATTTTGGTTGCGTTCTACTGAGCAGTTAACTATGACATGACCCACATCGGTAAATTTAAGCGCATTACTCAGCAGGTTAGAAACAATTTGATTCAAGCGAGTAGGATCACCACAGACAATATCTGGAACATCTATGGCCACCCTGGAATAAAGAGTAACCTCTTTAAGGTGAGCGCGCGGTGCAAACAGCTCCACCAAGTCTTCTATCAAACTGCGCGGCGACATTTCGATATGAATAATTTCAAGTTTTCCAGCTTCTATTTTTGAAAAATCGAGAATATCGTTAATAATGTGCAGCAGTTGATCCGCTGACCGCAAGGCGATTTCAGCATAACCCTGCTGCTGCTCATTCAGATCTCCTTCTGAAATAAGTTGCAACATTCCGAACATGCCATTCATTGGTGTCCGGATTTCATGACTCATATTGGCCAAAAACTCACTTTTCAGTTTGACTGACTCCAGCGCCACATCTCTTGTCTTCTGTAACGCCCGCTGAGCCATGACTGACTGACTATCATCCAATCCAATTAATAACAGTGTCCCTTCGCCACCTGACACCGCGTTCATATGTGCCATATTAATCTGATAAGGTATGGCGCTATCAGCGGTTAACAACTCAGTGTGAATCTCAGCCTTGCCGATACTAAAAGTGGTTTCAATGCTCTCATCAATTTTATTGCAATCATTATCAACAACAAATTTACTAAAATCTTCATAGATCAACTTGCCCATGGAGTGGCAAAAGATCTTCTCCGCCTGCTTGTTAAACCAAAGTATCTGGCCTTTTCTATCCAGCTCCAACATAATGCCCGGCACACTGGAAACAACAGCCTCATGCTGGGCAAGCAATAACTCAATTCTATTTTTTTGCTGATGAGTTTCAGTAATGTCACGAATAATAACGATGTATTTATTACTGCCATCCACCTGCATGGCGCTAAATTTAACATCTATCTCCATAGCTCTATTTTTGTTTTGTATAGTGAACTGATAACTCCCTGTGGAAAGCTTTAAAAGCTCAGAAATGTCTGTCGGAATAAAAAACTCCTGACCAATCGACAGCTCCTTGACGACGTCAACATAGTGCCTGCCAACCAGACCCACCACCACGTCCAACATGGATTCTGCCACCGGATTGGCAGACTCTATCAAACCCACATCATCAAGTATCAAAATTCCATCAACTACATTATTAAAAATAGTAATTAGACGATGTTCGCTTTCACGCAGTTCACGCTCTATCAATTGACGTTCATCAATCTCATGAAGCAGGAAATGGTGCTGTTCTTCTGACTGTTTGTGGCGTTGTTCGAGAGCGTTCATCATGGTGTTGAAGGCGCTGGCCATCTCATTTATTTCACGCGGTCCATCAGCTGTCGCACGCAATCCATTTTGCCCATTTTCAGCCCGCTTCATCAGCCCTGCCAACTGATGCAATGGTCTTGTCATTTTTCGACTGATCACAACAGCAATCAACATAAGTACCAACGCCATGCCAACAAATATTAACAAGCTATCTTTAAGAAGTTGCGATTGGATTTTATAGAGACTGGCTTTGTCTATAACAACACTGACATAACCCAATAACGCAGGATTGTTCACGTAAAGATCATCAATACTATCGCCAGGAACTGCATCATCAAAATCAACATCATAAACAGATGCAGTAAACTCCCATGAGTCTCGCTGATCACGCATCAGAAAAACCTCAAACGGCGGTGCATTACTCGGATACCCCGTAAAATCAATAATATCGCCATCACCTGAACTGATAAGAGTATTTCCGTCTTTATCAAAGATGGCTATACCACGTACATTTGAGTAGCTCAGGGTGGCGTCGATATCATCACGGGCATTATTTTTCATGTCTGACAGTAATGAGAGAATACTCTGATGAGCCAGAGTTGCGGTGATCTGTCGACCTTGGTCAAGCGCAATATCAGAGAGTTTTTTATTGATTAAAAAAGCAGCGGCTATACTTCCCGTCAGCGTCAGTGTAATCATGCCAAACAGGATTAAGGCAATGATCTGCCCACTGAAACTTAACTTCATGGTTTTGCCCTGAACATCATGCTCCTGCAGAAGCCACTATTACTGCTAATAGATAAAAAAACAGTGGAAGGTCCTCTTCCTCCGTTTCAACAAATATGCAGTCAATCTGTTTGTTATTTATTAGGAAATTTAACCACAATCTCAATGAAGACGTTTTCGCCACGTTGTATCTGGATGGGAAGCCAAGTGCCGGGCTGCATGGACTTGACACTCTCAATCACCTGCTCCACCTCAGTGGTTGATCGGCCGGCCATCTCAGTGATCATATCGTCTTCCTTTAGTTCGTTTTTCTCGGCCAAACTTCCAGGGACCACCTTTTTTATCAGCACGCCCCCGTTGCCTTTTTCCAGATAGACACCCAATCGAAGGCGTTCTGATGGCTGCTTTTCAGACGATCTTAAAACCCGCAAGCCAATAACCGCATCGGCAAACTGATTATCAATATAACTACATTCGAACTCGGTATCCCACGGAACAAGCGCCATGGGCTTCGGTTCACCTAACGCCACCAGCTGCTCCGGCACTCCGAAGTGATACATCATGTGGCCGCTGCCCATGACCGCCACCATCATCGCATCCTGGTTTTTTTGTCGTCCGTTGACAATTCCTTCCGCCATAGCGCGATCCCAGACTGACTGGCTCTCAACAAAACGGTTAAAACCAGGGTCGGCCAAGATAGTGGCCATCGGATCCTCTGCCTCTGTCTTTGCTACATCCGCACCATGCTTAGTACCGTGACTCATAAAGACAGATGACAACATCTTTTTGTAACCTTGGCTGGCGGCTGCAGGCTTCGAAACCCCCTCTTGTTCTGCCACAGGCACCTTGTCCCACCCTTCAGCGCCTACTTTGTGAATCAGTGAACGATTTACATTCAGTGCATACATCGGAATTTTATTCATGCGGGCATAATGGAACATAGGCAGGTAAAGAGCCGGGTCAAAACTCCAGTATTCAGCCCATTTGACCTGTTTCAGAAACTCATCTTCCGTCAATTCACCCGCTACCCAGCGATCGAGCACAGGTTGGCTCTGACGTGGAAACATCTCAAAACCAAGCACCATATTCGGGTTCAATACATGCAGACCAGTGATCATCTGTAGCTGCCAACGGTGATGCTCAATGTTATCGTGGTGCTCTCCCAACAGGACAATCCGCTTATCACGTAGTTGCTTTACCAGGGCAACACTGGTCGTCCAGCTGTTTGATGCCGGTAACAAAACCCGTCCCTCAGGCACACAATCAGTCTCTACCAGCTCCTCAGCTGCTTGCGCCCAAAAACTTGCAAACATTGCCACACAGAGCATCATCGCCATAAAAAAACGGCTCATCGGAATTTATCCTCATCTATTGTGATCATCATTGACCTGTAGCAGAGCTGCCAGCACCACTCGGGTAACGCTTTATTTCAAGTATCAAACAACACTGTCACAAAAAACTGGCAAAGCCCACTTAAGCTGGCTGTCGCGCAGCCTCATTAACCACGTACTACAACAGAAAAAGTATTGCCGGACGATAAAAACTTTCACACGATTGCCGTTTTTGCAACCTGCAATGCCCGCACCACTGCACACTTACTAACAATCGTTGAGATATAAATCGCAAGCCGCATGAGAGAACGGACAGTTTCCAACGGCGTACAAAATAAAAGTCATATCCATTTACTTTCAATGACTTACGTTGTCGATCAAAAAATGACCATTTTATTATAGAGCGTGACAACAACGGGGCTAAGCGACTATTTTCAATGGTTGTCCACATACTTATCCACAGCTATTGTGGATAAGTTTTACACCAGCTGAAAATCAATTAGTTAACTCTGTTTTTACATCAATCCAAAGCTGCACCAGCTCATCCAGCCATCGTCAAACAACTATTGTCCACCCCGCAAAGAGGAATAAATTGTAATACAACTGCTCCATTGGAAATTCAAATAACTGCGGTCGAAATGGAAATGCCCTCAAAAATCAGCTATTCTGCACCCCCTACTTTAATCGCCTCATCTGTGTGAGGCGCTGATTTCTGCCCTCGGATTTGACGACCTAATTAATGATTTTCAAAACCTTACTGATATTACTTGGCGCGTTAACTCTCCCTGGACTCTGTCTTGGTGCCTCCTCTCCTGCCGTCAGTCTCACTTACTCCTTAACGCCGCCACAGGACAATGCACCCAATTTATTAGCAGCATTAGAGACAACCTCTCCCCCATCACAACATACAAACAGCTCTGCCACTGCCGACCAGCTGGAGTTCCCGCACCTGAATCTGCCAGCTACCCCTGACTGGAGTGGCCTAATACATGACAGCAAACTATTCATACTCTACCAAGTCGGTGTAGTCGGAGTGCTCTATCTAATGCCGGAGAGTGTCTCGCAATGGGGCGACGACCAAAAACAGGGCAATATCTTTCGTAAGTGGAACGACAACGTCAGCAACCTGCGCAAAGATCGTGACAACTGGGAAATCAACTACATTGGCCACCCCTATTTTGGCTCGGTATATTACGTACGGGCACGCCAGCGCGGCTTTGACCGACAAGATTCACTGCTCTATAGCACTGTGATGTCGACCATCTACGAATACGGCATTGAAGCACTCTTCGAACCAGCCTCAATTCAGGACTTGATTTTTACACCTGTGGGGGGGGCTATCGTGGGCGAATACTTTATGACCGCTCGCGAGAACATCCTGCGCGACGTTAACAACCGGGGTTATGCCACAACGGGCGACAATGTTAAGCTCTTCCTCACCGATCCGCTCGGCGCCATCAACAAAAAGGTTGATAAAGCATTCGGTTACAAAGAGGCAAGCCTTGATCTCATGCCACTCCTGGACCGCAACAACGCTGACAATCACTCCCTGCCTACTCTCATCGGCGTACAGGCACATCTCAATTGGTAACAGGCACAACGGACTGTGAAATTTACCCTTTTATTACTGACATTGATCGCAGCCACAGTTAATAACACCGCTCTGGCCAATAACAATCTGCCGTCCCCTTTTGCCATCAAAAATCAAAACCCGTTTATTCAGATCTTCGGCCTGCCTACAACACAACCTGCCACGCTATTGCCAGCCAATAACAACGCCATCGAGGTCGCATTTAACACCGCCAACAACTCTATCATCAATAAAATTGCCGGCACAGAGAAGATCACCCTGGACGGCGAGAGCTATCGTTTATCCCTCACGCTACGCCACGCCATCAGCGCGCGTACCGAAATAGGGATGGAGCTACCCATGGTTGGTCATCACAATGGAATATTGGATAATTTTATCGAGGAGTGGCACAAAACGCTTGGACTAACCAACAGCGAACGCAATCAAAGTCCCAGCAATGTATTGAATTACAGCTATAACCGCAACGGCGCCACCATATTGAGTTTCCAGCGGCCTAATAACGGCCTGGGTGACATCCGCCTGTTTGCCGGCAGACAACTCTACCGCAATGTGGGCAGCGCACTAAGCCTGCACGCCAGCCTCAAACTACCAACAGGCAATACAGCATCGCTACACGGCAGTGGCGCGCCCGATCTAGCCTTATCTGCTGCCTATACGCACAGCGGCGCTCCCAGCCGCTGGCAATACACTACTTTCACCAATGGTGGTCTGTTAATGCTGGGGAAAAGCGAGCTCATGGGGGATATTCAACGCATCTCAGTACTCTTTGGCAGTGCTGGCATCATCTGGGAGACTCCCTCAAAAATCGACATTATTCTCCAACTTGACGGTCATACAGGGTTTTACCGCAGTACACTCGACCAGCTCAAATCCAAAACATTGCAACTGACTGTTGGCGGAGCAATTAACTTCACCCCCACCACACAACTTGTCGTCGGTGTAGGCGAAAACCTGTTTACCGATACAACACCCGATTTTTTAATCAATATAGCCCTCAAACAGCACTATTAATTTTTGCTTGCCAGACAATCCCAATCCAATGGTAAGATTGAACCGATTTTTACTTTCGGAAGGGGAGATACACAGATGATTACTGAAGCTTTTATTACCAACATGGTTATTGGCGTCGCCATTGTAGTGGCGGTCATGATGGTTGTACTGTTGTTCCAGATCTATAAAACTGACGACGACAAACGTTAAACGCCTACACAGCAGCAGTCAGATAATAATAAATAGAGGCGGCAATACCGCCTCTTTTATTTTAGCCACGCAAGAAATCACAACAATTAGCCAATAGCCGCCCCGTTAGCCCCAGATCAACCGGGCGGCCAGTGTAAATTACGCCCCCCCAACAGATGCAGATGAATATGGAATACCGACTGGCCAGCCGCAAGGTTGCAATTCATAACGGTTCGATAACCATCTTCAGCAATGCCATCCAGTTCAGCTACTTTTTTAACCGCCAGATAGAGGCGACCAACCAATTCGGCATCTTCGCTGTTGATGTCGTTAATAGTTGAAATATGCTGCTTGGGGATCACCAGCACATGGGTCGGCGCCTGGGGGTTGATATCGCGAAACGCAAGCACCGCCTCATCTTCATAGACAACATCAGGTTTAATCTCACCCGCCACCATTTTGCAAAACAGACAATCGGACATAAAGACTCCTTAACTGCGTGATTTTTATCGAGACGATTACGGTAACATACCCAAATCAGTGATTTCATTGTCGCCAGAATAATATCGAAGAGTAGAACAGCATGATATTCGCCCCCTTCTCCATTTCACGCCTGCCACGCATCCTCTACGGTGCCGGACGCATCAACGAAGTGGCGGCCCTGGCCGCTGGTTATGGTCAGACGGCCCTGCTGATCACCGGCAAACACTCCTTCTGCTCCACGCCGCGTTGGCCACGTTTCACTCAAACACTGGAAACATGCGGTGTCGCCTGGCGCCACTTCACTGTCGCGGAAGAGCCATCACCGAGTTTGGTGGATGAGGCGGTAAGCCGCTATCGCGCAGACAAGATTGATGTTGTCATCGCCATTGGCGGTGGCAGCGTACTAGATGCCGCCAAGGCGATTGCCGGACTGCTGCCACACGGCAATTCAGTGATGGACCACCTTGAAGGGGTGGGCAACAACCGCCCCTATCACGGCCCCAGCACCCCCTTTATCGCCATCCCCACCACAGCGGGCACCGGCAGCGAGGCAACCAAAAACTCGGTATTAAGTGTGCAAGGGCGCGACGGTTTTAAAAAGTCTTTCCGTCACGAGTGTCTGATCCCTGAATATGCGGTGATCGACCCCACTCTGCTGGAGAGTTGCCCACAAGAACTGATTGCAGCCGATGGCATGGACGCCTTCACCCAGCTACTCGAATCCTATGTCTCACTCAAGGCCAACCCCTTCATTGACGCCATCGCCTGGAGTGGCATGGAGGCGGTGAAGCAGGGCTTTTTTGCCGCTTGGAAGGGGCGGGATCCAATCGCCGAGCAAGGCCGTGGCGCCATGGCCTACGCCGCCCTGCTCTCCGGCATCACCCTGGCCCAGGTGGGATTAGGTTCGGTCCACGGTCTCGCCTCACCACTGGGAGCCTTCTTCCCTATCCCCCATGGAGTCGTTTGCGGCACCCTGGTAGCCGTCGCCACCGAGGTCAACATCAACGCCATGCTGGCGCGCGAACCCAACAACCCAGCGCTGGCCAAATATGCCCAAGTGGGACGTCTGCTCAGCGACCAACCGGACATGGACGATACCACTGCCCGCACCCTGCTGATCACTCAACTGGCCGAATGGAACTACCGCTTGCAGCTGCCACGCTTAAGTGTCTACGGCATCAGCAAATCGGACTTCCCACTGATCGTTGCCAACAGCCGTGGCAGCAGCATGCAGACCAACCCAATCCTGCTCACCGACAGTGAAATTTATGCCATCCTGGCGCAGCGCCTTTAACCGCCTGCTGCCAGCACTGCTCGTGCTGCTGCCGATGAGCGGAGTGGCGCAGGAGCGGCCATTGTGGGAGCTGGGGGCCGGTATCGCCACGCTCAACATGCCCTACTATCGCGGCAGCAGTGCCACTCAAAGCTACGTCATCCCCTACCCCTATCTCATCTATCGGGGTGAATATCTCAATATCGATAAAGATGGGCTGCGCGGCTGGCTCTACCGTAGCGAACGACTCAATCTTGATCTAAGTTTAGCGGCTGGCCTGCCGGTGCCCAACGACCAGAGCGGCCCGCGCAACGGCATGAACGACCTCGACCCCACCCTCGAGTTTGGCCCCTCAATAGAGTACCGCCTGTGGCACTCCGCCGATCACCGCCGCAACGCCTGGCTGCGTTTGCCACTGCGCAGTGCCTTTGCTATCGGCAATCCCATCACACATCAAGGCTGGGTATTTGCACCTTATATAGAGTGGAAACGGCATGACTTTGGCAAAAGTGGGTGGATGAACAGTGTCGCTCTCGGCCCACTGTTTGCCGACGCCACCTACCACAACTACTTTTACGGCGTCGCACCGCAATACAGCACGGCCACCCGGCCAACCTATACGGCCAGCAGCGGTTACAGCGGTAGCCGCCTAACATTGATGAGCGGCAAAAACTTCGATCAGCTCTGGCTCTCCGCGTTTATCCGCTTCGATACCCTCAAGGGTGCTACCTTTGTCGACAGCCCCCTGGTCGAGATACGCCGTTACTATCTCATTGGTGCAACACTCACCTGGATCTTTGCCCGCTCGGAACAGAGGGTGCATGCGCCATAAAGTCGCTGTCATAATGGTGTAACACGACTGACTTCTAATGCAGATATTGCCCAGAGCGCTTCGTACCCAAAGCGCTTCGCGGGGTAGCCCCTTCAAACTGATGACATAAAAACGCAATGATCCCAAAAATTCTAATTATTGATGATGAGACCGCCATCCGTGACATGGTCACCTTTGCCCTGGAGCGTCAGGAGTTTGAGGTTCAGAGTGCAGAAGATTGCCACTCCGCCCTTATTAGTCTCGCCGAAATCCGTCCTGATCTGATCCTGCTCGACTGGATGCTGCCCGACATGAGTGGCGTGGATCTGGCGCGCCGGTTGCGCAAAGAGGATAACTACCGCGAGATTCCCATCATCATGCTCACCGCCCGTGGTGAAGATGAGGATAAAATCCGTGGCCTGGAGTCAGGCGCCGATGACTACATGACCAAACCCTTCTCACCCGGCGAACTTATCGCTAGAATCAAGGCCGTTTTACGCCGCACCGGGCCAGTCCATGGCGATGAGTTGCTAAAAGAGGGAGGACTGGAGATCGACTTGCAGAGCCATCGTGTCACAGCCAACGGCGAACCCGTTGAACTCGGCCCCACCGAATTCCGTCTGTTACAGTTTTTCATGAGTCATACGGAACGGGTTTACAGCCGTTCTCAGGTACTGGATCAGGTATGGGGCAACAACGTTTACATCGGTGATCGCACCGTTGATGTGCATATCCGCCGCCTGCGCAAGGCGCTGGAACCTTCAGGACTGGAACGTCACATCCAGACCGTCCGTGGCTCCGGCTACCGTTTTTCAACAAAAGAATAACCACCCATGAATCCATGGCCGCGCGAACTTTGGCGCCTTAGCATCTACTTAATAATCGGCCTGATTTTTGGCTTGATCATCGGTCATCCGATCCGGGTACTACTCTTTACTGTCACCGCCTATCTGGCCTGGCACCTGGTCAATGTCTATCGCCTTGAACACTGGTTGCAACAGTCAGGACCGCCGCCGCAAGGAACCGGCATCTGGCTGGAGATCTTCGACCGCCTCTATCACATGCAAAAGCAGAGCCGCAGCCGAAAAAAACGGCTAACCGATTACCTCAGCCGTTTCAAAGAGTCCACCTCAGCCATGCCTGACGCCACCGTGGTCCTAAATGAGTTTGGCCAGATTGAATGGATCAACAAGGCCGCGCAAAAACAGCTCGGGCTGCTGCCAGCCAAGGATATTGGCCAGCACATCAGCAACCTGTTACGCACCCCGGAATTTTTCGCCTACATTAGCAAAGGCGACTTCAGCCAACCACTCGAGACCCATCCGCCACTCAACGAACACGAGCACATCTCAGTCCGCATCATCCCCTATGGCAACAACCAGCGGCTCTTGATCGCCCGCGACATCACCCCACTCAAACGGCTGGAACAGATGCGCCGCGACTTTGTCTCCAACATCTCCCATGAGCTGCGCACCCCGCTGACTGTGCTGCGCGGTTATCTGGAAACAATGCAGGCCGATGACGAGCTACAAGAGTCTCCCCACTGGCAAAAATCGATCGAAGTGATGAACCAGCAAACCCTGCGCATGCAGAACATTGTTAACGATCTACTGATGTTGTCACGCATGGAGACCGAACAGCGCCTTGGCAAACAGGAACAGGTCAATGTGGGCGAAATGTTGCAAACCATCCAGACCGCCGCCCTGGCGCTGGGACAGATAAAGCAGCAGCAGATCATCATCG
>CAMTXZ010000153.1:0-7758 GCA_947085765.1 uncultured Chromatiaceae bacterium | reverse complement strand
GATGGTGATGCCAGGCGATAACATCGCCATGACAGTCAGTCTGATCGCACCGATTGCGATGGAAAGTGGATTGCGTTTTGCGATTCGTGAAGGTGGCCGCACCGTCGGCGCCGGTGTCGTTTCTAAAGTTATAGAGTAAGGAACGACTCTGAGCGAGGCGGGTGGATGTGCCCTCCTCGTTCCTGTTTTGGTTGTCAGGATAGGCCAGTAGCTCAATTGGCAGAGCGACGGTCTCCAAAACCGTAGGTTGGGGGTTCGATTCCCTCCTGGCCTGCCATTTTGACAACAAGGATAAGATTTAGCAGGGTATGGATAAGGTTAAATTAAGTGTAGCGGCATTACTGTTGGGCGCTGGTATCGGCGCCTTTTACTATTTTGGCGATCAGTCGCTGTTGATGCGCGTTCTGGGGCTGTTGGTTGTTGCTGGCGTCTCCGTGGCGATTGCATATCAAACAGCTATTGGCCATACGACCTGGGGTTTTGTGACAGATGCGCAGACCGAGGTTAAGAAGGTTGTCTGGCCGACAAGAAAAGAGGCGCTTCAGACCACTGGTGTTGTGATGCTTATGGTGTTGGTTGTGGCGATCTTTCTGTGGGCCTTGGATTCTACATTGATGTGGCTGGTTGGTATGCTGAATGGTCAAAGGGGCTAGCTCATGACAAAACGTTGGTATGTAGTGCACGCCTATTCCGGATTTGAAAACCAGGTAAAGCGCTCGATGGAAGAGCGTATTCGCCACGCCGAAATGGAAGAACTTTTTGGTGATATTCTGGTGCCAACCGAAGAAGTGGTTGAGATGCGCGCTGGCCAGAAACGCAAAAGTGATCGTAAGTTTTTCCCCGGTTATGTGCTGGTGCAGATGGAGCTTTGTGACGAAACCTGGCATTTGGTCAAGAGTGTGCCAAAGGTCATGGGCTTTGTTGGTGGGACCTCTGATCGCCCGGCGCCAATCAGTGAGCGTGAGGCTGACCGGATTTTAGACCGTGTTAAGGAGGGGGTTGAAAAACCTAAACCGAAGACTCTGTTTGAGCCGGGTGAAGTGGTCCGGGTTGTGGATGGTCCTTTTGCTGATTTCAATGGCGTAGTCGAGGAGGTCAACTATGAAAAGAGTCGTCTCCACGTGGCGGTGTTGATCTTCGGCCGCTCTACACCTGTTGAACTCGAGTTTGGTCAAGTCGAAAAGAGTTAAATGTAATTTTAGTTTTGTTACACGGGGAGCCGCAAGGCGTTTGCACCCATAATCAGGAGTGAAATAATGGCTAAGAAAATAACAGCCTATATAAAACTGCAGGTCAAGGCAGGTCAGGCAAACCCTAGTCCACCCGTTGGTCCAGCACTGGGTCAGCATGGCGTGAATATTATGGAGTTTTGTAAGACCTTTAACGCTCAGACCCAGGGTCTTGAGCCAGGTCTGCCGACCCCAGTTGTTATCACTGTTTACAGTGACCGCAGCTTCACCTTTATTACCAAGACTCCGCCAGCCTCTGTGCTGCTGAAGAAGGCTGCTGGCCTGAAGTCTGGTAGTGCCCGTCCAAACACTGTCAAGGTTGGTGTTGTTAATCGTGCCCAGCTGGAAGAGATCGCCAAGGTCAAGATGCCAGATATGACAGCCTCTGATCTGGATGCTGCTGTCCGGACGATCGCCGGTAGTGCCCGTAGTATGGGTCTTGATGTTGAGGGGGTGTAAGATGGCTAAAATGACTAAACGCGAAAAAATTGCTGCTGAAAAAATAAAGGTTGGCAGTCAGTACGCCATTGAGGACGCTCTGGCATTGCTGAAAGAGCTGGCAAGCGCCAAGTTCAAAGAGTCTGTTGATGTTGCGGTTAACCTGGGTGTTGATCCACGTAAATCTGATCAGGTTGTGCGTAGCGCCACTGTGTTACCTAATGGTACCGGCAAGACGGTCCGTGTAGCGGTATTTGCTCAGGGTGCAAACGCTGAAGCTGCCAAGGCGGCGGGTGCTGATATTGTTGGCTTTGACGATCTGGCGGCAGAAGTTAAAAGCGGCAAAATGGATTTTGATGTTGTGATCGCTACTCCAGACGCAATGCGTGTGGTAGGTCAGCTGGGGCAGATTCTTGGTCCGCGTGGCCTGATGCCTAACCCTAAAGTGGGCACCGTCACACCAGACGTTGCTGCAGCAGTTAAAAATGCCAAGGCTGGTCAGGTTCGTTACCGTACTGATAAGGCCGGAATCATTCACTGCACTTTGGGCAAGGTTGACTTTGAAGTTGCTGCATTGAAGGAAAATCTCGAGGCGCTGCTGTCAGACCTGAACAAGGCCAAGCCTAGCAGTGCCAAGGGCATTTACATGAAAAAGATAACAGTATCCACTACGATGGGTCCTGGATTGGTTGTGGAAAAATCGAGCCTGGTAGCAGTTTAATCAGGCTTTGCCGCGAGGCAGATGCCCCTGGCTTTGTGACGGGGGTGTTGTTAAATGACTTTGGTGTCATCAGCTTAGGCTGATGCAAGTCAAAGACCGTAGGCGCATCAACTGATGCTTAATCTGGAGAGATCTATGATTGACCCAAGCCTACGTAGACGGTGTCACCTGATACGGATTTTCTGTTGAAGGGTTGCCGTAGGTGGATAGCCGGTTACCGGCTATCCAGGTTTGACCTTTTAGTGAGGTAAGTTATGGCTCTTAATCTGAACGATAAAAAAGCCATCGTTGCCGAAGTTGCAGAGATTGCGGCTACCGCACACTCTGCAATTGCCGCTCAGTACGCTGGCCTGTCCGTTGGCCAGATGACCGAGCTGCGCAAAAAGGCGCGTGAGTCAGGTGTATATCTTCGTGTTGTGAAGAACACCTTGGCTCGTCGTGCTGTTGAAGGTACTAGCTTCGAATGTATGGCTGACGCCCTTGTGGGTCCGCTGGTTCTGGCATTTTCTCAGGAAGATCCAGGCGCAGCAGCCCGAGTTATCAAGGAGTTCTCCAAGGCTAACGCCAAGCTCGAAGTTAAGGTTGTCTCTATTGGTGGTAAGTTGCTGGCGGCGGGTGATATTGACCGTCTCGCGTCCATGCCAACCAAGGATCAGGCTATCAGTATACTGATGGCATTGATGCTGGCTCCAATAGAGAAACTTGCACGTACTCTCAACGAGGTGCCTACCAAGGTGACTCGCGTGGTTGCGGCGGTTCGCGATCAGAAGCAGGAAGCTGCTGCCTGATTGCTGCTTGAGTGTCCCTTCATTGATTGATGGGATAGACGGCATAACGATGGTTTGTTTTTTTATAAATTTATAGTTAATTGGAGATAGTCAAATGGCTGTTACTAAAGAAGATATCCTGAATACAATTGCCAGCATGTCGGTAATGGAAGTTGTTGAGCTGGTTGAAGCAATGGAAGAGAAGTTTGGCGTTTCTGCTGCCGCTGCTGTTGCTGCACCTGCCGCTGCTGTTGCTGTTGCTGCTGTTGAAGAGAAGACTGAATTTGATGTTGTTATGACCAGCTTCGGCGAAAACAAGGTCAACGTCATCAAGGCTGTTCGCGCCATCACCGGTCTGGGTCTGAAAGAAGCCAAAGACATGGTTGAAGGTGCTCCTTCTACTGTCAAGGAAGCTGCTTCGAAAGCTGATGCTGAGAAGATCAAGAAAGACCTTGAGGACGCCGGCGCCAAGGTTGAGCTTAAGTAAGCTTAATTGGCACTGGATGCTGTCACAGCATCCACAAGGGCTGGTGGCATTTGCCACCGGCCTTTTGCCGTTGCAGACAACGGCTTTTAAACACCGATTTAATCAAGGCTTTGTCGCTTGTGGCCAGCACTCATGATGGACTGCTCGCACCGACGTACAAGGTAACAAGACTGAGGAACTCCGATGGCCTACTCTTTTACTGAAAAGAAAAGCATTCGCAAGAATTTTGGCAAGCAGTCTAGCGTGCTTGAAGTCCCTTACCTGCTGGCAACACAGATTGACTCCTATCGTAAGTTTTTGCAGCCAGAAGGTGGCGAAGGGCTCCATGCCGCTTTTTCTTCAGTGTTTCCTATTCAGAGCTATACCGGTAACGCAGAGTTACAGTATGTAAGCTACCGTCTTGGCGCCCCTGGTTTTGATGTGCGTGAGTGTCAAATGCGTGGCATGACTTACGCTGCGCCGCTACGCGTTAAAGTGCGCTTGGTTATTTTCGATAAGGATGTCAGCGGCAGTGAACGCTCCGTTAAGGACATTAAAGAACAAGAAGTATATATGGGCGAAGTGCCGCTCATGACCGAAAACGGTACCTTTGTAATCAATGGTACTGAGCGAGTAGTTGTCTCTCAGTTGCACCGTTCACCGGGTGTATTCTTCGAGCACGATAAGGGTAAGACCCACTCATCGGGCAAGCTGCTCTTCTCCGCACGTGTAATTCCTTACCGTGGTTCGTGGCTGGATTTCGAATTCGATCCAAATGATTGCCTGTTTGTGCGTATCGATCGTCGTCGCAAACTGCCGGTGACCATTTTGATGCGTGCCCTGGGTTATTCGAGTCAGGATATCCTGGATGAGTTCTTTGAATTCAATGTTTTTCACTTCACCAAAAAAGGGGTTGAGCTGGAGCTTGTGGCTGAACGTCTGAAGGGTGAAACAGCCCTTTTTGATATCGTTTCCCCTAAGGGGCAGGTAGTTGTTGAGCAGGGTCGCCGTATTATGGCCCGTCACATCCGCGAGATGGAAGCTGCGCAGATGGCGACTCTGGAGGTTCCCGAAGAGTATCTGTTGGGTAAGATCCTGGGTAAGGATGTTATCGATGAGCTTAGCGGTGAAGTAGTGGGTAACTCAAATGATGAGCTGACCGCAGAGCTGCTGGAGAAGATCAAGGCTGCTGGTATTACTGAGATCAAGACCCTCTTTACCAATGAGTTTGATCATGGTCCTTACATGGCCGATACCCTGCGCATTGACTCGGCTCGTGATGAGCTTGAGGCGCAGATTGAAATCTATCGCATGATGCGTCCAGGTGAGCCACCCACCAAAGAGGCGGCTCATGCACTCTTCAATAATCTCTTCTTTACCTCTGAGCGTTATGATCTCTCAGCGGTAGGGCGTATGAAATTTAATCGCCGTCTGAAGCGTGAGGCGGTGGTGGGTTCTGGCACGCTGGACAAAAAAGATATTGTTGATGTCATTAAAGCCCTGATCAACATCAAGAATGGCCTGGATACTGTGGATGATATCGATCACCTGGGTAACCGTCGTGTCCGTTCTGTGGGTGAAATGATTGAAAACCAGTTCCGTATTGGTCTGGTCCGTGTTGAGCGCGCCGTCAAGGAGCGTCTCAGCCTGGCAGAGAGTGAAGGTCTGATGCCGCAGGAGTTGATCAACGCCAAACCTGTGTCAGCGGTGGTAAAAGAGTTCTTCGGTTCCAGCCAGTTGTCGCAGTTTATGGATCAAAATAATCCGCTGTCTGAGATTACCCATAAACGTCGCGTCTCCGCACTCGGCCCCGGTGGTTTGACACGTGAGCGTGCCGGCTTTGAAGTGCGTGACGTACATCCAACCCATTACGGTCGTGTCTGCCCAATCGAGACCCCTGAAGGTCCAAACATTGGTCTGATCAACTCGTTGGCGGTCTATGCCCGTACCAATGATTACGGTTTCCTTGAAACCCCGTACCGTAAGGTGCTGGATGGTCGTATCACCGATGAGATCGAATATCTGTCTGCCATTGAAGAGGGCGAACATGTAATCGCTCAGGCGAGTGTGGCTGTGGATGATAAGGGCAATCTGCTTGATGATCTCGTCTCTTGCCGTCACAAAAACGAATTCACTCTGGCGCCACGTGATCGCGTTACTTATGTGGACGTCTCTCCACGTCAGATTGTTTCGGTAGCAGCAGCGTTGATTCCGTTCCTGGAACACGATGATGCCAACCGTGCGTTGATGGGTTCAAATATGCAGCGTCAGGCTGTGCCAACCTTGCGTGCTGAAAAGCCGCTGGTGGGTACCGGTATTGAACGTACTGTGGCTATTGACTCCGGTGTGACCGTGGTCGCCAAGCGTGGTGGTGTTGTGGATGCTGTGGATGCCGCCCGTATCGTTGTTCGTGTCAATGATGATGAGACGATTTCTGGTGAGGCGGGTGTGGATATCTACAACCTCACCAAGTACACCCGTTCCAATCAGAACACCTGTATTAATCAACGTCCGTTGGTTAAAAAGGGTGACATGATCAGCCGTGGCGATGTCATGGCTGATGGTCCCTCAACTGATCTGGGTGAGTTGGCGCTGGGGCAGAACATGCTGGTCGCGTTCATGCCGTGGAACGGTTACAACTTCGAAGATTCCATACTCATCTCCGAGCGTGTTGTTCAGGAAGATCGTTTCACCACCATCCATATCGAAGAGCTGACCTGTGTAGCGCGTGATACCAAGCTGGGTTCAGAAGAGATCACTGCGGATATTCCGAATGTGGGTGAGAGTGCGCTGGCACGTCTGGATGAGTCTGGCATTGTCTACATCGGTGCTGAAGTGATGCCGGGCGATATCCTGGTGGGTAAGGTGACACCGAAGGGTGAAACCCAGCTGACGCCGGAAGAGAAACTTCTGCGCGCCATCTTTGGTGAAAAGGCCTCTGATGTTAAGGACACATCACTGCGCGTACCGTCTGGTATGAGTGGTACCGTCATCGATGTGCAGGTCTTCACCCGTGATGGTGTTGAGAAGGATAAACGCGCACTTGAGATCGAACGGGCAGAGCTTGACCGTATCAAAAAGGATCTGTTTGATCAGTTCCGTATCCTTGAGGGTGATATTTATCAGCGTGTTGAAAAGCTCCTGATCGGCAAGGTGGCTGATGGTGGTCCGAAGAAACTTAAGTCGGGCGATAACATCACCAAGGCTTATCTTGACGATATCGGCCGTGACAAGTGGTTTGAAATTCGTCTTAAGGACGATGATGCCAACATGATGCTCGAACAGTCTGCTGAACAGCTTAAGGCTGAACGCAAGACAATCGACGAGCGTTTTGAAGAGAAGAAGATGAAGCTCACCTCGGGTGACGATCTGGCACCAGGTGTATTGAAGATGGTCAAGGTTCACCTTGCCGTCAAACGTCGCATTCAGCCCGGTGACAAAATGGCCGGCCGTCATGGTAACAAGGGTGTTATCTCCATGATTGTGCCCGCTGAAGATATGCCACATACCGCTGATGGTGAACCGGTGGATATTGTTCTGAATCCGCTGGGTGTGCCTTCACGTATGAATATCGGTCAGGTGCTGGAGTTACATCTGGGCTGGGCTGCCAAAGGTGTTGGTATCAAGATCGGTAAGATGCTGGATCAGCAGCGCGAGATTCATGAACTGCGTGGTTTCCTGCATCAGGTCTACAATACTACCGGTGGTCGTCAAGAGGATCTCGACAGCTTTACCGATGCTGAAATCGTTGAGCTGGCAGGTAACCTGCGCCGCGGTGTGCCGATGGCGACACCTGTATTTGATGGCGCCAGTGAAGCTGAAATCATCTACATGCTGGAGTTGGCAGATCTGCCACTCACCGGCCAGATCATGCTGACCGATGGTCGTACCGGTGAAGAGTTTGAGCGTCCGGTAAGTATTGGATACATGTATGTCTTGAAGCTCAACCATCTGGTCGACGACAAGATGCATGCCCGTTCCACAGGCCCATACAGTTTGGTTACCCAGCAGCCGCTGGGTGGTAAGGCGCAGTTTGGTGGACAACGTTTCGGGGAGATGGAGGTCTGGGCACTGGAAGCATACGGTGCTGCCTACACTCTGCAGGAGATGCTGACAGTCAAGTCGGATGATGTGGCG
>CAMTXZ010000152.1:0-42501 GCA_947085765.1 uncultured Chromatiaceae bacterium | reverse complement strand
GACAAACGTGGCGGAACGGTTCATCACTGTTGATTTTATGAGCTGGCCACCGCTGCCGTACACTTCATAACGGTGATCGCCTGTGCCGGTCTTGCCACCCACCACCATGATGTTGCCTTCGGCATCGGTGAAGGGTTGTTTCAGGCGTCGTGCGGTACCGTTGTCTACGACATCTTGCAGTGCCTTGCGTACCTCTGCTGCTACTTTTGGGTTGAGCACCTGTTCGCCTTGCCGCGGCTGATTTTTAACGCTGGTTTCGTAGGGTGTGTCGGCGGCAAAACGCATCGCTTCAATACGTACGGTGGGTAGACGTATGCCGTCGTTGACCAGTATGCCCATCAACTCTGCCAGTGCGGCGGGCCGGTCGGCGGAGCTACCGATAGCTGTGGCGTATGACGGCACCAGACTGTCAAACGGGTAGCCAAGCTCTTTCCACTCTTTATGGATTTCAAGAAACGCTTCCATCTCTAACAGTTGGCGGATACGAATATCCTGGGCATTTTTGTGGCGTGTTTTGCGCAGCCAGCTGTAGACCTCTTGGCGCTCTTTGGCGCTGGCGGCGAGCAGCTCGGATGATGTGGTATTAGGATTGCGCACCATGTATGCGGCTGTCCAGAGTTCCAATGGATGGACCCTGGCAATGTAACCTTGGTCTGGCAGGTTGTAACTGTCTATGCCGTAACGTTGTGAGAGCGCTTTGAGCTCATCATCCGTTAATCTGTTTTCTGGCAACCGTTCATGAAAGAGTTTGATAAACAATTCATCATTCGGCTCTACGACTGTGCGGTTGTAGATCAGCGCTAGTCGCGGTGGTGTCAGGCGGGTGCTCTCCAGCAACAGAGCGAGTATCTCCTCTGCCCCCTTGCCTTTGTATTTGCGATAGAAGTGCTGCATGAAGGCGCTGCCTTCTTTGTCGGCAAACCGTTCCAGATAGCCGCTGCGGCGTTTGTCGTTTACATCTTCCAGCAGTTTGGCGGAGGAGCCTGGCACTTGCAGCATGTGGTAACGCACCACGTCGCGCATGATACGAATAAAGGGCAGATTGATGGAACTGCGCATCGCATCACGTACGGTAACGATTTTGTTGTCGTCCAACTTGTCGAAGTTGGCAAACCTATGTGCACCACCACCGGTGAAAAACTGCTCATCAGGATTAGCAGAATAGGTGCGTTCCATGGCGGCGGCAAGTATGTCGCTCAGCTCACGTTTGGGCTGGGTGCGTAGGTAGTCAATGACCCAATGGGCTAAAACGTTGTTAGCTGACACTGCCACCTTGGCCAATTCGGCGGGGGTCAGTCCGGCATACTCTTGATGCAGCGCGGCGATGATGTTGAGGTAACTGACCAGGGTACGTAGTTTGGCGCTGGAGCCGAGGTCGAGCTTCACCCCTTCGTTGATATCAAGTGGTTGATCGAAGTTGTCGGCCTGAACCCGCACCAGATTGGCGGTGGGGGTACGTTCCATCAGGGTGAAGCTGTAGATTACTTTGCTAAGGTCATTGTCTTCATGCAGCAGCCGTTCACCAAAGAGTCCTGAGGCGCGGGCCATTTCGGGATCCTGCAATTTTCTGAGTGTGTCGCTGACAATTTTTTGCATTGACTGATCAAAGGTGGTGTTAACACTCAGATCAATGCGATCCAGCTCATAAAGGCTCCTCAACCCCAGCATGCCGGTTAGGCGTGTACGTGTGACGTTGATGGCTTTGTCGCTGGCATACGGCACAACACTGCGTTGTGAAAAGGATGGGCCGTAGCGCAATGATACGGCAGTGGCGGCATCACGCAGTGCGGGGCTGATAACATTTTCACGCGCCAACAGTTCAAGATAGACGTTGGCAAGATCATTCAACCGTTGTGGTCCAGCACTGCTCAAATAGTATGAGGGACGACGCTGTGCGAGAAATAAACTGAGTACCTGTTTGTAGGCCATCGCCTGCGCGGCCAGACTGCCGCCACTCTCTGCATCGCTGCGCTGCAACAGAGCGTTAACCTGTTTTACATCGGCGTCGTACCAGACCCGCAGACCATCGCCAATGCCGTTGACCTCACCAAAACCTCCACGTGCGGCAAGCGGCACGGTGTTGATGTAACTCAGTGCAATGTTGCGCCGTGAGTTAGTGGTATCTTCACCATCAAGATAGGCACGTAACGTGGCCGAGGCCATCTGCCGCAGCTTTTCTACCGGTGAGCTGGTGAGTCCATCGGGTGAGTGGCGATATTTTTCGGTCTGTGTCGCCAGGGTGCTGCCACCGGCCAGCTTCTCATCCTCGGTCCTGATCATGTTGAGGGCAAGACCGGTGGTGACACGTGCCATACGATCCCACTCGATGGCGGGATTACGGTGTGGGTGAGAGGTATCAAGCAGCTCGCGGTTTTCGATAAAGAGCAGCGTATTGACAATAAGCGGTGCCATCTCCTCGAATGTAGCGTAGGTGTAACGTGGATAGCGCGAATCATAGAGTGGCTCGCCATGACGGTCGTGAATGGTCAAGCCAGCGCGCGATTTTTCATGATAGGGCGGAAACAGTCCCCACTCCCAACTGCGTTGCAGTTTTTCAGACCAGCGCGCCTGCGCATCTATCAAAAAATTCCTTTCATGCAGCGCTGTTAAAAAATCGGGCAGCGCGGTGTAACCCATGCGCACATCAAAAGGACCGCTGCCAGGGTAGTGAATCTCATCTTCCGTTGCCTGACCGGATTCCACCGTGTAACGCATCTCTTGCGCCATGCCTGCGATAAAGCGTGCTTGCAGTGTTGAATGTTCCATCTCGTAATAGATTGCGCCCGCCAAAATCGCCACAACTACCGATCCACCCAACAACCAACCACGCCAGCGCCGCCGACGTACGGGGGCGGCCACAGCAACTGGCGTCGGTTCTGCAACCGGGGCAACAGCAGCCGTTGACGTTTCTTGTGGCTCAGGGATGGAGTCTGGTATTGGGTCTGGTGTGGGTTCTTGCATGGCGCCTAAAGTCATCTGTTTTATAACAGCAGTTGAAATTACGTTTATGACAGCAGCAAACTGTGGGGAGTGTGCTGCTGCCACAACTTAGTAGTGGCCTATTTGTTTAAGGCTTGTGCCGATTTTTACTCTTGGTGGTAAATTTCTGTTCCATCTTTTTCTTGTAGGCCTGGCGCACGGTCAACGTGTTGCGTTTGTTGGCGTAGGGGTTGTCGCCGGAACGAAACTCAATGCGCACCGGTGTGCCATGCAGCTTGAATACCTTGCGAAAGATATTCATCAGGTAACGTTTATAAGTACCGGGCACCGAGTCAGTTTGATTGCCATGGATGATGATAATCGGTGGATTTTTACCGCCCTGATGGGCATAACGCAATTTAATCCGGTGACCACCGACGATGGGCGGCTGGTGCTGGCTAACGGCATCTTCCAGGATGCGCGTGAGGGCGGGGGTAGGAAGATCGGCCATCGCGGCTTTATAGGCAGCGTTCACCGATTTAAACAGCAAACCCACACCGGTGCCCTGGAGCGCAGAGATGAAGTGCATCTGGGCGAAGTCGAGGAAGGGCAGCCGCCGCTCCAGCTCATCCTTCATTTTGTCGCGGGCATCCTTCTCCAGACCATCCCACTTGTTGATGGCGATCACCATGGCGCGGCCTGCCTCCAGCGCAAAACCGGCCAGGGTGGCATCCTGATCGGAGATACCATCCTGGGCATCCAGCACCATGATGACTACATTGGCCGCTTCAATGGCTTGCAGCGCCTTGATGACACTGAACTTCTCAACGGTCTCTTTCACCTTGCCGCGTCTGCGCACACCCGCGGTGTCGATCAGGGTGTATTTTTGGCCATCCTGCTCAAACGGAATAAAGATGCTGTCGCGGGTGGTGCCGGGCATGTCAAAGGCGACCACACGCTCCTCCCCCAACAACCGGTTTACCAGCGTTGACTTACCCACGTTGGGGCGGCCGATGATGGCGACCTTGAGGGTGTCGTCACGCTCCTCTTCTTCTTCACCTTCCGGCTCCGGCATGATCGCCAGCACCACTTCCATCATCTGGTTAATGCCGCGCCCGTGAGAGGAAGAGATACCAATCACTTGCCCTAAACCCAGACGCTGAAAATCGGCAGTGACGATATTTTCATCCGAGCCATCCACCTTGTTGACGATGAGATAGATAGGTTTGTTGATGCGCCGCAACTGCCGGGCAATCATCTCGTCACCGCCCGTGAGTCCGGTACGGGCATCGACCATAAAGAGCACGGCGTTGGCCTCGCCGATGGCCTGCTGCACCTGCCCCTTCATCAGCTCATCAATGCCCTCCTTTTCACCACTCAGGCCACCGGTATCAACAACGATGTAGGGTTTGTACCCGACGCGGCCCGTGCCATATTTACGATCGCGGGTCAGCCCTGGGTAGTCGGCCACCAGGGCGTCACGGGTTTTGGTGAGGCAGTTGAAGAGCGTGGATTTTCCCACGTTGGGGCGGCCGACAAGTGCGATGACAGGTTTCATGATTTAGGGGCCAGGAGTTATGGAGTCAATTTATGGAACAAGAGTAAGCGCTTCAAGGTCGCCGTTTTTACTGCGTACATAGAGCACATTGTTGATCACAACCGGGGCGACCCGAATGCCAGAGCTATCGACTTGATGACGCGCAATGAGGTGACCATCATCGAGTGACAACCAGTGCAGATAACCTTCGAAGTCACCCACCACCACGGCGTTTTGCACCGGCACGGGGGCACTGAGATCACGGTATTTAAGTTTGTCCGACTTCCACAACGAGGCGCCGCTGTTACGGTCAAGTGTCCAGAGCTGATCGTCGTCATCAACAACATAGAGATGATGTTCATCAAGCCCCAAGCCGGCGGATGAACCGATGTCGCGACTCCAGATAGTGCTACCGGTGAGGCGTGAAAGCGCCACCAGTTTGCCCTGATAGGCAACGGCATAGACGGTATCATCGGCAACCAGCGGTGTGGCATCAACATCAACCATACGTTCCAGATCGGTACGTCCCTGCGCCACCGCCACGCTGCTCTCCCAGATAACAGAACCATCGTAGAGCGACAGGGCCACGATGCGGCCATTGGCCAACCCCAGCAGCACATTGTCACCGGCAATCACCGGGATGCTGTCGCCGCGCAGACTCAGTGCCGGCACACTACCCTGGTAGTGCCAGAGGCGTTGGCCGTTCTCGGCATTGAGGGCATACACATTGCCATCGACACAGCGCACAATCACCTGACCAGCAGTGGCTACCGGCGCTGCCAGCACCTCACTCGAGAGTGTGGTGCGCCACTGCAACGCACCGTCATTACGACTCAGCGCCAGCACTTCTGCCTTGGAGCTGCCAACAAACAACGATGTTTCATTCAACCCAACACCACCGCTGATGACCAGATCAAAACTCTGCTGCCACTGCTTTTTACCCTTGGCAAGATCAAATGCGTAGACCCTGCCGTTGGCGCTGGCGGTATAAAGACGGCCATCGGCAATGGCCGGCGCCAAGCGGTCATAGACCAGATTGAGTCGATCAGACGAAGTGGAACTGCTCCACAGCACCTTCACATCACGGGCGCCACTGATCTGCTCCAGCGCTGCCGGTTCGCGGATCGGGCCAGAGGAGCTACAACCTGCCAGCGTCAGCAGCAGTAGTGGCAGCAGAATAAAACGCATTTAAAGCGCCACCTCTGTCTCACCCAACTCATCGAGTTTCATTTTGATGATGCTCTGATCCAGCGCCGGATCCATCGCCGCGATGGCGCGTTCATAGGCACTGCGCGCCTCAGCGGTATTGCCAAGCGCTGCCTGAATATCACCTTTGAGCTCATCGTAGGCACTGGTAAATCCTGCCACATCAACGCCCTGTACCAGCGCCAATGCCTGCTGGGCCTCACCCTCTTCCAACATCAATTGCCCCATACGCAGCCGTGCAACATGCTGGAACTGCGGCTGCCCCGACTGATCGATTACAGATTGCAGATGGGTCCGGGCGGCGCTCATCTCACCCTCTTCTACATTCACCTTGGCCACGGCCAGGGCCGCCAATACCGCATACGGTGTTTTACTATATTTATTGATGATGGTGGCGCCGCGATCCTTCACACCTTGATAGTTACGTTTCTCCAGCTCCGCCAGCAGTACGTCATACTCCATCGATGCCGATTCACGCGCCGCATGGGTATTAGCCTGCCACTGCTGCCAGCCAACCAGCGAAACAATGCCCAGCACTGAGCCAATAACAATGGGTTTGCCATACTGTTGCCACCACTTTTTAAGGGCATCAAGTTGATCACGTTCTGAATCGTAGGCTTCCACACTTAGCTCCCGTTCTGTTATCCAAAATATTGCATCTCATTGCAACATTAAATATAGGATGCGCGATGCGCACCATTGTCTATCCACTGCACTGCCGGTTGTTCACAACAACATCCGGCGCCCTTTAGGCAAAGGGAAAAATTAACCTAGTTCAACGCCAGCGCTGATTTCAGATATGCGACCAGTTCACTCTGTTGCACGCTCTGTTGGGCAGTATGGTCACGCAAACTCTTTACCCCCACCACACCCTGCTGCAACTCATCCTCACCCAGCACCAACGCCAACGTTGCACCACTCTTGTCAGCCTTTTTGAACTGCGCCTTGAAGTTGCCACCGCCACAGTTGCTGCGCAGACGCAGACCCGGCAACGCATCACGCAACCGTTCCGCCAGTGGCAGGCCAATCCGTGTCGCCTCATCACCCAGCATCAGCAGATAGACATGTGGCAGACTGTCCACTTTGATGCTGGTGGTCTCCAGCAGCGCTACCAACCGTTCGATGCCCATGGCAAAACCAAGTGCCGGTGTGCTGTGGCCGCCAAGTTGCTCTACCAGACCATCAAAACGGCCGCCAGCGCAGACGGTGCCCTGGGCGCCGAGCTGATCCGTCACCCACTCAAAGACGGTGCGATTATAGTAGTCCAGCCCGCGCACCAGGCGTGGATTGATCACATATTTAATACCTGCATCGTCGAGATAACCGCAGAGCTGGTCAAAGTGCTGGCGCGACTCCTGGTCCAGGGCATCGATCAGCTTGGGTGCATTTTCGTTCAACGTCTGCAGCGCCGGATTTTTGCTGTCGAGGATGCGCAGCGGATTGCTCAGCAGGCGGCGCTGGCTATCCTCATCGAGCTGATCACGGTGGGCACTCATGTACTCCACCAGTGTATCCCGGTAACCAACCCGTGCCTCGGCAGACCCCAGGGTGTTGATCTGTAGCTCCAGATCATGCAGCCCCAACTCACGCCAGAGCCGCGCCGTCATCATGATCATCTCAGCATCAACATCAGGGCCACTCAGACCAAAACACTCCACACCGATCTGTTGAAACTGACGGTAACGCCCCTTCTGGGGACGCTCGTGGCGAAACATTGGGCCTTTATACCAGAGGCGCTGAATCTGGTTGTAGAGCAGTCCGTTTTCAATACCGGCGCGTACACAGCCAGCGGTCCCTTCAGGACGCAGTGTCAGGCTATCGCCGTTCCGATCTTCAAAGGTATACATCTCCTTCTCGACGATATCGGTCACCTCACCGATGGTGCGTTTAAAAAGATCGGTGCTCTCGACAATCGGCATGCGAATCTCTTCAAAGCTATAGGCTTCAAAGATACGCTGCGCCGTCTGCTCCAGCAGCTGCCAGTAGGGCGTCTGCTGCGGCAGGATGTCGTTCATGCCGCGCACGGCCTGGATGGTTTTGGACATAGGTTTCTGTTCTATTTACCAGCAGAGGGGCAGCTCACACACTCAGCGCCACTGCTCTCCTGTTTGATCTTGATACGCTGACGAATAACCCGTTCAAGTTCATCCACCATGCCTTCGTTGCCAATCTTATGGTCAGGCTTACCGTCGATGTAGAGCAGGTTTGGTTCACCACCGGCAAGACCAACATCTACTTCACGCGCTTCACCGGGGCCATTAACCACACAACCGATCACAGCAACATCAAGCGGCTCGGTCACATCCTCAAGGCGCTGCTCCAGCTCGTTGACAACAGCGATGACGTTGAAACGCTGGCGCGAACATGAGGGACAGGCGATCAGATTGATGCCCTTGCTGCGCAGATGCAGACTCTTGAGGATATCAAAACCGACCTTGATCTCCTCCACCGGATCGGCTGCCAGCGAGATGCGAATCGTGTCGCCGATGCCATCCGCCAGCAACATGCCCAGACCAATCGACGACTTAACCGTGCCGGAACGCAGACCACCCGCTTCGGTAATACCCAGGTGCAGTGGCTGTTCAATTTGGCTCGCCAGCAGGCGATAGGCGGCAACGGTCATGAAGATCTCGGAGGCCTTGAGACCGACCTTAAACTCCTGGAAATCGAGTTTGTCGAGAAGGTCGATATGACGCAGCGCCGACTCCACCAGTGCGGCCGGTGTGGGTTCGCCATATTTTTTCTGTAGATCCTTCTCCAACGAACCGGCATTAACGCCGATGCGGATCGGAATATTGTAGTGCCTCGCAGCACTCACCACGGCACGTACCCGTTCATCGCTACCGATATTGCCCGGGTTGATGCGCAGACAGTCAACACCCAGCTCGGCAACACGCAACGCAATTTTGTAATCAAAGTGAATGTCCGCCACCAGCGGCACATTGACCAGTTTTTTAATTTTGCCAAAGGCCTCGGCGGCCTCCATGCTCGGTACCGAAACACGTACGATATCGGCACCCACCGCTTCGAGTGCCTTGATCTGCGCGACGGTGGCGGCAACATCGCAGGTCTCGGTATTGGTCATGCTCTGCACCGAGATCGGCGCATCACCGCCCACAGCCACATTACCCACCATGATCTGGCGTGATTTGCGACGGACGATCAGGTTTTTATGTTCCATAAAAACGTCTCCTGTTATTCAGCAGTGCCCAACGTAAAGCGGGCGATACCCATACTATTATGAGCACGCTGGTCATAAGAGCTGCCGTTGTATTCAATGGTGACGGCGGCTGAATTGCCCAACAAAACCTTGAAAGGTGGCTGCCCCGTCACTGTCCGCGAACTATCGGCCTTGGCCAGATCCACAAACAGACGTGCGCCGGTGGCGTCAGTAATATCCACCCACGACTCCTGACTAAATTTCAGAACGATGGTGGCCTGAGTTGCTGTCGGTAGCGGTGTTGCTGAAGCAGTAACAGCCGGCGCCACGGTGGCAACCGGCTCTGCCTGCTGCGCTGGCGCAGCCGATTCCTGTGGCGATGATTGCGGTTGCGGCAGGGTCAGTTCAAATCCGCCGGCACCATTGGTATTACTGCCATCAGACTCGGGCAGGATGGCTGAAGCGTTGCGCGCCTGTTCAGCAATGGCCACCTCCTCTGTGGTTTTCTTAAAGGAGAGCAGCTGCGTCCACCACCAGACCACCACCGAAATCACTACCACCGCCACAATTATCCAGGTGGTGGAGCGTGGCGCGGCATCCTTGGAGGTCGACTCATGCAGACGATTGACCTTGGTCAGGCCCGGCGCATCCGCCCCGCACACCTGACTATAAGCATCAAGAATAGGAGCGGCATCTACATCCAGCATACGGGCATAGTGACGCAGATAGCCTTTTACAAAGGGGGCATTTGGCAGCTGCTCCAGATCTTCCGCCTCTATCTGCTGTACCATTTTTATCTCTAACCGCAGTTCAGCCGCCACAGCACTCACAGTGATGTTGTTTGCCTGACGAATTTCTGCCAGCCGCCTACCCCAGTGAGCACTCTGTGCTGGCTGTTCGATTTCCCTGTCTAGTTCGTCCACCGGCCTATTCATCCTTTATTTACCTATAACTACTCTGTTGCTGCATCAGGAAAGTGGCTCTTTAACCTTTGCCGGTACTCTTGCAGCGCCGCTTCATTGCCCAGGGCTGCCTCAATCTTAATCGCCAATTTCAGCCCCAGCTCTGACGGTTCCATCCCTTCCTGATAACGCTGCACAAAGGCCCGTGCCTTCAAATACTCTTTATTGTCATAGCTCAACTGGGCCATCTGATACAACGATTTTTGTAACTTGGAATTGATGGCCAACGCCTTGCGGAAATAGGTTTCGGCCTGCACCGGGTCATTCATGCGCTGGGCGCAGAGCGCCAGATTTTCATAGGCCAGCTCTGGGGTCTGATAACGTGGCAGAGTGGCGGCGCGCAAAAAATATTTTTCCGCATCAACAAAGCGTGATTGCTCACACAAGAAGGCGCCGTAATTATTCAGCAGCATCGGATTTTTGGGATCAAGATCGGCGGCTTTATCAAAATAACGGTTGGCCTCTTTGATCTCACCCAGCTGTTTGTAGACCTCAGCGATATAGTGGTTGGAATCCGGATCTTTGCTGTTCAACTCCAGCGCCCGCTTCAGCTTGACCAGGGCCTGATCAAACTTGCCCTGCCGCAGATAACCCAGGCCAAGATCACTATAAACACGCACCGCCTCAGCCGTCTCGGTCGGCCCCTTCGGACCACCGGTCTGGGCGCAGCCCTGTAACAACAGCGCAACCGTTATGGTTAGCAGCAGCGTAAGTCGCATCATCCGCCCTGCCCCTGAACCAGATCATCCGCTTTGGGCAGGTTGCGCTTGGTGCGATCCATCACCTTGCCAACCAGCTGGCCACAGGCGGCATCGATGTCATCACCACGGGTGCGACGGGTGACTGTTATCAATCCACCGGCGGTCAATATCTCCCAGAAGCGTCTAATTGCCTCCACTGAGGAGCGCCGATACTGCGACTGTGGAAATGGGTTAAATGGGATCAAATTGATCTTGGACGGCACCCCTTTAAGGAGTTTGATCAGCTGCCGGGCGTGTTCCGGTTTATCGTTGATACCGTCGAGCATCACGTATTCAAAGGTGATCTTGCGTTTATTGCCCGCTTCCACATAGTGCATACACGCCGCCATCAACTCTTTGAGCGGGTATTTACGATTCAGCGGTACCAGCTCATCACGCAGCTCGTCGTTGGGGGCATGCAGTGATACCGCCAGACTGACTCCGCTCTCGGCGGCCAACCGCTGCATGGCCGGAACCACGCCGGCAGTACTCAAGGTGACCCGTCGTTTCGACAGGCCATAACAGTCATCGTCGGTCATGATATTCATGGCGGCAACAACACTGTCAAAATTCAGCAGTGGCTCACCCATGCCCATCATCACCACATTGGTGATGATGCGTTCATCGCGGTGGCTGGCGCCATAATGTTGGTAGGCGGCGCGCAGCTGGCCAATAATTTCAGCCGTGGTGAGGTTGCGGTTAAAACCCTGTTTACCCGTTGAACAGAAAGAGCAGTCAAGGGCACAGCCGACCTGTGATGAAACACACAGCGTGCCACGATCCCCTTCGGGGATCAGAACGGTCTCGATGCAGTTGCCACTGTCGAGCCGCAAGACCCATTTGTGGGTGCCATCACTGGAGGCTTGATCCAGCACCACCTCGGGGGCGCGCAGTTCTGCCACCTCTTTGAGACGGTCGCGCAGCCCTTTGCCGATGTTGTTCATCTCATCGAAGTCATTGACGCCGAACTGATGAATCCACTTCATTACCTGTGAAGCACGAAAGGCCTTCTCCCCCATGTCGGTGAAGAAGGCCTCCAGACCCTTGCGATCTAGGCCAAGTAGATTGACCTTGGTATCACTCAAGTTTGTACACCTCTTAACGTGAGCAGATGTCGGTGGCGCTAAAGAAGTAGGCGATTTCGATAGCCGCATTTTCAGCGCTATCTGAACCGTGTACTGCATTGGCGTCAATGGAATCAGCAAAATCGGCACGGATGGTACCGGCTTCGGCCTCTTTTGGGTTAGTAGCACCCATCAGCTGACGGTTCATGGCAACAGCGCCTTCACCTTCCAGGGCCTGAATCATCACCGGACCAGAGATCATGAAGCTAACCAGGTCGTTAAAGAAAGGACGCGCCTTGTGTACAGCGTAGAAGCCTTCGGCTTCAGCACGGCTGAGCTGTGCCATCTTGGCAGCTACAACTTTCAGGCCCGCTTTTTCAAAGCGGCTGTAAATTTTACCAATTACGTTCTTGGCAACCGCATCAGGTTTGATAATAGACAATGTACGTTCAACAGCCATGGAAGAGACTCCTGTTTTCTGACTTATAAATAGCAACAGGCCCGCGTTTGACGCAGGCCTATACTTACCTAAAAACTTGGCGCATTTTACCCGTTCCGGACGCCGTCCGCCACCGCTAACAGAGGTGGATCACTCGCGTTCCTCAATCCAGGCCATCTGAATCGCCTCCAGGATCTTCTCTCCACAGTGTTCCGACAGGTCATCAAACTCATCCAGCGCCATCACCCACTCCATCAGATCGGTAAAACGGACCCCTCTGGGGTCGATTTCAGGATGAGCCTCGTCCAGGGCAATGGCCACATCCAGTGAATCGGTCCATTTCAGATTCATCGTCAACTCCCAACGCTTAGATTATTAATGACCTTCAGAAACCATATTGATGGTGTATTTGGGTATCTCCACCACCAGATCCTCATCAGCAACGATGGCTTGACACCCGAGTCGTGACTCAGGCTCGAGTCCCCACGCCTTGTCGAGCAGGTCATCTTCAAGCTCTTCGGCCTCGTTGAGCGAGACAAAACCTTCACGCACAATTACATGGCAGGTGGTGCAGGCACAGGACTTATCACAGGCGTGTTCCAGTTCAATGCCATGTTCAAGCGCCGCATCAAGAATAGAGGTACCTGGGGCAACGTCAACCACCTGACCACTGGGACAGAGTTCGGCATGAGGTAAAAAGACAATTTTGGTCATCATCAATATTCCGTTTTTTAACTATCCACTGCAAAGGCAAGGCGTCCACACAAGGTAACCACCCAGAGCAAATGTTACAAATACCCAACCACATCACTGTTCAACATCACAACAGCCTGTGGTCAGGCCTTAAAGTCATCGAGCCGGTGACCCTTGAGCACTTTTTTAACACTGGCATCCATGCGCCGCGCGGCATAATCGGCCGTGGCCTGATCAAGGATCTCAATGGCACGTTTGATCGGCGGGATCTCACTGCCATCACGGGCCTGCCGCAGTGCGCTGATACAGACATCAATACTGGCACGCTCTGCCGCTGACAACAACTCTTCGCCATCCACTGCCAGCGCCGCCGCCAGCGACTCCAGCACACGGTCGGCATCGACTTGCTGTTCACGCAGGGTACGGAGCGTCATATCCTCTTTGGCATAGGTGAATGAGTCACGCAGCATCTGCTCTATCTCACTCTCCTGCAAACCATACGAGGGTTTCACCTCGATACTGCTGCGCACGCCACTGACGGTCTCTTCCGCACTGACATTGAGCAGACCATCGGCATCGACCTGAAAGGTGACCAGGATCCGAGCCGCGCCAGCCACCATCGACGGAATGCCACGCAGTTCAAAACGGGCCAGTGAGCGGCAATCACTCACCATCTCTCGTTCGCCCTGCACAACATGGATGCTCATCGCCGTCTGGCCATCTTTAAAGGTGGTGAACTCTTGGGCACGCGCCGTCGGGATGGTGGTATTACGCGGCACCACTTTTTCCACCAGCCCACCCATGGTCTCAAGACCCAGGGAGAGCGGGATCACATCGAGCAGCAGCATCTCACTGTCAGGTTTATTGCCCGCCAGGATGTCGGCCTGGATGGCCGCGCCGATGGCAACCACCTTATCGGGATCGATATCAACCAGCGGCTGGCACTGGAAAAACTGCCCCACCTGTTCACGCACCATTGGCACACGGGTAGATCCGCCCACCATCACTACATCGGCAATATCCTCCAACGCCACACCGGAATCACGCAAGGCGCGGCGACAGGGCGGCAAGGTTTTTTTAATGAGTGGCGCAATCAACTCATTAAAGGTGGTGCGATCTATCTCTCCTTGCCAGGCAGAACCATCAATACGCGCCACTTCGACAGTAACCACCTGCTTGTCACTAAGCTGCTCCTTGATGACACGGGCCTGATGCAGCAGGGTACGCAGCTGCTTGTGACCAAGATCATCGGCGATGCCCGCCTGGTTCATCAACCATTGGGCCAGGAGGTGATCAAAATCATCACCGCCCAGGGCCGAATCACCGGCGGTCGCCAAGACCTCAAAGACACCACGAGTAAACCGCAGGATCGAAATATCGAAGGTACCGCCGCCCAGGTCATAGACCACATGAACCCCCTCCGAACCGCGATCGAGGCCGTAGGCAACCGCAGCAGCGGTGGGTTCATTGAGCAGGCGCAATACATTTATCCCGGCGAGACGGGCGGCGTCCTTGGTGGCCTGGCGCTGGGCGTCGTCAAAATAGGCTGGCACAGTGATCACCGCGCCACTAAGCTCGCCCGCCAGACTCGCCTCCGCACGCAGACGCAGCAGCTTCAATATTTCAGCCGACACCTCTACAGCACTGACATCGCCCGCTGCGGTGCGAATGCGTGGCACGGCGGAATCGGTCGTTACAAATTGATAAGGAAGGCGCTGCTCCTGCTGGTTCAAATCGGCCAGGCCGCGCCCCATAAAACGTTTGACGGAGATGATGGTATTTTCGGGATCCTGCGGTGCGGCAGCGCGGGCTGACTCGCCCACCTCAATGCCACCATCCGCATGGTAACGCACCACCGACGGCACCATGGATTCACCATCGAGATCGGCCAACGGCACCGCCACACCACTGCGCACCGTTGCCACCAGGGAGTTGGTGGTGCCCAGATCGATACCCACCGCCAGACGGTGCTGGTGCGGTGCGGTGGACTCTCCGGGTTCACTAATCTGTAGTAATGCCATAATTAATTGTCATCTCTGTGCTAATGAGCAGATTGAAAATAGTATATAGATTAATCGCAGATGCACGCCAAGGCAGAGTTACTAACGAAACTGTTCTGATAGCAAACACATACAAACATAAGAAGAGAGGGGGCTAAAAAACTTCTCACACACTCCACGCTGCAGTAGCTCACCGCTGAAACAGGTCGCTACATCAGCTCCTCTTCCAGCGCCCCCGCCTCTTCTTGCAGGCGACGAATGAACTGCATACGCTGCACCATGTTTTTTGCCTGCATTACATCCACGGTTTCAGACGTTGCAAAAAGACCACGTAACACCGCGACATATTCGATGTTTCTGACATCGAGCTGCGTCATAAAGTCATGCAATACAGTGGCAGGATCATTTTCATGACGGATGTCGGCCAGGCGTTCACGCAGTTCCATCTGCTCTTCTAGAAACTCCATGTCGCGGATGGTGCTGCTCTCATCGTTGTACTCCAGCCCTTGCAACGTCAACAGGTAGCGAGCCCGCGCAAGTGGATCACGCAGTGTGTCATAAGCGCTATTGATTTGGGCCGCCTGCTGCAACGAGAGACGCCGCTCCTGATCCGAAGCGCTGGCAAAACGGTCGGGGTGAAACACCTTTTGCAGATCACGATAACGCTCTGTCAGAGCGTTATCATCAAGATCATAACTGACGGGCAAACCAAACAACTCGAAGTAATTTTGATGGAAGTCCACAGCGGCAGGTTAAACAGTAAAGCTCTCGCCACAGCCGCAGGCGTCTTTGACATTGGGGTTGTTAAACTTAAACCCCTCGTTCAGCCCTTCTTTGACAAAATCAAGTTCAGTACCATCAAGATAGAGCATGCTTTTAGGGTCGATAATCACCTTAACGCCGTGCTCCTCAAACACCTGGTCTTCAGGTGCTATGGCATCCACAAACTCCAACACGTAGGCCATGCCGGAGCAGCCACTCGTACGCACGCCCAGGCGCAACCCTTCGCCCTTACCACGCTTAGCGAAGAAGTTGCTGATATGTGTTGCCGCCCGTTCTGTCAGAGTCACCGCCATGGCAATATCCTATTTATGCTGTTTTTTCTGATAATCTTCGATGGCCGCCTTGATAGCATCCTCCGCCAATACTGAGCAGTGAATCTTCACGGGAGGCAGTGCCAACTCTTCAGCGATCTGAACATTTTTGATCTGCGACGCCTCATCCAGCGTCTTGCCCTTGACCCACTCCGTCAACAGCGAGCTAGAGGCAATCGCTGAACCGCAGCCATAAGTCTTGAAGCGGGCATCTTCGATCACCCCTTGTTCATTGACCTTGATCTGCAACTTCATCACGTCACCACACGCGGGTGCACCTACCATACCGGTACCCACAGCTGTATCCGTCTTCTCAAACGAACCAACATTGCGTGGGTTCTCGTAGTGGTCCATTAATTTATCACTGTAGGCCATGTTTTTTTCCTCTCAGACTAATCGGAAACGCGCTTAATGGGCAGCCCATTGCACACTATTAAGGTCTATGCCGTCCTGGTACATCTCCCACAACGGCGACATGCCGCGAAGCTTGTCGACCTTCTCTTTCATCAACTGGATGGTGTAATCAACATCCTCAGCAGTCGTAAAACGGCCAATGCTAAAACGAATCGAACTATGAGCCAGCTCATCATTGCGGCCAATGGCACGCAGGACATAGGATGGCTCAAGGCTGGCCGAAGTACATGCAGAACCAGACGATACCGCAATATCCTTCACTGCCATGATCAACGACTCACCCTCAACAAAGTTGAAGCTGACATTAAGGTTGCCTGCCACACCATGCTGCGGGTCACCATTAAGGTAGACCTCTTCCATCCCATTTAGTCCACTCCAGAGGCGATCACGAAGAGTGCGGATACGTTTATTTTCCAACTCCATCTCCTCTCTGGCGATACGGAAGGCCTCACCCATACCTACAATCTGGTGTACTGGCAGAGTACCGGAACGCATACCACGCTCATGCCCGCCACCGTGCATCTGAGACTCGATGCGGATACGCGGCTTACGTCGTACGTAGAGCGCGCCGATCCCTTTAGGGCCATAGATCTTGTGAGCGGAGAAGGACATCAGATCAACCTTGAGTTTATCGAGGTCAATTGCAACCTTGCCGGCGCTCTGGGCCGCATCAACATGAAAGACGATGCCACGGGCACGGGTCATCTCACCAATCGCAGCAATATCCTGAATCACGCCAATTTCGTTATTTACATGCATGATGGAGACAAGAATCGTGTCCTCACGCATCGCAGCTTCAAGTTTGGCCAGATCGATCATGCCGCTAGGCTCTGGATCAAGATAGGTTACTTCAAACCCCTCCCGCTCCAGCTGACGGCAACTATCAAGCACCGCCTTATGTTCGGTCTTGCTGGTGATGATGTGCTTGCCTTTACGCTGATAAAAATGCGCCGCCCCTTTAATCGCCAGATTGTCCGATTCGGTAGCACCAGAGGTCCAGACGATCTCTTTAGGATCAGCATTAATCAACGCCGCCACCTGCTGACGCGCCTCGCTTACAGCCTCATCAGCCTTCCAACCAAAAACGTGTGAGCGCGAGGCGGGATTGCCGAAATTACCATCCATCGTCAAGCTTGCCATCATCTTCTCGGCAACCCGCGGATCCACTGGCGTAGTCGCCGAATAATCTAAATAGATGGGCTGTCTCATTTTTCATCTCCACAACGTCTGTTATTCATTAGCTTTAGACCCACGCCAGCAACGATGCCGACTGCAGAGCCTCTACCTGTTGTTTTAGCGCGGCCACCAAGCTTGTGACATCAGACTCACTATTATCACGTCCAAAGCTGACCCGGATTGCACAGCGCGCAATTGACTCTTCGACGCCCATCGCCAACAACACATGACTTGGACCAATTTTCTGGCTATCGCACGCTGAACCACTCGAGACCTCGATACCAACCCTATCAAGCTCCATTAATAGCGTCTCACCATCAATGCCTGGAATTGCCAGGAACACCGTATTGGGAAGGCGCATTGCCTGTTGGGCAAAGATAACCACACCACCCATCAGCGTTAGCTGTCGCTCCAGACTCTGGCGCAGACTGCTCAGATGCACTTGACGAACCACCAGCTCATCACGGGCAATCTCCGCCGCCTTACCAAAACCAACGATGGCCGCCACATTTTCAGTGCCGCTGCGATAACCACGCTCCTGACCACCGCCGACCATCTGCGGCATCAACTCAATACGACTGTCACAGATCAGCGCGCCCACTCCCTTCGGGCCATACAGCTTGTGAGCCGACAGGGTCATCAACTGCACCCCCAGGGACTCAAAATCCAGCGCCATCTTGCCAGCCGCCTGGACCGCGTCAGTATGGAAAATGGCACCATAAGCACGAGACTGGGCGGCCAGTTTCTCAATATTTTGAACAACCCCAGCCTCATTGTTCGCCATCATTACCGAGACCAGTTGTGGCTGTGATGACAAGGCCATATCCATTGCCGCCTCGGTCACCCGCCCCTTAACATCGACTTCGATAAAGCCTAGCTTGACGCCTTGTCGTGCAACTGCCCGGGCACTTTCCAATACCGAGGCGTGCTCTATCGCACTTACAGCTAAACGGCGCAGATCAGGGACGGCACCTCTAACGGCCAGATTATTGGCTTCGCTACCGCCACCAGTAAAGATGACCTGAGAGACATGGGCATTAACCAGCTGGGCAACCTGCTCACGGGCGGTATCTATAGCCTGACGCGCATATCTGCCACGACTATAGAGTCCAGAGGGGTTTCCATAATGCTCGTGCAAATAGGGCAACATCGCCTCAATTACACGCCTATCAACCGGCGTGGTGGCATTATGGTCGAGGTATACGCTCATAGGCCCCACCTGCAAAAAACGACCACAAAAAACTTAACTGGAGACAGCGAAATCCCTTTCAGTCTCAGCGACCTTATGCTTGGCACTCAGCATCCTGCCATCCTGACGCGCGGTTACCTCACGTACAAAACGGCGCTCCACCAGCTGCTGTAGATTAATGCTAGCCAAAAACTCATGGATCTGATTGCTTAAGTCACACCATAAATCGTGGGTCAGACAAGGATCGCCATCCTGGCAATCACCTTGGCCACCGCAACGTGTGACATTAACGTTTTCATCAATCGCATTGATCACATGGACCACCGCAATCTCACTTGCGGGACGAGCCAAACGGTAACCACCGCCTGGACCACGTGCGCTATCGACCAGCCCTTGACGCCGCAGTCGAGAAAAAAGCTGCTCAAGATAGGAGAGCGAAATGCCCTGACGCTGGGAAATCTCAGCCAGCGGCACCGGAGCATCTGTGGCGTGGATCGCCAAATCCAGCATCGCGGTGACCGCGTATCGACCTTTGGTTGTAAGTCTCATAGTAAGTCCTCTTGACGTTTATATGGAATACAAAAAATTACTCCATATAGATAAACCTCATCATGTATACGGACAATACTATCTCCAACTAAAACAGTCAAGTATTTTCCTGACTAAATTACTCAGGTATTACCGCTCCTGCTTTTGGTTGAGTATTGCCCTCCGATTCAACACCTTGTTCATCTCCCTCGCTGATCTCGCAAGGACTCATCACCGGCAGCGGAGTACCACCCACCTCTCCACCAAGCTGCTCGATCACCCGGCACATTTCAGCCATTTTTGAATCCATGGCATGGATATGGTCCAGCATGCAATTGATGGCATGAACGACCGGGTCAGTGGTCTCCTGGGACATCCCATAGGCATCGAAACCGATCATTTTGGCAACCGCCTGACGCCGAACATCCTTTTCATTTCCTGGTTTATTGACGATGCGGCCAGGCACCCCAACCACGGTATGGCCCGGGGCGACATCCTTCACCACCACCGCATTGGAGCCCACTCGAGCCCCTTCGCCAAGCGTGATCGGCCCCAGCACCTTGGCACCCGCGCCCACCACCACATTGTTCAAGAGCGTGGGGTGACGTTTACCCTTATTCCAGGAGGTCCCCCCCAGGGTCACTCCATGGTACAGAGTGCAATCATCACCAATCTCAGCCGTCTCGCCAATCACCACCCCCATACCGTGATCGATAAAAAAACGCCTGCCAATAGTGGCTGCGGGATGGATCTCGATACCGGTCAGCCAACGGCTCAGGGTGGAATTCATCCGTGCCAGCCACTTCAACCCCATATTCCAAAGCGCATGGCTGACCCGGTGGCCGATAACGGCATGCACCCCCGGATAGGTGGTCAACACCTCGAAAACGTTACGCGCCGCAGGATCACGATCAAATACACACCGGACATCTTCACGGATGCGTTGAAACATTATGCTGCCTCCGTCCTTGAAAATATTCACCTACTAAAAAACTCATCTTAGCGCCATATCAGGAATAAAACCAATCAACTATGACTCTCTGGACCTGGTCAGTTTTCGCCCCTGAGCAGCGGAAAGTATGCCTCGCAGAATATTAACCTCGGTCTGATCCGGGCGCGCCCGATTGAAAAAGCGTCGCAGTCGCCGCATCAGTTTGCGCGGCTGACTGCTATCGAGAAACTCCAGCTCTATCAACGTCTGCTCCAGATGCTGGAAGAAGGACTCCATCTCGTCCGCTACTGCCAAGTCACGCCCCTCTTCTTCCGGCAGCGGCTTTACCAATGGCGCAGCCATCATCAGTTCATAAGCGAGCACCTGAACTGCCGCCCCAAGGTTGAGTGATGAGAAATCAGGATTGCTGGGAATGCTCACCAGGTAGTGGCAACGCTCCAGCTCGTCATTGGTCATGCCCGAGTCCTCGCGCCCAAATACCAGCGCCACCTCGCCCACCACGCTCTCCTCCACCAACCGCGCGGCACATTCACGAGGCGCCATCACCGGCCAGCTGATACTGCGGTTACGGGCACTGGTCCCCACCACAAAGCGGCACCCAACCAGGGCCTCCTCCAGCGTGGTGCAGACCACCGCTTGTGCCAGCAGGTCATCTGCACCGGAGGATCGTGATGTCGCCTCAGCACTGGGAAAGTCATAAGGCTCAACAAGATAGAGGCGTTCGAGGCACATGTTTTTCATCGCCCGTGCCACGGCCCCGATATTGCCGGGATGGCTGGTATTAACCAGTACAATTCTGATGTTGGTTTTCATGGGGCGTCATTCTAGCCGATTCCTGGCGACACCCATAAAAAAGGTTAAGCCCCTCACACAAAAGACCGTTCTCTGGTATCCTTAGCGCCCTATTTTTTAGATCATTGAAGCCCTCCGCATGCATCCGATAGTCAACATTGCCATCCGCGCCGCCCGTCAAGCAGGCACTGTCATCACCCGCGCCAGTAACCGCATGGACAGCCTCAACATCCAGACCAAGTCGCCCAACGACTTTGTCAGTGAGGTCGACAGACAGGCTGAAGATGAGATCATTCAGACCATCCGCAAAGCCTTTCCCGACCACAGCATCCTGGCGGAAGAGAGCGGCGAGCACTCTGCCGGTGACGAGTTTCAGTGGATTATCGACCCACTCGACGGCACCACCAATTTTCTACACCAGTTTCCACAATATTCCGTCTCCATCGCCGTCAAGCAGCGTGGACGGCTGGAGCACGCCGTCGTTTTCGATCCGCTCAAAGATGAGATCTTTAGCGCCAGCCGTGGTGCCGGCGCCCAGCTCAACGGTCGCCGCCTGCGTGTCAGCAAGGCCAACGGACTTGAGGGGGCGCTACTTGGTACGGGCATCCCTTTCAAAAATCAACGTTACCTGGATCTCTATCTGCAAATGCTCAAAACGATGGTGATCCCCTCTGCCGGCATCCGTCGCGCCGGCTCGGCAGCGCTTGATCTAGCCTACGTCGCCTCAGGCCGGCTTGACGGCTTTTGGGAGCTGGACCTGAAACCCTGGGATATGGCCGCTGGCATTCTGCTAATCCAAGAGGCAGGTGGGCTGGTCTCTGATATCAACGGTGGTCACGAAATATTCGAGACCGGCCATATCATTGCCGCCAACCCCAAGGTTTTCAAGGCGATGGTGCAGGCACTGCACCCCTACGCCACAGAAATCCAAGGTTTGTAAACCTCTAAATCTGCTGCAAAACAGGCTTTTGCAGCAGGCTTCATCCCCCCTGCGCCGCCCCCCTGTTAGAAAGACATTTCAACGTTTCTCACCCCCAAATCGGTTCAAGTTCACCCTGACAGCCGCCGATAACAAAAGTAGAGAATCATTGAGGTTTTATGTCCATGAAGCTGCATCAGAGAAGCATCTCCGGCACCACCGAACAAGAATCGCTCATGAGAGAGGTACTCGAAGAGCTGGAAGAGGTAGCGACCATGCTCAGTTATGACCCATGGCCTGGCGACTTTGAGATTATCGCCATCTCACACCATGAGTGGGAAGAGGTGACTATGCGCGAAAAAACCGTCATCAAGTCTGTCACGGCGCCATCCAGAGGCAACGCCACAGTCGTCTCATATCAGGACTACAAAAAGCTGCACCTCAGACTTTCAGCATAAATTCAGCGCCATCCTGCATCCCCTTAACAGGAGGATGCTCAACATTTGCTTCGGCTCGTACAGTCCCAATAACACCCCCCGATCGAATAGCTGCGGCACCAACTCTCTAGCTAGGTTAAAATGCCTCCCCTCACCGGGACCAGCATTCAGGCAGATTGATGAGCAACACAGCCAGCGCCAACAAAAACAGCACTCAACACACACCGATGATGCAACAATATCTGCGCATCAAGGCCGAACATCCGAACATGCTAGTCTTCTATCGCATGGGCGATTTCTACGAGCTTTTTTTCGATGATGCGCGCAAAGCGGCGCGGCTGCTCGACATCACCCTTACCGCCCGTGGACAGTCGGCCGGTGAACCGATCCCGATGGCGGGCCTCCCCTACCACGCCGCCGAAGGGTACCTGGCGCGACTGGTACGACTCGGTGAATCGATAGCAATCTGCGAACAGATCGGCGACCCAGCCACATCCAAAGGTCCGGTCGAACGCAAGGTGATGCGCATCATCACCCCCGGCACCGTCACCGACGAGGCGCTGCTCAACGAACGCCAAGACAACGTACTCGCCGCCGTGCATCGTCACGACAACAGCTTCGGCATCGCCACACTCGACCTCACCTCCGGCCGCCTCATCGTCATGGAGGTGACCGGCAAGGATGCACTCAACGACGAACTGGAGCGGATCCGCCCCGCCGAACTGCTGGTGAGTGAAGAGTTAAACCGTATGCTCGCCCTCGAAGATCGTTACCCGGTGCGGCAGCAACAGCCATGGCATTTCGAGATCGAGACAGCGGTGCGCCTGCTCACCGCCCAGATGGGCACCCGCGACCTGCACGGCTTCGGCTGCGACACCATGAACAGCGCCATCTGCGCCGCCGGTTGCCTGATGCAGTACGCCCAGGAGACCCAGCGCGCCGCCCTGCCCCATATCCAGGGGATCAGTGTCGAACGGCGTGAGGATAGCGTGGTGATGGACGCCACCAGCCGCCGCAATCTGGAGATCGAGGTCAACCTCTTTGGTGGCCGCGACAACACCCTGCTCGACGTGATGGACCGTAGCGCCACCGCCATGGGTAGCCGCCTGCTGCGGCGTTGGCTCAACCGGCCGCTGCGTGATCGCAATGTTCTGAACCAGCGCCTGCACGCCATCGAAACCCTACTGGAAAACCACCGCTTCGAGGCACCCCGCGAACTGTTGCGCAACATCGCCGACATCGAACGCATCCTCGCTCGCATCGGCCTGAGATCGGCCCGGCCACGCGATCTGGCACAACTGCGCGATACCCTGTCACAGCTGCCGGCATTGCATCAGAGCATCGAACAGCTCTCTTCACCGTTACTGGAAGAGGTGACTGCACGTATGGGCCAGTACCCAGAACTGCACACCACACTGCAACGGGCCGTCATCGACAATCCGCCGGTAATCATCCGCGACGGCGGCGTCATCGCCCCCGGTTATGACGCCGAGCTCGATGAACTGCGTGGCATCAGCAGCAACGCCGGGCAGTATCTGCTGGATCTCGAACAACGAGAAAAGGTACGTAGCGGCATCGCCACCCTCAAGGTCGCCTACAACCGCGTGCATGGTTACTACATCGAGGTGAGCAAGGCACAGGCCGACAAGGTGCCCGCCGACTACATCCGCCGCCAGACCCTCAAAGGCTACGAGCGTTACATCACCCCGGAGCTGAAGGGGTTTGAAGACAAGGCGCTGAGCGCCAAAGAGCGTTCCCTGGCGCGCGAGAAGGGACTCTATGAGGCGCTACTGGAGTCGCTGATACCGCACCTCGCCGACCTGCAGACCACCGCCGCCGCCATCGCCGAACTCGACGTACTCGCCAACCTTGCTGAACGGGCCGACAGTCTCAACCTCAGCAAACCGAACTTAACGCTGGAAGCGCAAGTGCGCATCATCGCCGGCCGCCACCCGGTGGTGGAGCAAAATCTCGACGGACCATTTGTGCCCAACGACACCTGTCTCGACAGCCAGCACCGCATCCAGATCATCACTGGCCCCAACATGGGTGGTAAGTCGACCTACATGCGCCAGACCGCGCTGATCACCCTGTTGGCCCATATCGGCAGTTTTGTGCCGGCAGAGTCGGCGACGCTCGGCCCGATTGACCGCATCTTCACCCGCATCGGCGCCTCGGATGATCTTGCTGGTGGTCGTTCGACATTTATGGTGGAGATGACCGAGACCGCCAATATCCTCCACAACGCCACGGCCAACAGCCTGGTATTGATGGACGAGATCGGTCGTGGCACCAGCACCTTCGATGGCCTGTCGCTGGCGTGGGCCTGCGCCGAACACTTGGCAAAAAACGTCTGTGCCTATACCCTGTTCGCCACCCATTACTTCGAACTCACCACCCTGCCGGAGCAACATAACAACGTAGTGAATGTACATCTGGATGCGGTAGAGCATGGCGACAGCATCGTCTTTCTGCATGCCGTCAAAGCGGGTCCGGCCAACCAGAGTTATGGTTTGCAGGTGGCGGCGCTGGCAGGTGTGCCCAAGGTGGTGATTCAGGCTGCCAAGCGGCGGCTGCGGCAACTGGAGAGTGGTGTTACACACACTTGTGACCAGCAAATCACGCCGCAGCTCGGGCTGTTTGATTCGGCGCCGCCACAGCCACAGGCAACAGCGCTGCTGGCAGCACTGGCCGAACTGATCCCTGATGAGTTCACACCACGGCAGGCGCTCGATAAACTATACGAATTAAAAAAACTGACAGACCGCATTCCATAGTGGTCACGCTTTCACCATACAAATTGCCCATAGGAGTTCACCATGACCTTTGTAGTCACTGATAACTGCATCAAATGTAAATATACCGACTGTGTTGAGGTCTGCCCTGTGGACTGCTTTTATATGGGACCAAACTTTCTCGTCATCGACCCGGACGAGTGCATCGACTGTGCGCTATGCGAGCCAGAGTGCCCGGCCAAGGCGATCTTTGCCGAGGATGACGTACCCGACGATCAGCAACATTTCATCGCCCTCAACGCCGAACTGACAAAAATCTGGCCGGTGGTGACCGAAAAGCAGGATGCACCCGCTGATGCTGCCGAGTGGGACGGCGTGCCAGACAAACTCCAGTTTCTGGAACGCTAAATACTCGATACTCCAAAATTAAAAGGCCGCAATTGCGGCCTTTTAATTGTCAAAACATCACTTTATCTTCACCGCCAAAACATCACACGGCGCGGAATTGAGCACCGTCTTGGCCGTTGCCCCCAGCAACCGCTCAAGACCGTGACGACTGTGGCTGCCGATCACAATCAACTCTACATTATGCTGCTCGGAAAATGAAAGAATCTCGAGTTTAGTCACCCCTACTTCAACATGACAGCGTCCCAGCGCAATGCCCAACTGCTGCGCCACAACTGTCATCTTTTCACGCGCCGCTGCCACCAGCTGCATCTCGATGGTCTGCATCTCCGGCATCACCAACTCGCTACCAAAGTAGATTGGCACCCGCTCCACTACATGAATCACACTAAGCTGACTACCATAGTGCTCGGCCAGCTCCGCCGCCCGATCCATCACCACTGCATTGTCATCAAGCAGATCGGATGCCAGAAGAATATGTGAATATTGGGTTGCCATCGGTTAACGCCTCCACACAGGTTTAATTATGAATCCAACCACTACAGCGCCTAGCCGTACATCACCTGAAACGCATTCACAAACGCCGCGTATTGATCTTGCGGCAAGTCATTAATGCCTGCCGCTGCCTTACGGCCACCGCCGGTGGCAAAGGCACGGCACAACTCATCCGCACCAGTTTTATTGTTCAGCGGCGCCCGCACACTCACCACAAAACCACCCTGCGGTAGCGCGGTCAACAGTGCATGGGCACGATCCGGATACTCGGTAGCCAACTCATTACTGAAAACACCGGAGACTCGTCGCGCCCAAGGCTCAGCCGGAAACAGAAACAGCGCCACCTTGTCAGAGACCAGATCAGGTGCAACGGCCCTCGCCCTGGCGGTGTCCTCCTGCGCGCCGTTACGCAGGGTTGCAAAAATTTCGGCCTCTGCCTCGATAAAAGCAAAGGGTGAGGCAAAGGGGCGCATGCGTTTTGCCAACTCTGCCGGTGGAAAAAACAGATCTTCCAATGCCGCCCCGTAGCCATTGTAGTTAAGACAGACACCCAACTCGCGCAACGTGGCCAACTGCACCTCGGTTAGATTCAGACCCGCCGCGGCGCGTGCAGCACTGACATCAAGATTGTCACCAAAGGCGCCCACTACCGCCCATTCACGAAAACGACCCTTGAGATAGCGATCCACGATCAGGCTGGTACAGGTCTCGGCAGCCACATCGATGTGCGGTTCAAAATTCTCATGTTGTGGAATCTCACCTGCAAAATGATGGTCAAAATAGCGGACCTGAACCCCACTCTTCAGCAACGCCAGCAGCGCTGCGCAATTTTTATCCAGGGAGATATCAAACACCGTCACCTCGTCGCCACGCCCCGCCTGGCTGCGCTTCAATAGCGATATGTCACGCTTCACCCCCGTAATCAACGTGGCATCTGCCGGCGTTGCCAGGCGAAACTGTTGCAATGCACACAGGCCATCGGCATCACCATTAAAAACATCAAAAAACATCGTCTTAATCCTCTTGCTGCAGAAAACCTAAAAACCCACCTGTCTCCATATGGCAACACCTTTGGCCAAACATAAGAAATTCACCGGTAAACAATATCCTTGGCCTCGACTCTCATCTATCATCAAAAATCAGCGACAAGGATTTTGTCACTGCACAAGCATCATGGAGGAGGTTGTGTGACGCATAAAAAAAATCACTTACTAGATGAGTTTAATGCATTTTTAGAGATCGATCCGGAACACTTGCGGGTCGTTCATCGTTATCAAGAGCTGCTTCTGCGCAATGCCAGCAATTTTTCCACCCTCTTTTCTAACTATCTCTCCGGCTTTCCTGCCACCGCCAAGGTACTGAAAAAACATCAACGCCAAGGGGGCAATCTTGAGATATTGATCCAGCAACAGGTCAACCATCTGTTTTCACTGATAAGTAACCCGGATAATCCAGAGTATCTAACGCAGCAACAGCAAATTGGATCGACACATCACCACTGGAAAATTGCCCCCGTCTGGATTATGGGCACATACCAACTTTATCAACAGTATTTGCAAGATATTGCCCAGCACTCCACTGAGATTACCGAGGCTGATCGTGCCCCACTGGCTGAAGCTCTCAGAAAGCTGCTGTTCCGCGACATGGGGTTAATGCTGGAGGGATATTGGCAAGCAGCCACCGCCATTCTCCAACACGAAAAGCAGCAGTCAGAGGAGCTGCAACAACAACTCCATAGTTTGATGAAAAATATTCCGCAGATCATCTGGTCAATCGATGTCATCAATAACCGCCCGCTCTACATCAGCCCCTCGGTCCATGACATATCGGCCATCTCCATGGAGTTGCCGACCCCCTGCCTCGCCTGGACCATTCAGGAGGATCGTCCTATCGTAGAGGCCGCCTGGAAGCAGGCGCTGGCCGGTGAGAGCGTCGAAATTGAAACCCGTATCCATGGCTCCGGTAAAAAGCTGCGCTGGTTCAGACGCTCCTTTCACCCTTTCAAAAATACCCAGGGCCAAGTCGTTCGCATTGACGGCATCATGGAAGAGATTACCGACACCATCCAGGCACGCAAGAAGCTGGAGCGCATGGCCACCACCGATGCCCTCACCGGATTGGCCAACCGCGCCCTCTGGTATGACCGCATCCATCAGGCGCTGGCGATGGCACGACGCAAACCGGGCAAACATGTCATCTTGATGTTGCTTGACCTTAACCACTTTAAACAGGTCAACGACAACTACGGCCATCCGGTCGGCGACACTATTTTGAATCAGGCCGCACAACGGCTAAAGCGCATTCTGCGCGATGGCGATACGCTAGCGCGTCTGGGTGGTGATGAGTTTGCAGTCTTGTTACCCCTGGAAGATGACCGCCAACACCCTGCCGTTAGCGTTGCTGAAAAGATTCATCACAGCTTTGATGAACCCTTCAGACACGCCGAGACCGAGTTTCATATTGGCATCGCCAGTTACCCCGATGACGCCATAAATGCCGACACCTTGATACAACATGCCGACAAGGCCATGTACATCTCCAAACGCAATGATATCCCCTTCCAGTTTTATAAAACCGGCGTGGATGGCCCAGCCAGACAGCTCCAGCTGATGGGACAAATGAAACTGGGATTGCATAGAGATGAGTTCGAACTCTACTTTCAACCCAAGATTGATCTCATCAGTGGTCAGACCAATGGTGTCGAGGCGTTGATACGCTGGCACCATCCCCAGCATGGCACCCTGATGCCAGAGCTCTTTATTCCACTGGCAGAGAAGATGGAGCTCATCAACGAGATGACATGCTGGGTGCTAAACGCAGCCCTGCAACACTCCCAACACTGGCGTGACATTGGCGTTAACATGCCGGTTGCCATCAACGTTTCAACCCGCTCCTTCCTGGATCGCAATCTGCTAAAAAACATTCAGGCCGCATTGACGTTGGTAGACGCCAGCCCCGACAGGCTGATACTCGAAATCACCGAAAATACCTTAATGTCCAATATCGATCAGGGCGCCGAGCTGCTAAAAAGCCTGAACAAACTTGGCATTGCTGTGGCCATTGATAACTTTGGCACCGGTTACTCATCGCTCTCTTACCTCAAACGGCTACCCATCTACCAGCTCAAGATCGATCGCTCCTTTGTGCAACAGATGGACCACGATGATAACGATGCCAGTATCGTCCGCTCCGCCATCGACCTGGGCCACAACCTTGGCATCAAGGTGATTGCCGAAGGGGTGGAGCGACACGACTCCATGGCCATCCTCAAAGAGCTCGGTTGCGACTCCGCCCAAGGCTTTCACATTGGCCGGCCCATGCCCGCCGCCCAGTTCGATACCTGGTACCAACAGGCAGAACAACACCAGCAGCCCTGCCCCCCTTAAACCATTAAAACCTCTCTGCAAAATGCTAAGCAGCCCTGTTGCTATGACAAAATATTCCGCCACTGATCTGGCCAGGTGATCTCATCAATAACCGCCCACTATTTATCAACCCGTCAACAATGGTGCTCACAGAGCAGAAACATACTCCTGGTTCAGCCCTTCTCTTGCATCTGGTATCATCTGGCGCTTTTCCAGCACGGGATTTTGTAGCCAGACCATGACAGCCCCCATGAGAGCAAAGATCATTGATGGCAAGGCCATCGCCGCCGAGATCCGCAGCAATGTCAAACAGCGCGTTGATCACCGTCTCAGCCTGGGCCAACGGCGCCCCGGTCTGGCCGTGGTGCTGGTGGGTCTGGACGCCGCTTCCCAGGTTTATGTCAGCAACAAACGTAAATCCTGCGCCGAGGTCGGCTTCATCTCCAAATCCTACGACCTACCCGCCACCACCACCCAGGAGGAGCTGCTGGCCGTAATCGAGCAGCTTAATAACGATGCCGAGATCGACGGCATTCTGGTGCAGCTGCCACTGCCCAAACATATCGTCTCTGAAGAGGTGATCGAACGCATTCACCCCGACAAGGATGTTGATGGTTTCCACCCCTACAACGTTGGCCTGCTGGCCCAGCGCATCCCCAAGCTGCGCCCCTGCACCCCGTGGGGAATCATGACGCTGCTGGAACACACTGGTGAAGAGTTAAAAGGAAAAGAGGCGGTGATTGTCGGCGCTTCCAATATCGTCGGCCGCCCGATGGGGCTGGAGCTACTGTTGGCAGGCTGCACCGTCACCACCTGCCACCGCTTCACCAAAGATCTAAAAACCCATGTCGGCCGCGCCGAGATCCTGGTGGTGGCCGTCGGCAGACCCGACTTCATCCCCGGCGACTGGATCAGGGAAGGGGCGATTGTGATCGATGTCGGCATCAATCGTCTGGCGAGTGGCAAGCTGGTGGGCGATGTCAATTATGAAGCGGCGAGCCAACGCGCCGCGTGGATCACCCCGGTACCGGGCGGTGTCGGCCCCATGACCATCGCCACGCTGCTGCAAAATACCCTCTACGTGGCCGAAAGCCTGAGCGACCACTAAAAGCCATTAGCGCCGCCAATAAAAACGCCGCCCCGACTCAGCCAGGGCGGCGTTTCTGTTTCTGGATTCAACTCAACCAGCACCAAAGTAGTAGAGTGCCGTCGGCAGCAACAGCCACAGCAGCCCCTTGATCAGAAAAAACATAAAGCCATAAAAGCCGACCCGTTTCAGCCACGGGCAGCTCAACCACAATCGGCTGGCAATTCTCTCAACCTTATCAACAACAATCATAACGACCTGCAGCGATGCTCCACTATGTAAATAGTTATAGCGTCAACCACAACGATCTATTGAGAAAATAGACCCGCCCCCTGCAACTGCCGGTGCTGCCGCGCTTCGGGTATAATTGCCCGCTTTCAATTCAAGGCAGTAGAGGATTTCATGCAGGATAAAGCGCAACAGTCGACCCAGCCTCAGGTAGCCATCGTCATGGGCAGCAACAGCGACTGGCCGGTGATGCGCCTGGCGGCCGAGATGCTGGCCCAGTTTGGCATCCCCTACGAAGCGCAGGTGGTCTCCGCCCATCGCACCCCCGAACTGATGTTTGAGTTTGCCGATCAGGCCGCTGCTCGTGGCATCAAGGTGATCATCGCCGGTGCTGGCGGCGCTGCCCACCTGCCCGGCATGATCGCTGCCAAGACCATCCTGCCGGTGCTCGGTGTACCGGTGCCGTCAAAACATCTGCAAGGTCAGGACTCGCTGCTCTCCATCGTGCAGATGCCCAAAGGCATTCCCGTCGCCACCTTCGCCATCGGTGAGGCCGGCGCGGCCAACGCCGGACTCTTCGCCATCGCCATGCTCGCCAACAACGACCCGCTACTTGCCACCAAGCTGAACGAATTTCGCGAAAAGCAGCGCCAGGCCGTCTACGCCATGGAGCTGGACAACAAGCCATGATTCCCGGGATGATCAAAGCCCCAGCGACGCTTGCCATGCTCGGCGGCGGCCAGCTCGGCCGCTTTTTTGTCACCGCCGCCCACGAACTGGGTTACAAGGTGATCGTGCTCGATCCCGACCCCGACGCCCCCGCCGGGCTGATTGCCGACGAACAGATTGTCGCCGCCTATGATGACCCCGCCGCCCTGGAACAGCTCGCCAACCGCTGTGCCGCCGCCACCACCGAATTCGAAAACGTACCCGCCGCCGCGCTGCAGAAGCTGGCCGAAAAGATCCCGGTCCACCCCTCCGCCGAGGCCGTTGCCATCGCCCAAAACCGCGTCGCCGAGAAAACCTTTCTCGGTAACAACGGCTTTGCCACCGCCCCGTTCCTGGTGATCGAAAAAGCTGCCGATCTGGCTAAAGTTAGCGATGAAATGTTCCCCGCCATCCTCAAGGTCGCCCGCTTCGGCTACGACGGCAAGGGTCAGGCACGGGTCAAAAACATCAGCGAAGCACAACAGGCCTTTGCCGAGTTCAACGCCCCCTGCGTCTTGGAGAAGATGCTCGCCCTGGAGCTGGAGGTGTCCGTTGTCATGGCCCGCAACAGCAGTGGCGAGTGCCAGAGCTTCACCCTGGCCGAAAATCAGCACAGCCACGGCATCCTCGACATCTCCATCGCCCCGGCGCGCACCTCCGCCACGCTGTTGGCCAAGGCCGAAGAGATGGCCAAGCAGGTCGCCGAGCACCTCAACTACGTGGGTGTGCTGGCAGTCGAGTTTTTCATCTGCGACGGCGAGTTGCTGATCAACGAAGTCGCACCGCGCCCCCACAACAGCGGCCACTACACCCTCGACGGCTGCGTCACCAACCAGTTCGAACAGCAGGTGCGCGCCCTCTGCAACCTGCCACTCGGCACACCACGGCTGCACAGCGCCTCAGTCATGATCAATCTATTGGGTGATCTCTGGTTTCAAGAGAACAGCGACGAAAGCCGCGAACCCGACTGGGCCAGTCTCAACAAAATCCCCAACCTTAAACTGCACCTCTACGGTAAAGAGTCCGCCCGCCCTGGCCGCAAGATGGGCCACTTCACGGTGATCGACGGCGATGTCACTGAAGCAGTAACCACGGCACTGGCGGCAAGGAAAGCAATCGGAACAAAAGTCTAAGAAACCTCTGAATAAATCCGTTCGCCCTGAGCCTGTCGAAGGGCTGGTGACGTAGCGTCATTGATCGTTAAGTATCCTCCATTCATGGTTCGACAAGCTCACCACGAACGGGGCACTTATTCTCAGAGGTTCCCAAACAGAGATTTAGCAAACAACACCCACAACTTCCTCAACAACCTCTCCAGCCCGCGCAGCAACAGATAACCGTTTCACCTAAACAGAAAGCACCATGGTCATGCCTTTTCTTTGCTTGCAAAAGAAAAGGCCTCAAAGTACGTTCGATGTCGCAACACATAAAGTAGACCGTTTTACGCTTTACCTCATCCGGTCTGCCTCGCTCAAGGCGCAACAGGGAATAGTTACGATGCCAGAGAGAATCACACACGACCTGTTCATCAGCCATAGTTCGAAGGACGACAACTTCGTGCGCAATCTCCAGCAGGCACTCACTCTTCATAATGTCCGCGCCTGGATTGATTCACGTGAATTACTGCCCGGTGGCTTGCTCAATCCAGACATCACCAAAGCAATCGACGAGTCATCCGCTTATGCCGTTGTAGTCAGCCCGGCTGCCTTGCAATCCAGCTGGGTCGGCAAGGAATTGAGTTACGCGCTGAAGGTGCAGGCGGAGCGCGGCAGAGATCACCATCCGGTGATCCCGCTGTCGCTGGATGGCACGAAACTCGGCGTACTCGAAGCGTTTTTCAGTGATGAACCGATCTATATCCCGGTCAACAGCCAGGCCGGTGGCGTCGAAGCAGCGCTAAACGCAATTCTCGTCGGCCTCGGCAAACGGCTCCCGGCCGATGTTGCTGCCACCCCCCAGCCCAAAGCCGAACCGCTGGAAGAACTGGTGCTGCAGCTCAGCGACCTGAAAATGCACGAACAAGATGGCGTACGCCGTGCTCAGGCCAAGGCCAAGCTAGTTTATGAACCGGCCACATCAGGGCAGCGCGAAGTAACCAGTGACAAAACCTGGCGCTTTACCGCCCCCATCGGCCCGATTGAGGCGGAAGAGCTGCGCTGGTATCTGGAGAAATACGCCATCTGGCCGAGTGAATATTTCCGCGACCGCGCCCGCAAGGTCGAACAGAATCTGATCGTATGGGGCCAGCAGCTCTATCAAGCGGCGCTACCCATCGAATGCACAACCAACGTTCTGCAAGCCTGGGCGCGGATCAATGGCACAGCCAAACGCCGTTTTTCGATTCTGGTGGAGACAACAACCGAGACCGGTGCCCCCGAGGCCGAGGTAAACAACGCCCGCGAAGCGGCCACACTGCTACTCGGCCTGCCGTGGGAGCTACTGCACGACGGCAACGGCTACCTGTTTCAGGGTGCCAAACCCACCCGTGTACGCCGCCGTCTGCCCAATACTCGAGTGTTCGATCTGCCAGTGGTCGCCGCCCCGATCCGCATCCTGCTGATCACCGCCCGTCCGGAAGACGAGGCCTGTGGCTACATCGACCACCGCGCCAGCGCCCTGCCGCTGGTCGAAGCGATGGAAAAGCTCGGCGGTCTGGTGCAGATTTACCTGCTCAACCCACCCACACTGCCTGCCCTGCGCGATGAACTCGACCGCGCCCGGCGAGACAGCCACCCCTACCATGTTGTGCACTTCGATGGGCACGGCGTCTATGACCGCAACGTTGGCCTCGGCGGTCTGTGTTTCGAGGAGCCAACAGACAACAACAAACTGAACCAGCGCCGCCACACCACCGTTTATACCAACGAGCTTGGCCCGCTGCTGCGTGACCACCGCATCCCACTGGTCTTCCTTGAAGCCTGCCAGACGGCTCAGGCCGAAAAGGCCTCCGAATCGGTCGCCTCGGAACTGCTCAAGGTAGGTGTCGCCTCGGTCGTGGCGATGAGCCACAGCGTACTAGTCGAGACCTCGCGCCGTTTTGTCGAGGCGTTCTACACCGCCCTTGCCGCCGGGCAACGGGTCGGCGATGCCATGCTGGCCGGTCAGCGCCAGCTCAAGAATGACAACTTCAGGGGCAACATCTTTGGCGCCGGCGCATTGCGGCTGGAGGATTGGTTTGTGCCGGTGCTGTTTCAGGAGAGGGACGACCCACAACTGTTCCGAGAAACCCCCTGCCCCCAGTCGCAGGCCGACTACCAAACCATGCTCAAGGCACGGCTGGGTGAACTCCCTCCGCCACCGCCGAGCGGTTTTATCGGTCGCAGCCACGAACTACTGGTATTGCAGCGGCTGCTGCACCGAGACACTTACGCCGTGGTGCGGGGCCAAGGCGGCGAAGGCAAAACCGCACTGGCCACCGAGTTCGCTCGCTGGCTGGTGCGCTCGCAACAGATAAATCGCGCCGTGTTTGTTTCGGTTGACGGCATAGAAAAGAACATTGTCGAACAAGTGCTCGACCAGATTGGCAACCAGCTGGTGAAAAAGGGGTTTTCCACACAGATAGATTGTGGCGGGCACCTAAACAGAGCCGAGATGGAAATCGAACGCGCCCTGCGTGAACAGACCACCCTGCTGGTGGTGGACAACATGGAGAGCATCCTGCTGCCGCCGTTTATAACAGCGCCGCAACTGCTAAGCGAGGAGGCAGGGCGTGAGCTGGCAGCCATACTCGATCTCTGCGCCCGGCTCAACCAGATAGGCAGCAGCCGCATCCTATTCACCAGCCGCGAGGCGCTGCCCGCCCCGTTTGCTGGCGAGCGGCAGCGCATTGAACTGCACCAGCTGGGCCGTGAAGATGCCGTCAAACTGGTCGAGCGCGTACTCAACGAAGGTGGCAATGGTGCCGGCAGCGCTGCTGATTCTGCCAGAGAAGAGATCGAACAACTGGTGGAGTCCGTGCACTGCCACGCCCGCACGCTGGCCCTTCTAGCCCCGGCGCTGCGTAGCCATGGCGTGAACAAAACCCACGCATCGCTGGTCGAGTTGATGGCCGAGATGGAGCGCCGCTTCCCCGGTAGCCGCGAGCAGTCGCTCTTTGCCAGCCTCGAACTCTCGTTGCGCCGCCTCTCGCCCGGCAATCAGGAACGGGTGAAGGCGCTGGGGGTGTTTCATGGCGGGGTTGATCTGGATCTGCTGCGCACCATGATGAAATGGGAAAAGACCGATGTGACCACGCTGGCAGGTGAGCTGATTGCCACCGGGCTGGCCACCGCCAACCCCTATAACCACCTCTCGCTCAACCCCGCCCTCTGCCCCTACCTGCGCGGGCGCTTAGCGGTTGAATCACTGGAGGAACTGACGGCACGCTGGGGTGAGGCGATGGAAAAGTATGCCAACTACCTCTACCAGCAGCAGAGCCAAAATACCCAGCTCGCCACAACATTGACACTGCTCGAACTGCCCAACCTGTTTGCTTTGCTGGAGGATATGCAGCGCAGCGGCGATGCCGCAAAAATAATAGCTTTGAGCGCGTTGCTCTATAGCCTGCTACAAATGCTTTGTAAACCACGCCTAATCGAAAGGCTCGGCACCATTCGTGATGGTGCAGCAGAGACACTCGGTGACCATTGGAATCATGCCCAGTTTGAGGCGCAACGAACCAGAATCGAGCAGCAACTCGGCAACGGCCACCTACCGCAGGCATACACAGGGGCGCAGATGTTGCTACAGCGCGCCCGCACAGCGGGGGACAAGGCCTATCCGGGTGCTGATTATGGACTGGCAATGGCTTGTTGGCTGCTGGCCCGCATATTGTGGATGAGTGGTGCAGCAGAACAGGCCTTACCACTGCTGGACGAGGCGAGGCAATACTTCGAGACGGTTGAACAGCACCTACGCGGATGTAGTGCTGCGAGAATGGTATCCGCCTGTGTCAATAGTCGTGCCGATTGCCTTCGAGATTTAGGGCGATACGACGAAGCGGCTGCCGCCTACGAAGAGGCCATCCGTCGTAGCGAGGAACGTGATGACAAACGCAGTGTCGCCGTCGGCAATGGCCAACTGGGCACGGTGCGTATGTTGCAGCGCCGCTACCCGGAAGCACTGGCAGCCTATCAGGAGGCACGCGAGACATTCACTAGGCTGGAGGAACCGGGCAGCGTCTCCACCATCTGGCATCAGATCGGCATGATCTATCAGGAGACGGGGGAACCAGAAACGGCGGAGGACGCCTACCGAAAGGCACTGGCCATCGAAGTACAACTTGGCAACGTCGCCGGGCAGGCGAGTACACTGGGGCAGCTGGGGACTTTGTTCGGTGCTATGGGGCGCAGCGAAGAGGCGGTGGCCTTTTGTCGCCAAGCAGCGGACAAATATGCAGAGACTCATGACTCCGCCAAAGAAGGAGTGGCAAGAAACAATCTCGCCAATACTCTGCACAAGCTCCGACGCTTCAATGAGGCACGGCAGGAGATCCTCCTTGCCATTGAATGCGGTTCACAATACGGCCTTGCCTGCGCGCCATGGATAAGTTGGCAGATCCTCGCCAACATCGAAACGGCGAGTGGCACCACCGACGCTGCCGACGAGGCAAAACAGCAGGCCATCACTGCCTACCTCACCTACCGCCGCGACGGCGGCGAAAACCACAATAGCTCTGGCCGCATTGCCCTAGCGGTCACTCAAGTACTTGCCTGCGACGGCCCGGCGGAGGCCTCATTCCAGCTGCAAGAACTCGCCGCCAATCCCGATTTCGCAAGCCTGTTAACCTTCATCCATGCCCTGCACACCATCGTCGACGGCAGCCGCGACCGCCGCCTCGCCGACGCCCCGGATTTGGACTTTTCAATGGCCGCCGAAATCCTGCTGTTGATCGAAACCCTGGAGCGCGAGGTGGATGGGGCATAGCGCCCCGGAATCAGCGCTGCCCGGTCAACTCGGAAAGCAATTGGGGTAAAGGACTAAAACAAAAACGGGATGGGCAGTCACCTGCCCATCCCGCTGTTTAATACACGCAGCTGTTAGTGGCCGCGCGAGGTGCTTGGCTTAGGCGCCCGGCCCGCAGGTGTGGGGCCATGTCCCTGCGGTTTTACAACACCACTTCTGTTACCGCTGCCATGCGGTTGAGCAGCGCGATTGTTACCACCCTCGCCCTGTGGGCGTTGGCCTTGGGGTCTGGCGGTATTGCCGTTGGCCTCACCATGTGCAGTTCTGGCGTTGCCACCTGCAGGACGTGGGCCACGACTTCTGGCTGGCGCGCCACCGGCTGGTCTGGCACTGCGTGGGCGACTGGGACGATCATCGCTTCTGTCGGTTAGATTGGTGATCGGTACGTTGTGGCTCGGCTCAAAACCTACCTCTGTTTCACGTACCAGCGTCTGTTTGATCAGCCGCTCGATGGAGCGCAGAAAACTCACTTCGTCAGCACTTACTAGCGAGATCGCCTCACCGGTGGCGCCGGCACGACCGGTACGGCCGATGCGGTGAACGTAATCTTCCGGCACATTGGGCAATTCAAAGTTGATTACGTGCGGCAGCTGGTCGATGTCGATACCACGCGCGGCGATATCGGTGGCGACCAATACCCGCACTTCACCTGACTTGAACTGCGCCAGCGCCTTGGTGCGCGCACCTTGGCTCTTGTTGCCATGGATCGCCATGGAGGTGATGCCGTCGCGCTCGAGCTTTTCAGACAGACGATTGGCACCGTGTTTAGTGCGGGTGAAGACCAGCACCTGGCTCCACTTATTAGTGCGCACCAGCTGGCTCAGCAGGGCAGACTTCTTGTCCTTATCCACTTCATAAACAAACTGCTTGACGCTGACAGCGGCGGCGTTGCGTGGGCTTGCCTCAACCTGCACCGGATCATTCAGCAACCCCTGGGTCAGGGCGCGAATCTCGTCAGAAAAGGTGGCCGAGAACATCAAAGTCTGGCGCTTCTTGGGCAGCTGCGCCAGAACTTTACGGATGTCGTTGATGAAACCCATGTCGAGCATGCGGTCGGCTTCATCCAGCACCAGGATCTCTACCTGGGAAAATTTCACCGCGTTCTGGCTGAACAGGTCGAGCAGACGCCCCGGTGTTGCCACCAGCACATCCAGGCCGCGACGCAATTTCATCATCTGCGGGTTGATCTTGACACCACCAAATACCACGGATGAGCGCAGTGGCAGGTACTTGCCATACATCTCAACACTCTCGGCCACCTGGGCGGCGAGTTCGCGGGTCGGGGTCAGTACCAGTGCACGAATACAGTTGGGCTGCACTGCCGGGCCATCAGTCAGGCGCTGCAACAGTGGCAGGGTAAAACCGGCGGTCTTGCCGGTACCGGTCTGGGCGGCGGCCATGATGTCGCGGCCAGCGAGGATTGCAGGAATCGCCTGGACCTGAACTGGAGAAGGGGTATCGTAGCCTTTTTCGCTAACAGCGCGTAGAAGGGGCTCGGACAGGCCGAGAGAAGCAAATGTCATGGATTAAATACCTATGAATTGAAAAATGGGCAAACAACTATTGTGCTTATTTGAAACGGGCCGGGGAGTGGGCAAAGCAAACCAGCCCGGATGGAGTGATAAAGTGGCGCCATTATACCCTGCTGCCCACATTAGGTCTTGATATTTATCCGTTGATCGGGCAATATGCGCCCTCTTTCCGGAGCGGTAGTTCAGTTGGTTAGAATATCGGCCTGTCACGCCGAGGGTCGCGGGTTCGAGTCCCGTCCGCTCCGCCAATTAGTAAAAAGCCGCAGCACCTTTAGGTGCTGCGGCTTTTTTTATTGACTGCGTTTTATTTAGCTTTTATTTACCCGGCGCTATGCAGCGCCTTGATGCGGCGATCCATCACAAAGCTGGCAAACGGGATCATTGACGCCATAAAGACCATAAACGAAAAACGTTCCGGCCACGCCTGGCGTTGGCTCACCACTATCAATATGCCACTGAATACCAGAAACAGTGCCCCGTGAGCACGTCCCGCCAGTGATACCGCCTCTGGCATGCCGTAGTGATATTTGAGTGGCATGGCGATGAACAGCAATACCAGCAGTGAAATTCCTTCCAGAATAGCCACGACACGCAGCCATTGAACCTGATCTTTCATACAAACCTCCCCTTCTACTCCCAACAACAAGGGCTGCGCCACTCCTCCCCAGAAGCGGTGCAGCCCCGACCTAAGTGGCTTATTCAAACATAGAACGGTCGCCCACGCCAACCTTGAATTAGCGTTGCTGCAACCACTCCACCACCCCCTGCCCCACCGTTCGGCCGGTGGCAAAACAGGCGGTGAAGAGATAACCGCCTGTTGGCGCCTCCCAATCCAACATCTCACCAGCACAGAAAACCCCCGGCAGTGAGCGGATCATCAGTCGCTCATCAAGCGCTTCAAAGCAGATACCACCGGCGCTGCTGATCGCCTCATCAAGCGGACGTGTTGCCAGTAACCGCAATGGCAACGCCTTGATGGTCGCCGCCAGCAGCAACGGATCAGCAAACGCCTCCGCCGCCAGTACCTCGCGCAGCAGTCCCGATTTAACGCCATCGATCCCGGCACGGCTGCGCAGCTGTTTGGCCATGGAGTTGGAGCCGCGTGGCTTGGCGAGGTCCGCCGCGAGCCGCGCCTCACTGCGCCCCGGAGCCAGATCAAGATAGAGCGTGGCGCTGCCATGGGACTCAATCGCATCTCGCAGCTGCGCCGAGATTGCGTAAATCAAACCACCCTCGATGCCGGTTGCCGTCACCATCAGCTCGCCCAGCTGCTGCACATCAGCAAATGAAACTGCAACAGACTTCACCGCCTGTCCGGAAAATTTATCGCGAAAGTGATCGCTCCACTGCACCTCAAAACCGCAGTTGGCGGGACGCAGCGGCGCGACATGCACACCGCGCTGTTGCAACAGCGGCACCCACGCACCATCGGAACCGAGCTTGGCCCAGCTGCCGCCACCCAGCGCCAATACCACTGCATCGGCCCTGATCAACTGTTCACCCGCAGGCGAGTCAAACCGCAACGCCTCACCGCTCCACCCCAACCAGCGGTGACGCACATGAAAACGCACGCCAGATTCACGCAGACGATGCAGCCACGCCCGCAGCAGCGGCGCTGCCTTGAAGTCGACAGGAAAGACCCGTCGGGATGTACCGACAAAGGTCTCAATCCCCAACCCCTGCACCCACGTCCGCAACTCATCGGGGCCAAAGACGTCGAGCAGCGGTTTGAGTAGCGACTGGCGCTTGCCATAACGTGTGATAAAAAGTTCGTACGCTTCAGAGTGAGTGATATTCATACCCCCCCTACCCGCAATCAGCAGCTTGCGCCCGACTGACGGCATGGCGTCGTAGAGATCAACCTGCAGACCGGCAGCAATCAGCACCTCCGTCGCCATCAGGCCGGCCGGACCACCACCAATGATGGCCACGGAACGTGCAGAAGAGTGGGGAGATAACATTGGGAATTTCACACCAGTGACAAAAACAGTCGGCCATTATAACGTTCTGCTGCCAACAACAGGCTAACGTCTCGCCGGCTCCTGGCGATAGAAGAGACTCAGTTGACGATAGACATCGGGATAGTGGTGCAGCAGCAACTCAGGCGCATCAAAAAAATATTCACTACAGACGGCAAAACACTCCGCTGGATTGGTGGCTGCGTAACTGTTGATCTCACTATGCCCGCCATTGGCAACACGACGACTGAGATCGGCATACGCCGCAGCAAAGGCATCACTCCACGCCTGCTGTTTCATCCTGGCATGCAGCGGTGGAAAACCATTGGCAGCACCATTAAGCATATCCAGCTTATGCGCCATCTCATGAATCACCACATTGTGGCCACGCCCCTGCCCGGCCGCCAATATACTGGTCCAGGAGAGAATCACCGGCCCTTGACTCCACGCCTCACCACTCAGCACATTGGGCTGAGAATGGACCAGTCCGGCCTCATCGACTCCACCATGACTATTAATAAAGTCATCTGGGTAGATCACCAACTCCACCCAGCCGTCATACCAGGAAAAATCAAGTTTCAAAATCGGCAGACAGGCTAATATCGCAATACGTAAACGCCCCGCCTCATCCAGCATTAACCCTTGCACTGGTTCGATGACCTTATCGTGCAGAAACAGCTGTACCAAAACACGTAGCCGTTTCATCTCCGCGGCGGTAAACCGATGCAGCAAAGGTAACTGGCTCGTAACAGAACTCCAGAGAATGTCATCAATACCAGACTGTTTCAAAATGCGCCGTTGGCGCCACTGTTCAAATATCCACATCGACAGAACTCCGCTTCATAAAACTGGTCTTACGCCATGAACGGCAGTAACGGGCAAATACTACAATTAAAAATCCACTAAGAAGAGTTTTGGATCACCGGAAAAAAATGGGCATTCCCAACTAAGAAATCAGCCTATCAGGAAAACAACATGGATAAACGTGGTATAAGATGCGCGCTGCAATTTTTAAAATGCGCGCGTCCGTTATTAATAGGGAATATTACTACTCAACACTCACAACACTACATGGAGAAACAACCATGTTTCAACTACAGTGATTTCACTATTTAACGAAACATTGTGTTTCAAAAAAGAGTTCATTAAGCTGTTGGTATGATGTATATATGCCGCTCAGGCGATCATTCGGAGACCGCATATGGATAGCCCGCAGAGTCCCAGTCAAAACCGCCTTCTCGCCGTTCTACCTCCAACTGAGTTTAAACGTATTGCTCCCCATCTGGAGCTGGTTGCTATGCCGTTGGGTACAGTTTTATGTGAACCCGGCGGCCATTTTCAACATGTCTATTTTCCGACTACCGCCATCGTCTCCATGCACTACGTGATGGAGAACGGTGCTTCGTCCGAAATTGCAGGAATAGGCAATGAGGGTATGTTAGGCATTTCGCTGTTTATGGGCGGCAATACCACACTGAGTCGGGCCGTGGTGTATACCGGCGGTTATGGTTACCGGCTTAAAGCGCGACAGCTGATTCAGGAATTCAATCGCGCCGACGCCATGCAGCGTTTGCTGCTACGTTACACTCAATCACTGATGACACAGGTATCCCAAACGGCAGTATGCAATCGCCACCACTCTCTCGAACAGCAACTGTGCCGCTGGTTATTACTGACCCTGGATCGCCTCTCTTCCAATGAGCTAATCATGACACAAGAGCTGATTGCCAACATGCTTGGCGTACGACGTGAGAGCATCACCGAAGCCGCCGGGCGTTTTCAGCAGGCAGGTTTTATCCGCTACCGCCGTGGCCATATCAGCAT
>CAMTXZ010000151.1:0-8995 GCA_947085765.1 uncultured Chromatiaceae bacterium | reverse complement strand
TGCATAACTTCAAGGGTTCATGAAGTTATGCAAGGCGCGGCCTTCAGAAGAAACATAAAACTTCTGGAGGCCGCTATGAACGCAAACGGATATGGCAGTATCCCTCGCGAACTCTGTCATTGGATAACATTTTTGTGCAGCGCGCTACCCCCAAGATCAATAGGCACATTCATTGAGTTATTGATCGGGGCAATGCTGACACCCACAGGCTTCGTCACCGATGCCTATTTGGTGGTGAATATGCGCAACCACTGGACCAGCTACTACAAGTGGTTACAGCAGGGGCGATGGTCCTGGCTGGCGCTGGCTAGACAATTTGTACGGTTGGTGCTGTCAGTGATTAAGAGCGATGTTGTGCATCTGGTCATTGACGATACATTGACGCTCAGGGCTTCCAAAAAAGCACCGGGCAGTCAGATACATCACCAACACGGGAATAAACCCAATCTTGCGCCGTTCGTTCGTGGCCAGTGCTGGGTGAGTTTGGCGATGATTGTTAAGCGTCAGGATAAAGCACCGGTGGCGTTACCGATTCTTTCCCGATTGGTGCCCAGCGTCAGCAATACGGGGAAGCTTGTAGCGGTCGGCACCTTGATACGTAGCGTTTATCGCCTATTCAACGGGATAAAGGTTCGCGTTCTGGTCGATTGTTGGTACATGCGCCGCTGCTTTATAGAGCCGATGCAAAAGCGAGGATTTGATGTCATCGGCCAAGTCAGGATCGACACGCGACTGTACGACGAACCGCCCGCGAAGATTAAAGGACAGCGAGGACGTCCGCGAAAATATGGTGAGAAATACACGCCGAAGCGTATCGCTCACTTAAGGCGGACGGAGGCGACGCTCAAACTCTACGGTAAAGCCCAGGAGCTGCGCTATCGCAGTAAAGTGCTCAAAGCACGATTTCTGGATGGCCGGCTGGTACGTGTCGTTTGGTGCGAATTTAAAAGCGATAAAGGCCATTGGAAATCAACATGCCTGTTATTGAGTACAGATACCACACTCACGCCCGTTCAGGTAATCGAAAACTACGGTGAGCGCTGGTCGATTGAATCGATGTTCAATGCCCAAAGCACTTCGTGGGGCAGGCTCCCAACTAAAGTTGTCTTGGGGAATGAAAGAGGCCTGGCAGCAGACGCGTCAGACATTACATCGTTGGGTCCATATCACCATGGTCAGTTATGGGCTTGTGCAACTGTTGAGTTGTTTGGACAACTCCGTGGTGAAGGCGTTGTGTTGCCACTCGCCCTGGCGGCCAACAATCCCCATCACCGCCGGACAAATCCGTAAAGGACTGGTGCGTATTTTAAGGCATGTTAGTGTTCGGGAGTGGTGGAATAGTAAATGCAAAATATTCGAACCCCCAAACTGGGGTGAAAATGGAATATCTGGGTATGAGCAGCCTAATACCGCTTAATACCAGGAAAATTAATAAGATGTCGTTGTGATTCAATCTGTGAATATCAGGTTGACGAGGTGGGCTTCGCTCTAAACTCTAGATCAAGAAGTAAGGTTTATATTCAACAGACTGGGGGAGTCTCTCTCCCGTCTGTAGGGTAAACCGGGCTTGGAAAAGCCAAATGAAGAAGGGCCGCAGATGCGGCCCTTCTTCATTTGTCCGGCTACAAACCCCTTTGCACCGGTCGTTTACTCTTTTGTTACTCTTCGCTAATACGTTTGTGCAGCTCCACCGGCTGCGCCTTACTCTTGTTCTTGGCGCGCATCCGCAGGTTAACCATCTCCACCACCAGCGAGAAGGCCATCGCAAAATAGATGTAACCCTTCGGCACGTGCATCTCAAACCCTTCACCGATCAGGGCGACACCAACCACTATCAGGAAGCTCAATGCCAACATCTTGATGGTCGGGTGTTTATCGACAAAATCGCCAATGGACTTGGCCGCCACCATCATCACTAGCACCGCAATCACAATCGCCAGCACCATCACCATCACCATCACCATCACCATCACCATCACCATCACCGGTACATGCTCGGCCATGCCAACAGCAGTAATGACAGAATCGAGCGAGAAGATGATGTCGATGATGGCGATCTGCACCACTATCATCATGAAACTGGCGCCCGCCTTGGCGGCAGTGCTGTGCTCCTCCTCCACCCCCTCGAGAGCGTTATGGATCTCCATGGTGCTCTTGGCCAGCAGGAACAGACCGCCGCCGATGAGGATCAGGTCGCGGCCCCACCAGGATGGAGAGAAAGATGATGTTATCGATCCCCAACACAATCTCCAGCGCGGTCAAGGTGGCCAATGCAACCTATGCCTCCGGTAAAAAAATCCATTCAAACATCTGTTATCTCCAATCTCACATTAAGCAAAAGCGACGGCCGCTGCGCGCGCCATTCTAAAAGCAGCGCTTAACCGCCACTAAATATATTCAACTCATGCCACAACTCATCGACCCGCTGCTTGACCGCCGCATCCATCACAATCGGCACACCCCACTCACGCGTAGTCTCGCCGGGCCATTTATTGGTAGCATCAAGCCCCATCTTGGAACCCAGCCCCGACACGGGTGAGGCGAAGTCGAGATAGTCGATCGGTGTATTTTCGATCATCCCCGTATCGCGTGCCGGGTCCATGCGGGTGGTCATGGCCCAGTTCAGATCCTTCCAGTCGCGCACATTGATGTCATCATCAACCACAATCACAAACTTGGTGTACATAAACTGGCGCAGGAACGACCAGACCCCCAGCATCACCCGCTTGGCGTGACCGGCGTACTGCTTTTTGATGCTGACGCAGGCCATGCGATAGGAGCACCCTTCGGGCGGCAGATAGAAATCGACGATCTCCGGAAACTGCTTTTGCAGCAGCGGCACAAACACCTCATTCAGCGCCACGCCTAAAACAGCAGGCTCATCGGGCGGACGGCCGGTATAGGTGCTGTGGTAGATCGGTTTGTCGCGATGGGTGATACGTTCGATGGTGAAGACCGGGAATCTGTCCACCTCATTGTAATAACCGGTGTGATCACCAAACGGCCCCTCGTCGGCCAGCTCGCCCGGCGCCAGATACCCTTCGAGCACAAACTCCGCCGAGGCCGGCACCTGCAGATCACTGCCGATGCACTTGGTCACTTCGGTCTTGCTGCCACGCAGCAGACCGGCAAAGGCGTACTCGGAAAGTGAATCGGGCACCGGTGTCACCGCGCCAAGAATCGTCGCCGGGTCAGCCCCCAGCGCCACCGCCACCGGAAAACGTTCACCAGGACGGGCCTGCTGCCAGTCACGAAAGTCGAGCGCCCCGCCGCGATGGGCAAGCCAGCGCATGATCACCTTGTTTTTACCGATCACCTGCTGGCGGTAGATGCCGAGGTTCTGTCGCTCTTTAAGCGGACCTTTGGTGACGACCAGCGCCCAGGTGATCAGCGGTCCGGCATCACCGGGCCAGCAGGTCTGGATCGGCAGCTTGGCCAGATCAACATCGGCGCCCTCGATCACATTGCGCTGACACGGGGCGTTTTTCACCACCTTGGGCGCCATGTTGAGCACCTGCTTGTAGATCGGCAGCTTGTCGAGCGCGTCGCGCAACCCCTTGGGCGGCTCGGGCTCTTTGAGTGTCGCCAGCAGTTTGCCGATCTCGCGCAGCGCCGTCACCGACTCGGCCCCCATGCCCATCGCCACCCGTTTGGGGGTACCAAACAGATTGCCCAGCACCGGAATATCGTAACCGGTGGGGTTTTCAAACAGCAGCGCCGGCCCCTCCGCCCGCAGGGTGCGGTCGCAGATCTCGGTCATCTCAAGATTGGGGCTGATCGGTTGGGCAATGCGTTTCAGCTCACCTTGAGCCTCCAGCTGGCCGATAAAATCACGTAAATCTTTATATTTCATCTCTGAACTCAGTGGGGTACGGGTAATGCGCGAGCATAACAAACAACGGCGAACATCGCCCCTGACGAGTGCTGCGTCAGCAGGACGCATCAGGCATAATAACCAGCATCAGTCCCGCCACACCCAGTAGCCGGCCACAATACTTCAGCGACATGTCCAAACTGCAACGGTCTCTTTATCAAGTTCCACCCTCACAACAGCGTCGGCTCGCGGCCGCCCTGCTGTTGGGTATTGTCCAGGGGGCCAATGCGGCGACCGCACCACCCGTCGTCGACACCGAGCCACCCACCAACATCACCATTTACGACGTAAACAGTAATGCAGTTGTAGCCCCGCTGATATTTTCCGCCCCCCGCCCGGTCATCACACTAAAGATGACGACTGAAGTCGCCTCCAGCATCGTGGCAACCGACAGCACCCAGGCGGGCAGCCCCAGCTCCGACACCCCCGGTTATCCCACCGGCACCCTCGGCCCGATGGCCCCCGGCCGGCATACCATCACCTGGACGGCAACCGATCTGGGCAATAATAGTTTGAGCGTCCCGCAATATATCGACATCCTGCCGGAAGTCAGTTTTGGGGTGGATCAGACCGTGGGCGAGGGCACGACCATTCAGGTCAGGGTCTATCTGAGTGGCAACGCCCCCTCGCTCAGCGACACCCCACCGACAGCGGTGAACATCCCCTTTTCTATCAACGCCGGCAGCACGGCCAGCGACTACACCGTAGTGACCCCCTCGCCGCTGCAGATCACGGCCGGGACGACGGCCAGCATCACCATCGCTACTGGCACCGGCAACAGCGAAGGGCAGTTCATCACCCTGAACATGGGCAGCCCTAGCGGCGCCATAGCGGGCAACAAAATCAGCCACACCGTCACCCTCACCGAGGCCAATCTCGCACCGATCATCACCCTCTCCGCCAAACAGGGCGGCGCCGCCACCCAGTCCGTGACCACTGGCGGCGGCCTGGTGATCCTCACGGCCAGTGCCTACGACCCCAACGGCGACAGTGTCAGCAACTACGACTGGAGCGCCAGCGACAATACCCTGGTGCCAACCGCTGGCACCACCAGCAACACCTTTAGCTTCGACCCCACCGGTCTCACCCCCGGCATCTACACCACCCGTCTAACGGTGAGCGACAGCAACGGCGCCACCAGCACCCGCGACCTGCTGCTACGGCTCTACACCACCGCCCCCACACTCTCGGCTACCACCGATAGCGATGATGATGGCAGCAGCGACAGTGTCGAAGGGATTGAGGATGACGATGGCGACGGCATTCCCAACTATCTCGACGCCGTCAGCAATCCGGCCTGGCTGCCGGGTTGGGATCTGCTCACCTACCGTGCCGACCTCAAACGCAGTGACAGTTTTGTCTCCGGCCCCATCACCTTCTCATGGGTGCTCGACAGCGTCAGCAGCAACCGCGTCTACTACCCGCTGCTGCTGGCGACCGAACCGGGACTCAAGCTCAGCATCGGCCCCACCGCCTTTGCCAGCGGCAGCAACCACGGCCGTATCGACACCACCGCCGCCTCGCTACTCTTTGGCAGCACCCCGCCGGAGAATCTCGTCAGTGCCGACGGCCAGGTGGTCGATATCGAAATCAGCGGCCTCGGCACCACCGGTCAGAGTGTCTACCTGGTCATCCCGCAGGCCGCAGCGCTACCCGATGTATCCAACTTTAAGGTGATGAGCGCCGCCCATGTCTGGCAGGACTTTGTGAATGAAGGGGCTGGCGGTCGCAACCGCCTGCTGTTTGCCGCCAAAGAGAGCGACAGCTACTGCCCCAAGCCGGCGGGCAGTTACACCATCGTCACCGCTGGCAGCAATGCACTTATCAGCGGTGTCTCCTGTATCGAACTGCTGATCCAGGACGGCGGCCCCAACGACTACGACGGCAAGGCCAACGGCATCATCCGCCTGCTTGGCGCCCCGTTTGTAGATGCGATTACCAATAACGGCGCCGTCCTCACACCGCCCGATTTCAGTGGTCCGGCGGAAGGTTCGGTGGAATCAATCAACAAGATCACCGTGACACAGGGGGGGGGTGGCGTCGGGTTTATCAGTCTGTGGGGTGCACTGGGATTGTTGCTGGCCTACGCCGTGCGGCGTCGCCTATAAAACATTAAATCCCCCTGTCTCTCACTCATAGAGAGACAGGGGTAGCGCATCAAGCCGCCAAACCGCTATGACGCAGCAAGGCATCAATATTCGGCTCACGGCCACGGAACTCAACAAACAGATCCATCGGTTCACGTGAACCGCCCTGTTCCAGCACCGTTGTCAAAAACTTCAAACCCGTCTCACGATCAAAAATACCGTTCTCTTCAAACGCCGCAAAGGCATCGGCCGACAGCACCTCGGCCCACTTGTAGCTGTAGTAACCCGCCGCATAAACGCCGGCAAAGATGTGCGAGAAGCTGTGCGGAAAGCGGTTGAACGAAGGCGGATTCATCACCGCCACCTTTTCACGCACCTCGGCGAGGATTTCATAAACCCGGCCACCACGGCTTGGGTCGTACTCCAGATGCATCCTGAAATCGAAGATCGAGAACTCCAGCTGCCGCACCATCTGCATCGCTGACTGGAAATTTTTGGCGGCGATCATCTTGTTGAATAGTCCCTCCGGCAGCGCTTCACCACTCTTGTAGTGACCCGAGATCAGATCGAGCGCCTCACGCTGCCAGCACCAGTTCTCCATAAACTGGCTCGGCAGCTCCACCGCATCCCAAGGCACACCGCCGATCCCGGCAACACTGGGGTAATCCACCTGCGTCAACATGTGGTGCAAACCGTGGCCAAACTCATGGAACATGGTCAACACTTCATCGTGGGTGAAGAGCGCCGGATCGCTGCCGATGGCGGGCGAGAAGTTGCAGATCAGATACGCAACTGGCGCCTGTACACCCTTGGCCGTAACCATGCGGGTGAGGCAATCATCCATCCAGGCGCCGCCACGTTTGTGCGGCCGGGCGTGCAGATCAAAATAGAAGCTGCCACGCAGTGTGCCCTTAGCGTCGTGAATCTCGAAGAAACGTACATCCTTATGCCAGAGATCAACATCGGTGCGCTCCTTGATGGTGACACCGTAGAGACGATTGACCACCGCAAACATGCCGTTCAACACCCGGCTCTCGGGGAAGTAGGGTTTCAACTCCTCCTGACTGATGGCGTATTTGTGCTGCTGTAATTTTTCTGAGTAGTAGGTGACATCCCACGACTCCAGCTGCTCAAGACCGTGCTGCTCTTTGGCAAAGGCACGCAACTCATCCAGCTCATTTTTAGCCATCGGCAAGGCGCGTTCGGCCAGATCGTTGAGGAAGGTCAGCACCTGATCGGTGCTCTGCGCCATCTTGGTGGCCAGCGAATATTCAGAATAGTTTTTAAAGCCCAGCAGCTGCGCCTCTTCATGACGCAGCGCCAAAATCTGCTCCATCACCGGCGTATTGTCCCACTGCCCAGCATGTGGCCCCTCGTCAGAGGCGCGGGTGGCAAAAGCAGTGTAGACCTCGCGGCGCAGTTCGCGATCATCGGCATAGGTCATCACTGGCAGGTATGAAGGGTATTCAAGATTAAAGACCCAACCCGCCTGCGCTTCACGTTCAGCAATCTGCTTCGCCATACCGAGCGCCGATTCAGGCAGACCACTCAGACGCGCCTCGTCAGTGATCTGAATCTTCCAGGCGCTGGTAGCATCGAGCACGTTCTCGCCGTACTTGCTGGTGAGGCTGGAAAGCTCTTGCGCAATCTCTTTGTAACGCGCCTTTTTCTCCGCAGGCAGACCGATACCGGAGAGTTTGAAATCACGCAGCGCGTTGTCGATGATCTTCCGCTGTGCGGCATTCAACATCTTGTACTCGGCACTGGCAGCGATCTGGGTAAAGGCGTTAAAGAGCCCCTCGTGCTGGCCCATCTCGGTGCCGTAGTCACTCAACTTCGGCAGACAGGCGTTGTAGGCAGCGCGCAGCTCATCACTGTTGAGCACCGAATTCATGTGGCTCACCGGCGACCAGACGCGGCCGATGCGCTCGTCCACCTCCTCCAGCGGCTGTACCAGATTGTCCCAGGTATATTCGCTGTTGGCCGCCAGCAGATCGACCACCGCCTGACGACTCTCCGCCAGCAAAGTATCGAGCGCCGGTTCAACATGCTCAGGCTTGATCAGGGAAAAGGGAGGCAGACCTGCCATCTCCAGCAGTGGATTAGTCATGACAATGGATTCCTTTAGTGAAGATAAAACGTGGCCAAACTTTACCACAGTCGCCTGATGTGATGATGCCCGGCTTCACCGCAATCACCGGGGCAACCAACGCTGGCAAACACCCGCCAACTCCGTTCGCCCTGAGCCTGTCGAAGGGCTGGTGATGTAACCTATAAGTGATTCCGCGTGGGCACAAAAGACGTGCCCACCCTTGGCTACACGCCTCGACAGTGCCTTTGTTGGCTCGTTTTAGGGTGTCTACTTTACGTTAGGGTCTTGAACAAACACGAGCAGTAATGAAAATATACGGAGATGGGAATGGATGTTTTCATGTAAAAACATCCAACCCAGAAGAATTTCAAGAAATCCGTGAAGTGCACAAAGAAATTGAAGATAGATTAAAGCGCAAGGTAAGCAAGAAAAGAGAAGGGTTAAAGTCCAGCAAGGATGTCTGAAAGCAATCCTTTAAGTTTAAGCTTCGCTTGTTCATGTGCCTCGTCAGGTTTAATTGAATCCACGTCTATAGGTATTTGTGCTGTTGTGTTCTCATATCCTATAGGCTGAGTATCGTCAGGGTTTGTTATAAAACTAAAATAAACAGTAGACGAGTCATCGTGAAATTCTATTGTTTCAAGTTTCAGTTTAGCTTTCATATATAAACTCCTTTAAGTGAGAGCGCAGAATAAGCTTATAGGTGCTTACAAGCAACCCTAAATCGGGTAGCCAGGGGTCTCTAACCCCCAGCCCCCACAACACCCTGCGTGCGGCTCCGCACAGGGCGTTTCAGTTAGAATGATGAAGCTTTATCCATCCATCACGTAGCGCATACAGTCCCTGAGATTTTAAATAGGCATTGGATAATGCCTGCTGTATTCCAGGAGTTTTCGAGCTACGCCATGGGCCTTTGCTGGTGATGCCACACGCAACTGCTGC
>CAMTXZ010000150.1:0-19660 GCA_947085765.1 uncultured Chromatiaceae bacterium | reverse complement strand
GCATTCTTGATGTGGGTGCGCAGTTTTGAGCGCAGGCTCGCATTGTGTTGGCGATGGGCTTCCGATTGACGGACGCGTTTTTTAGCTTGTGCAGAGTTAGCCAAAGTAAAACTCCTCGAGAATTCTGTTTTCAATACTGCCTCGGAAAGTCGAGGCATCAAAAGCGCGATAATATGACGGACTGACGCCCCCTTGTCAAATGATTTAGCGGTTATGGTTTGGTGCTGGGACGGGGTAGAATCCTGATGAGCCCAGCCCGGCGCGGTCAGCGGCAATAAAAACAGGTGGTTATGAGTAAAAAGCTGGTGAAGTCGACAGCCATCGTTGGCACCATGACCTTGTTGTCGCGGCTGTTGGGGTTTGTCCGCGACATGGTGGTGGCACGTCTGTTTGGTGCTGGAGTCGGCGCGGATGCCTTTTTTGTCGCCTTTAAGATCCCTAACCTGCTGCGTCGTCTGTTTGCCGAGGGTTCGTTTTCACAGGCCTTTGTGCCGGTGCTCTCCGAATACAAAACTCAGCGTGGTCACGATGAGGTCAAGCGGCTGACCGACGATGTGGCCGGTACGTTTGGGGCTATCCTGCTGCTGGTGACAGTGGTTGGGGTGGTGGCGGCACCGATCCTGATTTTTCTTTTTGCCCCTGGCTTTGTGGATGAAGGGGGGAAGTTCGATCTGGCGACGTCAATGCTGCGGCTCACCTTTCCGTACATCTTTTTTATCTCCCTGACTGCCTTTGCCGGCAGCATCCTCAATACCTATGGTCGTTTTGGTGTGCCCGCCTTTACCCCGGTGTTGATGAATCTCTGTTTGATCGGTTGTGCGCTCTGGCTGGCGCCACAGATGGAGGAGCCGGTGATGGCCCTGGCGTGGGGGGTGCTGCTCTCCGGGGTGGTGCAGCTGCTGTTCCAATTTCCATTTTTGCGGCGGCTGCATCTGCTGCCACGGCCACGCTGGGGTAGCAAGGACGAGGGGGTGCGTAAGGTGATGCGGCTGATGTTGCCGGCGCTGTTTGGTTCATCCGTGGTGCAGCTCAATCTACTTATTAATACGGTGATCGCCTCGTTTCTGGTAACAGGCAGTGTCTCCTGGCTCTACTACTCTGACCGTATGGTGGAGTTTCCGCTGGGGCTGCTGGGGGTGGCGCTGGCGACGGTGATCCTGCCCAATCTGTCGCAGCAGCACGCCGCCGCATCGCCGCAGAACTTCTCGCGCACCCTCGATTGGGCACTACGTTGGGTGATGCTTGTGGGCACTCCGGCGACAGTGGGGCTATTTATGTTGGCCGGGCCACTGCTCACCACGCTATTCCAATATGGGGCATTCACCCCCCACGATGCAGAGATGGCGACACGCAGCCTGATGGCCTATGCCATTGGCTTGCAGGGGTTTATTTTGGTGAAGGTGCTGGCGCCGGGATTTTTTGCCCGCCAGGATGTGCGCACGCCGGTGCGCATCGGCATCATCGCCATGGTCGCCAATTTGCTGCTTAACCTGCTGTTGGTCTGGCCGCTGGCCCATGCCGGCTTGGCGCTGGCGACCTCGCTGTCGGCCTTTATCAATGCCGCGCTGCTCTATCGTATCTTGCGCCGCGAGGGGGTCTATACACCCGAGCTGGGCTGGCCCCGGTTGCTGTGGCAGATAGCGGTGGCCAATGGTGTGATGGTGGCGCTGCTCTGGTGGGGCGCGAGTGATATGGCGACGTGGTTTGCCTGGAGTGGTGCTGAGCGTGCCAGACAGCTGCTGCTGTGGGTGGGGGCGGGAGGGCTGGCCTATCTGTTTACGCTGTTATTGTTGGGGGTGAAGTTCCGCATCCTCTGGCAAAACAGAGTCGGTGAATAGTTGATTATTCCCGTTATGGGGTGTCAAGGTGTCATATAATAAGCCCCTTTTCGTTGTTGCCATGAGAGCTATAGATCTGAGATGGAACTGATTCGCGGTTTTCACAACCTGCAGCCCCGGCATCGCGGTTGTGTCGCTACCATTGGCAATTTTGATGGTGTGCATCTTGGCCATCAGGCGGTGCTGGGGCAGCTGGCGGAGGCGGCAGGGCGGCTCGATCTGCCCACGGTGGTGATTACCTTCGAACCCCAGCCGCAGGAGTATTTTGGTGCGGCGGCCCAGGCGCCACGGCTGAGTCGCCTGCGTGAGAAGTTGCAGGCGCTGCGGCGTTACTCGGTGGATCGGGTGGTCTGCCTGCCATTTAATGCAACACTGGCAGAGATGCCCGCCCAGCAGTTTATTGAACGGCTGCTGGTGGATGGATTGGCGGTGCGTTATCTGGTGGTGGGCGACGATTTTCGTTTTGGCCGGGGGCGTGAAGGTGACTTTGCCATGCTCAAGGCGGCGGGGCAGCGCCACGGTTTTCAGGTGGTGAGCATGCACAGCTTCTGTGTCGATGGCGAGCGTGTCAGCAGCACCCGGGTGCGTGAAGCGTTGCGGCATGGTGACATGGCTGCGGCAGCAAAGCTGTTGGGGCGTGGCTATCGCATGAGTGGCCGGGTGGCGCGTGGTGAACAGCTGGGGCGGCAGCTCGGCTTTCCTACCGCCAACATCCATCTGCATCGCCAGGCCATACCGATACGCGGTGTCTTTGCGGTGGAGATGTTTGGCATCGAGGGTGAGCCGCTGGCAGGTATTGCCAATATCGGTGTACGCCCCACTGTGGATGGTTCCCGCACCCTGCTGGAGGTGCATCTGTTTGATTTTGATCAGCAGATCTATGGCCGTTATGTCGAGGTGGTATTCCTGCACAAGCTGCGTGATGAGGTCCGTTTTGCCTCGCTCGACGCCCTAAAGCAGCAGATAGGATTGGATGCAGTGGCTGCGCGTGACTACTTCGCGCGGCACTGAGAAAAAATTAACGTTTACTTAGAGTGAATCATGGCTGATTACAAACACACCTTGAACCTGCCCAAAACCGGCTTTCCCATGAAGGCGAGTCTGCCCAATCGTGAGCCGGAGATGGTGAAGCAGTGGCAGGCGATGGATCTCTACGGCAAGCTGCGCGCCACCGGCGCGGGCCGCAACAAGTTTATCCTGCACGATGGCCCGCCCTACGCCAACGGCCAGATCCACATCGGCCACGCGGTAAACAAGGTGTTGAAAGACATCATCGTTAAATCAAAGACCATGAGTGGTTTTGATGCGCCCTATGTGCCGGGCTGGGATTGCCACGGTCTGCCGATCGAGTTGCAGGTGGAGAAGAAGATCGGCAAGGCTGGCCACAAGGTGGATGCCAAAACCTTCCGCAACGCCTGTCGTGACTACGCCGGCAAACAGGTCGATCTGCAGCGCGAAGATTTCAAGCGCCTCGGGGTGATTGGCGACTGGGACAATCCCTATCTCACCATGGACTTTAAGTTCGAGGCCGATATCGTGCGCAGCCTGGGCCGTATCGTCAACAACGGCCATCTGCACAAGGGCAGCAAGCCGGTGCACTGGTGTACCGATTGCGGTTCGGCACTGGCGGAGGCGGAGGTGGAGTACGAAGATAAAGTCTCGCCCTCCATCGATGTGCGTTTCAGCGTGCTCGATGATGCCGCCCTCATGCAGCGCTGCCATCACGTTGAGGATCACCAAGGCAGAGGCCCCCTCTCGGTGGTGATCTGGACCACCACGCCGTGGACACTGCCCGCCAATCAGGCGATCTGTCTCAATCCGGAGCTCGACTATGCGGTGGTGCAGTGTGAGGGCGAACATGGCGCCGAGCGGCTGGTGATGGCCGAGGCGTTGCTTAAAGATGCCATGGGGCGTTACGGGTTTGAGAGCCATCGTGTGGTCGCCTACTGCAAGGGCAGTGCGCTGGAAGGGTTGCTGCTGGCCCATCCGTTTTATGACCGTGAAGTGCCGATCATTCTTGGCGACCATGTCACCACCGATGCCGGTACTGGTGCCGTACACACCGCGCCCGGTCACGGTCAGGATGACTATGTGGTCGGTCGCCGTTACAACCTCAAGGTGGATAACCCCGTGGGTAGTGATGGCCGTTTCCTGCCCAACACCGAGTTTTTTGCCGGTGAACATGTCTTCAGTGCCAATGACCACGTGCTTGAGATATTGAAGAGCAACGGCAAGCTGGTGCGTGCCGCGGCGTTGAAACATAGCTATCCACACTGCTGGCGCCACAAGACGCCGATCATCTTCCGCGCCACGCCACAGTGGTTTATCCGCATGGACGCGCTGCATCCCGGTGCCGGGGGGAACGAGCAGCACGGCAGCAGCATGGAGCAGAAGGGGCTGCGTGAGCAGGCGCTGGACGCCATCAAAAATGCAAAGTGGCTGCCCGACTGGGGTCAGGCCCGTATCGAAGGTATGGTGGAACAGCGCCCCGACTGGTGTGTTTCGCGCCAACGTACCTGGGGTGTGCCCATGGCGCTGTTTGTCCATAAAGAGACGGGCAAGCTGCATCCGCATACCAGGGAGTTGATCGAACAGGTGGCGCAGCGTATCGAGCAGGGTGGCATTGACGCCTGGTTTGACCTCAGCCCCGCCGAGTTGCTGGGTGATGAGGCGGCGCACTACGACAAGGTCAGCGATACGCTTGATGTCTGGTTTGATTCGGGCGTCACCCACGCTGCCGTGCTCGAACGGCGTCCGGAACTGGGGCTGCCTGCGGATCTCTACCTGGAAGGTTCGGACCAGCATCGCGGCTGGTTCCAGTCGTCACTGCTCTCGGCGGTGGCCATGCGTGGAGTCGCCCCTTACAAGGCGGTGCTGACGCACGGCTTCACCGTTGATGCCAAGGGCGAAAAGATGTCCAAGTCCAAGGGCAACATTGTGGCGCCACAGACGGTGGCCAACTCGCTGGGGGCGGACATCCTGCGGTTGTGGGTGGCGGCGACCGATTACCGCGCCGAGATGAGTGTCTCGGATGAGATCCTTAAACGCACCGCCGACGCCTATCGCCGTATGCGTAATACCGCCCGCTTCCTGCTGGCCAATATCGACGGTTTTGATCCGGCGCAGCACATGGTCAAGCCGGACGAGATGGTGGCGCTGGACCGCTGGGTGGTGGCGCGGGCCAATGAGTTACAGGGCGAGGTGCAGGCCGCCTACGAGAGTTATGAGTTCCACCTTATCTATCAAAAGGTGCACAACTTCTGCGCCGTTGATCTGGGGGGGTTCTATCTCGACATCGTCAAGGATCGTCAGTACACCACTCAATCAGACTGCGTGGCGCGGCGCTCCTGTCAGACGGCGATGTATCACATCATCGAGGCGATGACACGCTGGCTGGCGCCAATCCTCTCCTTCACCGCAGAGGAGATCTGGGGCAACATCCCCGGTGACCGTAGCGAATCAGTCCTGCTCGATACCTGGTATGCACTGCCAGCGGTGACCGATGACGTGCTCGGTGCCCCCTTCTGGGAGCAGGTATTGCAGGTGCGTGAAGTGGTGAAAAAAGAGCTGGAGAAGCTGCGTGTTGCCGGTGGTATCGGTGGTTCACTCGATGCTGAGGTCAAACTCTACTGCGGCAGTGAACTCAAGTCGCAACTGGAGCAGCTCGGCGATGAGCTGCGTTTTGTGCTGATCACCTCAGCCGCTCATGTGCATGGCGCCACGGGGGTGGCAGATGAGGCGGTCCATTACAGACTCGAATCGAACGATGAGCTGTGGGTTGCGGTCTCACCCTCGGCGCACACCAAGTGTGCGCGCTGCTGGCACCATCGTGAAGATGTGGGTAACGATAGTAACCATCCGGAACTGTGTGGTCGTTGTGTTGAGAATGTGGAGGGTGCAGGTGAGCAACGTCGTTATGCCTAAAAGGGAGGTTTCTATGTTGCGTTGGGTGTGGCTTTCGGTAGTAGTGATTGTGCTGGACCAGCTCACCAAATATTGGGCCGATAGCCAGCTGCAACTCTATCTGCCGCAAGAGGTGACGGCGGGATTCAATCTCACACTCTCCTACAACCCCGGCGCCGCGTTCAGCTTTCTGGCTGATGCCGGTGGCTGGCAGCGCTGGTTTTTTATTGTTTTGGCATTGGGGGTGGCGGCGTTTATTGTCGGCTGGCTCACGCGCCTAAGACAAGATGAACGCTGGATGGCGATTGCGCTGACACTAATCCTGGGCGGCGCCGTTGGCAACGTCATCGATCGTGTCTATTTTGGCCATGTGATCGACTTCATCGATATTTACGTTCGTAACTGGCACTGGCCTGCCTTCAATATCGCCGACTCTGCCATCTGCATTGGCGCCGTGATGATGGTCATCGATGGTCTGCGTGGCCATAAAAAGGCCACGTCCTGAACCGCTACACTGGAGTTTTTCTATGACTGTTGTGCTTGCTAACCCTCGTGGTTTCTGTGCCGGTGTTGATCGCGCCATCGGCATTGTTGAACGCGCCCTGGACCTCTTCGGCGCCCCCATCTACGTGCGTCATGAAGTGGTGCACAACAAGTTTGTGGTGGACGGCCTGCGTGCACGTGGCGCCATCTTTGTGGATGAGCTGGACGACGTGCCGGATGACGCCACCATCATCTTCAGCGCCCACGGCGTCTCCAAGGCGGTCTGGGATGAGGCGAAGCGGCGCAAGCTCAAGGTCTTTGACGCCACCTGTCCGCTGGTGACCAAGGTCCATCTTGAAGTGGCCCGCTTTGCCAAAGATGGTCGCGAGGTGGTGCTGATCGGCCACGCCGGCCACCCCGAAGTAGAAGGGACCATGGGGCAGTATCGTAATGCGGGGGAGAGTGGCGGTGTCTATCTGGTGGAGACCCCCATCGATGTGGCGCAGTTGCAGGTTAAGGACCCGCAACGGCTCGCCTTTGTCACCCAGACCACCCTCTCGGTGGATGAGACCCAGGACGTCATCATCGCCCTAAAGATGTGCTTCCCCGCTATCGAAGGGCCGCGCAAGGATGACATCTGCTACGCCACGCAAAACCGCCAGGACGCGGTAAAAGAGCTGGCGGCACGTTGCGAGTTGATCCTGGTGGTGGGCTCGCCCAACAGCTCCAATTCCAACCGTCTGAGTGAGAGCGCCGAGAAGTGCGGTGCCAAGGCCTATCTGATCGACAACGCCAGCGAGATTAAGCGAAGCTGGCTGGAAGGCGTCACCACGGTAGGCGTGACCGCCGGCGCCTCCGCTCCCGAAGTGCTGGTCAACGAAGTGGTGGCGCAGCTGCAAGCGTGGGGTGTTGGCAACGTCGAACAGGCCAAAGGGCGTGAAGAGAATGTGGTATTTGCGCTGCCGAAGGGGTTGCAGTAACCGGTCGTTAGATATCTCAATTTGGGATAAAAATAAAAAGGGAGAGCTGTTGCTCTCCCTTTTTTTATTTGTCGTTAGTAACGGCCTGTACTCAGGCGGCGCTGCTCTTCTGGGCGGTGGCGACGCAGTCTGCGCGCCATAAACACGCTGTTTGGCCGCAACTGTCGATGGCGGCGGTGGCGAAGCAGTCGTGGTTGCCCTCCTGGCGTTGGATGGCGCGCACCAGGTCGGTTTTATTGAGTTTGCCGGGTTTGATACCGGTATTGCGTGCGATGGTGCGGATGTCGTCTAGTTTCATGTTGTCTGTCCCCCCCCCGGGGCGTTGGTGATTTAGTGTCGATTGGGTTGGGTGATTGTTGTCACCCACCCCTGTCGACTTTTATCATCGGCTGCCAGCGCCACTTCTTAACCTGTGTTGCGCATGCCGGCGGCGATGGCGTTGATGGAGCGCAGTAGTGGGTCGAGCCAGATGGTTCGTTCGGCATCCGGCAGGTTTTGGTCGCGGTACCGTTTCAGCAGTGTGACCTGGATGTGGCTGAGCGGGTCCAGATAGGGGCTGCGGCGCGCCAGCGATAGTGACAGGATTGGTGTCTCATCGAGCAGCTGTTCGATGTTGGCGACCTTGAGCACATATTCGACGGTGCGGTTGTATTCGGCCTCAATCTGGTTATAGACCTGCGTGGCCGTCTCGGGGTCCTGGCAGAGTGCGGCGTACTCCTTGGCGATGGCCATGTCGCATTTGAACAGCGCCATCTGGGTATTGCCGAGCAGGGCGCGGAAGAAGGGCCAGTGCTGGTACATCTCGCTGAGTGTTTTGATGTTGTTGTCAGCGTGCTGTTTGTACCAGGTCTCCAGCGCGGTGCCGATGCCGTACCAGGCGGGCATGGTCTGGCGCGCTTGTGCCCAGCCGAAGATCCAGGCGATGGCGCGCACGGAGTTTTTGGAGCGGTCGCCCTTGCTGCGGTGCGAGGGGCGTGAGCCGATGTTGAGCAGGCCGATCTCCATCACCGGGGTGGCTTCATAGAAGTAGTCGAGCAGTGCCGGATTGTTGTCGGTAAGGGCGCGATAGGCGGCTTCACCCTCGTGTGTGAGTGTCTCCATGATGTCGGCATGGCGGTCGCGCACGGCCGGGGTCTTTTCCACGATGCCACGGCTGGCCTTGATGAGGCCGGTGGAGCCCATGGTCAACTCGTAAACAGCGGTTTCGAGATTGCTGTACTTGGATGAAAGCACCTCGCCCTGTTCGGTGAACTTGATCTGGCCAAAGACGGTGCCCGCCGGTTGCGACAGGATCGCTTCGTGGGTGGGGCCGCCGCCCCGGCCGATGGTGCCGCCCCGGCCATGGAAAAGGCAGCAGTCGATGTGGTGGCGCTGGGCGATGGTGGTGATCTTGCGTTGCGCCTCGTGCAGGGTCCAGTTGGAGGCGAGGATGCCGCCGTCTTTGCAGGAGTCGGAGTAGCCGAGCATCACCTCCTGGCTGTTGCCGGCAATGGCGAGCAGCTGGCGATAGGTGTCGTTGCTGAGCAGTTGCTCCATCACGATTTCGATGTGGGCCAGATCTTCGATGGTTTCGAAGAGCGGTGAGACGAGGATGTTGCAGCGCCAGTCTTTGCTGCTGCAATCGATCAGGCCGGTGAGGCGCGCCAACAGCATCACCTCCATCACGTGGCTGGCGGCGTGGGTCATGGAGATTACGTAGGTGCCAAAGGCGCGCGGGCTGATCTCTTTTTGCATCTGCCGCATCACTTCAAAGACTTCGATGGTCTCGCGGGTCGGTTTGCTGAGCACGCTCTTGTCGAGGGTCGGGGCCTGACGGCTGGCGACGCGCTCGCTGAGGGCCTCCAGACGCTGCTCTTCATTAAGATCGGCGTAGCTGTTGTCGTTGTAGGCGACGCTGAGGATCTCGGTGATGGCGTCGCTGTGACGGGTTGACTCCTGGCGTACGTCCAGATTCATCAGGTAGAAACCGAAGGTCTCCACCAGACGGATCAGATCCTTGAGTTTGCCGTCGGCCACACGTACGTCGCCATGGCTGAGCAGTGAGTCGTGAATCAGACGCAGGTCGCGCAGCAGCTCATCTTCATTCTCGTAGCGCTTGGCCTGATTGTCGGAGTAGTGCTCATGCAGCGCCCGTTTAACCTGGACCAGGTTCTGTTCCAGACGATAGCGGATGACAAAGATCATGCGCCGATAGGGTTCGTTATCGAACCGTTCGCTGTCGCCGGAGAAGGCGATATCCGCCAGCGGGTCGTAGGCCTTGAGGGCGCGATTGAAGACTGTCGTCGGAGTACAGAGTGAGCTGGAGAGGGTCAGCGTGCGGCTCAGCTCGCTCAGCCGGTTGAGGTACTCCAGCAGCACTGCTTCAGATTGGGTACGCAGGGCGTAGGCTGTCACCTCGGGGGTGACGTTGGGGTTGCCGTCGCGGTCGCCGCCGATCCAGGAGCCAAACCGCAGGTAGCTTGGCACGCTGACGTGGTCGCCGTAGATGCGCTGCGTGGCGCGCTCCAGATTGCGGTAGGCGAGGGGCACCGCCTCAAACAGACAATCCTGAAAGTAGGTGATGCCGGCGTGGATCTCATCTTCGACCTTGGGGCGACGGATGCGGACCTCATCGGTCTTCCAGAGGATCTGGATCTCGGTCTCCAGTTGCAGGGTGATCTCCTCTTTCTCCTGTGCCGTCAGGCCGGTGTTGTCAAGCTTTTCACTGGTGACAAAGATGCGTCGCAGCGCCTCCTTCACCATGCGCCGTTTGGCCTCGGTGGGGTGGGCGGTGATGACCGGATAGTAGTTGAGACGGTTGAGAATGGTTTGAATCTGGTCGGCGTCGATGTTGCTCTGGCGCAGCTCGTGCAGGGTGGCGGCAAAGGAGCCGGGCCACGCCGGGCCGCTGCTGCGGCACTGGCGGCGACGTTCCAGATGCTGATAGGACTCCTCGGCAATGTTGACCAGACTGAAATAGATACTGAAGGCACGTACCACCTGGGTCGCGGTATTGGGGTCGAGGCTGGTGATCAGACGGGACAGCTGGGCGCGTTTGTTGCTGTTGGCGCCACCGCCCTTTTTGCGCAGACCGATATAGCCGTTACGCAGGGTTTCAACGGCGGCAAAGACCTCTTCGCCCGCCTGGGCACGTAGCACATTGCCGAGCAGGGTGCCTAAAAGCTTGACGCGAGCGCGCAGTTTTTTATCCATACTTGTTTTCAGAGGCAACTGGTTAATTCCTATTTATGCGCGGTGGTTATGAACCCCGCCGAGACTAGGGCGGCAATTATACACGCTGGTCGGGGATTGTGGTTTGTCCTGGGAACGCTTCGCTGTTGCGGTGCTGGATTGCCTGGTTATAAAGCTCCAGATAGTGGCGCGCGCTCTGCTTCCAGCTGAAATCCTGCTTCATGCCGGTGGTGATCAGCTGCCGCCACTGCTCGGGGTGGTCGCGGTAGAGGCTGATGGCGCGATGGGTGGTTGACCACAGTTCGTCGCTGTTGGCCTGCTCAAACTGGAAGCCGGTGGCGGTACCGGCGGTGAGATTGGCAGCGCTGGCATCCACGACGGTGTCGGCCAGGCCGCCCGTGTGGCGCACAATCGGCACGGTGCCGTAGCGCAGGCTGTAGATCTGGTTGAGGCCACACGGCTCAAAGCGCGATGGCATCAGGAACATGTCGGCGCTGGCCTCGATCTGGTGGGCCAACGGTTCGTTATAGCCGATATGCACGGCGATGTTGTGGGGGTAGGTGGCGGCCACCTCACTCAAGGTTTGCTGAAAGCGTTTGTCACCACTGCCCAGTACGACCAGTTGGCTATTTTGGTGGATCAGGTTGGGAATGATGCTGAGCACCAGATCAATCCCTTTCTGCTCTACCAATCTGCCGACCAGTCCCAGCAGGGGTGTATCGCTCTGTTGCGGCAGGCCAAACTGCTGTTGCAGCGCCTGTTTGTTTTTGGCTTTGCCGCTCAGGTCATTGCGGTCGAACGGGTGGGGCAGGTGTGGATCAGCGGCGGGATTCCACTCTTTATAATCGATGCCGTTGAGGATGCCTGTCAGGCGCTCGGAGCGGTGGTTAAGCAATCCTTCCAAACCGTAACCAAACATCGGGCTGCGGATCTCCTGGGCATAAGTGGGGCTGACGGTACTGATCATGTCAGCAAAGGCCAGTCCACCCTTGATGAAAGAGAGGCCGCCGTGGAACTCCAGGCCGTGCATGCCCCAGAGTTTTTTGGGCAGATCGAGGGTGGCAAAGGTGTCGGGATGAAAATAGCCGTGATAGGCGAGGTTGTGAATGGTAAAGACGGTCGCTGGGCGCTGTGGGTGGAGTGACAGCAGCGCCGGGATCAGACCGCACTGCCAGTCGTTGCAGTGAACGACATCGGGTTGCCACGCCAGTCCGGCCTGGTCGAGTGCAACGGCGGTCACGGTCTGGGCAAAGGTGGCAAAACGTTCGGCGTTGTCGGACCAGTCCTCGCCTTCAACATCGAGATAGGGACCACCGCCACGATCGAAGTGTTGCGGTGAATCGACTAGCAGCAGTTTTACGTTGGTGCCGGGGAAACGTCCCTCCAGTAGCCGAACCGTCTCTGGTACGCCCGTCATGGTGACGCTGGCCAGCTTCAACCCTTTTACCTTACGCAAGGTTTCACGATAGGCGGGCATGATGATGCATATATCTTGTTTTAAGGTTTTTAGGGCAGCCGGCAGACTGCCGGAAACATCGCCCAGACCGCCGGTCTTGATCACTGGATAGGCCTCGCTGGCCACAAAAAGAATTTTTTTACTGTTTGACATGTGCATTCCTACAACTGCAATGGTACTGATGCGCCTGCGCTACAGGCCAGTTTAGACTCAGAATAACAGAGAGGGCTTAAGGTGGGGAAAATCGGGGCAATTTGATCTCAGGTAACGGCATGTCGCAATGGGCTGAAAAATGGGGCGATAGTGGCTTTTCCTCAAGTTTCGCAGCGCCGAGACGACTACACTGGGGCTGCCGAGGTTGCAAGGTACCTCTGCTTTATTTGTTAACACATTGCCGGTATCGTCTATTTTAAAGATGGTGTGCTGGTGTACCCGATAAACAGACTGTTCCAGGAAGGAGTTGGCTTATGCGCATGGCAATGATTGGTTTAGGGAAGATGGGTGGCAATATGGCGCGCCGTCTCTGTCGTGGCGGGGTTGAGGTGGTGGGTTACAACCGCTCTGCCGAGATTGTGGATACGCTGGTGGCTGAGGAGGGCATGATCGCCGCCACCTCTTTGCGTGACGCGGTGAGTCAGTTGCAGGCGCCACGAATAGTCTGGTTGATGTTGCCAAGTGGTGAGCCGACCGAACAGGCGCTGCAGGATCTGGTTTCACTGCTTGAACCGGGAGACGTGGTGGTTGATGGTGGAAACTCCAACTATCACGATAGTCAGCGTCGTGGCGCGCTGTTGAAATCACATAGCATCGGTTTTATGGACGCCGGTACCTCGGGTGGTGTCTGGGGATTGGCCAACGGCTACTGTTTGATGGTGGGCGCTGAACCGGAGGTGGCGGCGCAGGTGGAGCCGGCGCTGAAGGTGCTGGCGCCAGCGGCTGATCGCGGCTGGGCGCATGTCGGCCCGGTGGGGGCTGGCCACTTTACCAAGATGATTCATAACGGTATCGAATACGGCATGATGCAGGCGATGGCCGAGGGTTTTGCCTTGCTGAAGGGCAAGAGCGAATTTGATCTTGATCTGGCCAAAATCTCCGAGCTGTGGCGCCACTCATCGGTGGTGAGAAGTTGGCTGCTGGATCTGACGGCAGAGGCGCTGAGCCAGGATCAGCAGCTTAAAGATGTCGCCCCGTATGTGCCTGATTCCGGTGAGGGACGCTGGACGGTGATTGAATCGATTGATCAGGGCACCGCTGCGCCGGTATTGAGTCTGGCCTTGAGTATGCGTTTCACCAGCCAGGATAATGAGGGCTATGACTTCAAACTGCTCTCTATGATGCGTAACGCCTTTGGGGGCCATGCGGTGAAAAAGGCTAGCTCATGAGTAAACTGCCTCCTTGTACTATCGTTATTTTCGGCGCCACCGGTAATCTGTCGCGGCTTAAATTGATGCCGGCGCTGTTCCGGCTCGATTCGGAAAAACGGCTGCCAGAAGGGTCTAAGGTGCTGGCCTTTGGCCGCCGTGCCTGGGATCAACAGCAGTGGATCGATGAAGTAGCCAAGATGCTGACGGAGAAATATCCGCGTGGTTATGACGAGGAGGCGTTTCAGAGTTTCAGTGAAAAACTTGATTACCACGAGGGTGATCTGAGTGATGAGAGCTCTTACGTCGGGTTGATGGAAAAGCTGACCAATAGCGGTAGATTTCCGCGCAATGTGCTCTATTACATGTCGATCAGCCCCTCGGAGTTTAGTACCGTCATCGACAAACTCGGCAAGGCTGGGTTGCTGCAGGAGAATCACGGTTGGGGGCGAGTGGTGATTGAAAAACCGTTTGGTTACGACCTGCTCAGTGCGCAGATTTTGCAAGCGGGATTGACTCGTCATCTCAATGAAAACCAGATCTACCGTATCGACCATTATCTGGGTAAGGCGACAGTACGCAATGTATTGGTATTCCGTTTTGCCAACCTGATGCTGGAGCCGTTGTGGAACCGCAACTACATCGATCACATCCAGATCACCCACTCAGAGACGCTGGGCATTGGCAGCCGCGCCAATTATTACGATAACGCGGGTGCTCTGCGTGACATGTTGCAGAGCCATCTGATGCAGCTAATGGCGTTGGTGGCGATGGAGCCGCCAGCAGGTATGGATGCTGAGTCACTACGCGATGAAAAGGTGAAGGTGCTTAAATCGGTGCGGCCGATCCCGCAGAAGGCGGTGCATGCCCACGCCTTCCGTGGCCAATATTCGGCAGGCCAGATCAATGGTCAGTCGGTGCCAGGTTACCTGGAGGAGGAGGACGTGCCCGGCGACAGCGTGACCGAGACCTATGCCGCGCTCAAACTCTACATCGACAACTGGCGCTGGAAGGGTGTGCCTTTCTATCTGCGCACCGGCAAACGTATGGCTGAAGGGAGCTCCGCCGTCAGTATCCGTTTCAAGCAGCCACCCCAGCTGCTCTTCCGTGGCGCCAAGCTTGATCAGATGCAACCTAACTGGCTGTTGCTGGGCATACAGCCAAGTGATTGCCTGAAGATGGAGATCAACGTCAAGGAGCATGGCACCGCCATGAAGACACGTATGATTAGCCTGGATGCCAGTTATCATGACAATGATCATGGGGCGCAGGGCGACGCCTATGAAGACCTGATTCTTGATGTGATCAAAGGCGACCATTCGCTGTTTTTACGTTACGATGAGGTTGAGTGGGCGTGGCGTGTGGTGGACCCCATTCTTAAGGTCTGGTCGATGGAGCGTGACTTCATCAACACCTATCCGGCCGGCAGCTGGGGACCACGGGGCACCTACCGCTTGTTTGATAGAGAGGACCAGTTCTGGCGCCACTCTCTTGGGCTTGGGGGGAGTGATGTGGGTTCTGAAGCGTATTAATCAAACGATAAAAAATATTAAAAACAACAACGCGGAGTAGGTATGGATGCAATAACGCGTACACAGGCTTGGCAGACATTACGGACACATCAAGGCGCAATTGAATCACAGCACATGCGTGACTGGTTTGATGCCGACCCGCAACGTTTTGAAAAATACTCCATCGCTTTTAACGATATTCTATTTGACTACTCCAAAAATCTCATCACCGAACAGACCATGGCGCTGCTCTTGGATCTGGCGCGTCTCGCCGAGGTGCCACGCTGGACCGAAAGCATGTTTAATGGTGACAGGATCAACGTCACTGAAGATCGCGCGGTGTTGCATGTGGCGCTACGCAACCGGAGCAATCGTCCGATTCTGGTGGATGGCGAGGATGTCATGCCGCAGGTTAATGCGGTGTTGGCCAAGATGCGTCACTTCAGCGAACAGGTGCGGAGCGGCCGCTGGCAGGGCCACACCGGCAAGGCGATCACCGATGTGGTCAACATCGGCATCGGTGGCTCTGACCTGGGTCCGGTGATGGTGACTGAGGCGCTTAAGCCTTATGCGCAGGCGGGTCTCAATGTGCATTTTGTCTCGAATGTTGATGGTACGCACATTGTCGAAACGCTCAAACCACTCAATCCTGAAACGACCCTTTTTATCGTCGCCTCCAAAACTTTCACCACCCAGGAGACATTAACCAACGCTCGCACGGCGCGTGTCTGGTTGCTGGATACGCTGGACGATAAACAGGCGGTGGCGCGTCACTTTGTCGCGCTCTCTACCAATACCAAAGCGGTGGCGGCGTTTGGTATTGATACCCATAACATGTTTGAGTTCTGGGACTGGGTCGGTGGCCGTTATTCGCTCTGGAGTGCTATTGGCCTCTCCATTGCCGTTTACATCGGCATGGATAACTTTGAAGAGTTGTTGACGGGCGCCCACGAGATGGACGAACACTTTCGCCATACTCCAGCGGAGCAAAACATCCCGGTGATCATGGCGCTGCTGGGGGTCTGGTACAACAACTTCTTTGAGTCCGACAGCTACGCCATCTTCCCCTATGACCAGTACCTGCATCGGTTTCCCGCCTACCTGCAACAGGGGGATATGGAGAGCAACGGCAAACATGTGACGCGTGGTGGTAAGTCAGTAGAGTGGGCCACTGGTCCGATCATCTGGGGCGAGCCGGGCACCAATGGTCAACACGCCTTTTTTCAGCTAGTGCATCAGGGCAACAAGTTGATCCCGGCCGATTTTCTTGCGTCGATTGAGAGCCAGAATCCGATTGATGGCCATCATGCCATTCTGCTCTCCAACTTCTTCGCCCAGACCGAAGCGCTGATGCGTGGCCGCACTGCGGCTGAAGCGCGCGCCGAGCTGGAGGCAGCAGGTATGCAGGCAGAGGCATTGGAGCAGCTGTTGCCACACAAGGTGTTTGAGGGGGATCGTCCCACCAACTCCATCCTCTATCAGAAGTTAACACCTCGCACACTCGGCTCACTGATCGCCATGTACGAACACAAGATATTTGTCCAGGGCATTATCTGGGACATCAACTCCTTCGATCAGTGGGGGGTGGAGCTGGGCAAACAGCTGGCCCAGGCGATTCAGCCGGAGCTGGTGGATGATGGAGCGGTGAGTAGTCATGACACCTCGACCAATGGTCTGATTAACTATTACAAGCGTCATCGCTCGCCTTAACGGGGGGTGATCTACGGGTGTGCGTGGAATACGAGCCAGTCGCTTTAGCCACTAAAGTTATCTGCTCCGGGCACCAACAAGATTAACCAAACGCCATTTGAATCTGGTCTTTTTCATTTCTATGCCGTTATAACAAAGAGCTAAAAGAGAACGTTCTGTTCTCACTCTTTCAGGGTTTGGTGTTAATGTCAGGCACCTTTTAGCGGTATAGAAAAATCAAGAATAGAAAGTTTGGGAAAGCAATTTGTTTCTAGCGCGCGACAAGCAGAGAATCAATGTCATTGGCGGATTGATTCTGGTGGCATTGACACTGACCGCCGGTATTTCCGTCTATGTGGTAATGCAGCGGAGTGCGGAGTCTCTGCTCAGCACAGGCCTTGGAGCATCGCTGCAGAACAATGTACGTTTTTTTGAAAGTGGTATTGCTCAAGCACTGAGCAATACTCAGACAGTAGCCAGCCGTCCGTTCCTGATTCAAAATCTGCAATTGCTGGCATCACAACCAGACGATGCGGTCGGATTGGCCAATCTGCAAAACATTGCCCGGTCATTTTTGTCGACCACTGTCACAGGCGTCTCTTTTTACGGCCTTGGTGGGCATGAAGTGGCACGTGCCGGTGATTTCTCTCAAAAGTATGCTCTGCGTGTTCCCTTGAATACAGTCGCGCCAGCATTCCTGCTGTGGGACGGCTATTTTATTCTTCATGCCAGCATGGATGTGCTTGATCAGCAGGGACATTACATCGGCATGATTGTGACGGAAACTAAACTGTCGAAAAATACCGAAGCCTTTGCCGATATAACATCGATTGGTAAAACGGGTGAGTTTGCCGTGTGTGCGCTGCTGGCCGATGACGCAAAAAACATGGACTGCTTTACAAACCGGATTTCCGGAAAAATATTCAAGCGTTTTCCCGTTATGATTGAGGGGAAATCATTGCCAATGAACTATGCCTTGAACGGAAAGAGCGGCATCATCTTTGCCAAGGATTACCGGCGTGAACAGGTGGTCGCAGCCTATGCCCCTGTGGGCGCACTCGGCCTTGGCATGGTGATCAAGATCGATCGGGCAGAGTTGTATCAGCCGGTGATAAATCAGCTGAAATTTATTGTGCCGTTATTAGCTGTCCTGGTGGTGGCAGGCATGCTGTTGTTGCATGTCCTGGTGCGGCCGCTGGTGCGCAAACTGGTCGATTCGGAACGGGCAACACGCCAGCTCCACACCGAGTTGAGTCAGTTCAAAAACACACTCGACCAGACGCTCGATGGGGTCTTTATGTTCGATCCGGATACGCTGCGCCTCACCTATGTCAACGAAGGGGCGAGGCGGCAGGTGGGCTACAGCGAAGCCGAGCTGTTGCAGATGCGGGTGCTGGATATCACCGCTGATTATACCCAGGAGCGATTCCGGCAATTATTACAGCCTTTGATTGAGGGGGTGCAGCCATCGCTGACTTTTGAGAGCCTCCATCGCCATAAAGATGGGCATGACACGCTGGCGGAGACTTTTCTCCAGCTCATCAATCTGGAAGGCCAGGAGCCGCGTTTTGTCGCCATGGTGAGTGACATCAGTGAGCGCAAGCAGGCGGAGCAGCACATTGCCCATTTGGCGAGCCATGATGCCTTGACCAATCTACCCAACCGTAATTTACTTCAGGATCGTATCCGGCAGGCGCTACTAGAGGCGCAACGCAATATGGGGCAGGGTGCGGTGCTCTTTATTGACCTGGATCAGTTCAAGACTATCAATGATTCGATGGGTCATGATATTGGTGATCTGCTGTTGAAAGAGGTTGCCCAAAGACTTGTCTCTAATCTGCGCGGTCAGGATACGGTGGCGCGTCAGGGCGGGGATGAGTTTATCGTCTTGTTGCCCAGTATCACCAATGCCGAGGACGCAGGGGGCACGGCGCAGAAGCTTCTCGACCAGCTACTGTTGCCGTATGAGATCGATGCCAAGGAACTCTACATCAGTGCCAGTATCGGCATTGCGGTCTTCCCTGACGATGGTGTAAGTGCTGATGCTCTGCTCAAACACAGTGACACGGCGATGTACCACGCCAAAGAGACCGGACGTAACAACTGGCAGTTTTTTGCGCCGCAGATGAATCAGCTGGCGGCGGAAAAACAGCAGCTGGGAACTCACTTACGCCATGCCCTGGAACGCAATGAGCTGCTGCTGTACTACCAGCCGCTGGTCGATATGGCCAGCGGTAAACTGGTGGGGCTGGAGGCGCTGCTGCGCTGGCAGCATCCCCAGCAGGGTTTGATTCCACCGCTCAAATTTATCCCCCTGGCTGAAGAGAGCGGGCTGATCGTACCGATTGGCGAATGGGTGTTGCGATCGGCCTGCACACAGTTGAAAACGTGGCAGGAGCAGGGCTATGAGTTGCCACAAGTGGCGATCAATCTCTCCGTCAAACAGTTCCGGCAGAAAACGTTGGTGCAAGATATTGTGCGCATTCTGGACGAAACGGGAGTGGAAGCACGTTTTATAGAGTTGGAGATTACCGAAAGCATCTTCATGGATAGTACTGATGAGATGATCGAGACGCTACGTACGTTGGATGCCATGGGTCTAAAGCTCTCGCTTGATGATTTTGGCACCGGTTACTCGAGTCTGAGTTATCTGAAACGTTTTCCGATCAGCACACTGAAGATCGACCGCTCCTTTGTGCACAACATGGTCACCGACCTGGATGCAGCCTCGATTGTTGCCGGCATTATTGGCCTGGCCCACAGTCTGCGCATGAACGTAATCGCCGAAGGGGTAGAGACTGAGGCGCAGCGCGCCACGTTGGCATTGCAAGGCTGCGATCAGTACCAAGGTTACTATTTCAGTAAACCATTACCGGCTGCGGAGATCGTTACGAAATTGCAGCGGCGCCAGAGCTGAATGGCGCCAGCCTGATGGGCTTATCTTAACCGGCGCCCGCGATGGCGCTGAACCACCTTCACCCTGACCACGGCCGCGCGGCTGGTTTCCCCCCGCGATGTTGATCTCCTGGTCTGTTGTCAGCACTCCTCTGTCATGCCCTTCAAACGCCTCAGCAGTTGAGCAGCCGTAGCGTTGATTTCCCGTTTAGGGCAAAAAAAGGTAAAATCGCCTGCTTGTTTCAGCGGCTTGAAAACAGAGCCCCGGTTTTGTAAAAGCATAAAGATCGTTGATCTTGGCGTGGTGGCCCGGTAACGGCCCGCGTTGCATCTGTCGTGAAGACAGGAATTTTTATATTGAGGATTGAAGTTC
>CAMTXZ010000149.1:0-27900 GCA_947085765.1 uncultured Chromatiaceae bacterium | reverse complement strand
CGACTCAGCATATTTATTCTGCCGCCCTATGCGCCAGATCTAAATCCTGACGAACTGGTCTGGAACTACATTCGACAAACGGGTACTGCGAGGTCTCCTCTCAAAAAAGGGGAGTCACTTTGGGAGCGAACGTTTATAGATTTGGAATTAATTGCACAGGATAAGGAATTGGTGAAATCATTTTTCAGAAACGAAGCGGTATCCTTTGCTGCTGACTAGTTAGTATGTCCTGTTACTGCAACGTAAATCAGCACCACATCCTGCTTGGTTTTGGGGATGGCGTTTTCAAGAATACGTTTGAGTGTATCGCGATCGTCGTTGAGGCGCAGGTCGTTCATCAACAGGCGAATGGCATCGCAATGGCCCGGGTAACGCATGGTCTTGTAGTTCATCGAACGGATCTGGCCGTCGTAGCTCTGCGCCAGGGTGCCGAGGCCGCCGGAGGTATTGAAGGCTTCATAAAGCACACCATCGAGGGTGATGGTTTCATATCCCTCCAGCGGTTGCAGTGCAATCAGCTCGCCCTCTTCGATGCCGTAGCAGAGATTGCCATACTCATTTATCAGACCGTCGGTGGACCAGGTAAGAGAGTATTTGAGCACGTTGTTAGGATTGATTGGCAGCGCACCAACACGCATCTTTACACTATCAAGCGAGTCAAAGTGGCGCATCAACTCATTGGCCGCGATGCTGATAAAGCCGGGGGCCAGACCACACTGCGGCATAAAGATAGTCTGTTTGCCCGCGCTTACCTGTTGCACATGGCGTGTCACCTCCACATCTTCGGTCAGGTCAAAATAGTTGATGTTGTAACGGGCGGCAAGGTCGGCCACCAATGGATTACAGTAGTAAGGCAGGCAGGAGATGACGGCATCGTAGGGGTGTCTCTGCATCACCGCACTCAGCGCCGCCTCATCGGTCACGTCGAGCAGAAAGGCATTCACATCACACAGACCGGTCTCGCGGCAGAGTGTCTGCGCCGCCTCGGTATTGAGGCTGCCGACATGTACATCATAATCGCCAGACTCCGCCAGCATGCAGGTGATCAACGAACCGATCTTGCCAGCACCCAGTAGTAATATTGTGCGCTTAGTCAAAATTTCCTCCTTTGTGCCGATCTACATATATAGTCATCAGCATCGTCGGCGTTTAGCAGTGCCGTTACAACAGCAGTATCAGGAGGCCGCCATGTCACCACGTCACAACTCAACTCTTGCCAACAAACTGGTCAAACAGTTGCTGGCGGCGGATGCCTCTTTTAAAGCGGCGGAAGCGCCAAGCCAGATTCATATAACAGGCAGCGAATCTGAAATCTTTACACTTGATATGACACCATTTTTCGCCACACCTGCCGCAGTGACGGCCCAACCATTTTTTGACGGCGTGCAGACAGTCTCCAAACTGTTATCGGCCTATCATGCGGCAAAGAGTAGCCTGCCCTTTGAAACTGATCTGCCGCAGGCGCGTGAATCTATATCTGATTATGCCAACGAATTTCTCACCACCCTGCTAACACGTGCCAACACCACACTGAGCGACGCCCAGGCAACATTGATTGCAGCGTGGGTAAAAAATCTGGATGTTTATTGCGCGGTAAAGGCCGTTGAATCATTTTGTTATAGCCAGGCCGATCTAATGCTGCTGGAGATTGCGCCGCGTTACGGCTGGGACGTGGTCTATGATCACATGGCCATTCGTTGTGGTAGTCAAAGCCACCAGGATGCAGAACGTATTGCAACACTACTAATTGAACAGCACGGCTACGTCACCAGCCAATGTGTTGGTGAGGCCTACTATCAATTCACCGATGGTTGGAACGCATACCCACTCTATAAAATTTTACAAAACGGTCAGGTGCTACGCCTCTTTATCGATCAGTCAGATGCCGCTGATCCGGCGCAGATTATTCAGCACTGGAACCGAGTCTATGGTTACACCGCCCATCACTTTGGCATTCGTGCCACAAAACTGGTGAACGGAGTACGCCTCGCTGTACCGCTCGATGATCTGATGCATGCATTGGTAAAAGAGAAGATTAAAATAATGACACCGGTCGGTCACTACACCCATGGATTGTTGTTACAGGTATTTACCCAGCCAGAAAAAAACAGCAACATCCCCGCTGCACTCAAGGCCGAAGTTGTTGCGCACGCTGCGCAACTTGAAAAGAGCATCGAAAATGCCAAACTGCTAGAGCTGGTTTCACGCCGCGAGATGGAACCAAGATTTGCATGGGATTACTTTGAACTCTATGGCCTGAAATACGACCCCGCCAATGCACTGCACTCAGCACCTTATTATCAATATTTTTTGCCAACACAGGCTGCGCATGTGATTAAAACATCGCAGGTTGTGGAGTAACCGTTCTCGCCCGTTTTTAATTGGAGTAAAGTAGAAACCCTCGGCAGCAGGCATGCTTTTTGGGTTACCTTGTTGTAACCTCTATTGGCTGGATAGTATTCATTCCGCGTGGGGACCAAAAACGTGCCCACCATTGGCTGTGAGGTGTCGTCCTATCTATATTCTGAATTTAAGGAGTTTATTTTGGAAACTGAAGAGCATTTCATGGATCATCCTGATGTTAAAATATTCATGAATCAATTATTCCCTATACTGGTAAAGGAGTCAGATAGAGGTGCTGTGTTGTTAGCATCATCTCAAATTGATGAACAACTAAATAATTTTTTCGATCAGTTAGTTCCTAGCAAAACAAGCAATAAACGGAAAAAAGAAATACTGTCTTATCCGGGGCCTTTTTCAACTTTAGCTTCGAAGTTGAATATTGCTTATGTGTGTAGGCTTCTTCCGTCTGGCCTAATAGATTCAATATTATGTTTGAAAAAAATTAGAAATAGCGTCGCACATAATCCTGTTGATTTTGAGCTAAAAAGCTACGAAAAAGAAATATATATAATGTTTGGTTTGGTTGGAAAAGGTATTGATCTAGGCATAAATCATATGGCCGTATCAGCATTAATGGAAAATATGGTTGTTGAGTTAATGGAAATACCGAACCCAGTTGATGCTGGTAAAAAAGCATTTTCTTGCAGAGAAGATGCTTTGCTAGCACTTTCAGGAAATGAAGAGGCATTGGAAATATTAAATGAGAAAAGACTGAGGTGGGAGCTTGGTATTGGCACGGCAATAATATGTGCATTGATACTTGTTCATAGAGATAAACTAACTGAATTGTTGGGTGGAGACAGGACTGTTATCACAGCAGCCAAGTAGGGTGGGCAGGTCTTCCATGCCCACGCGGAACAATGGAATGTTACAAACCCAATGACTCTCTCTGCTAATACCAAATACCATTTTCACAACATCACCACTCTCGGCATCATCAGCGATACTCACGGTCTGTTACGTGATGAGGCTAAGGCTGCATTGCAAGGCAGTGATCTGATTCTTCATGCCGGTGACATTGGTACTAGCACTGTTCTTGATGAATTGCAGCAGATTGCGCCGACCATTGCGGTGCGGGGTAATATTGATAGTGAGGGTTGGGCAGAGGCATTGCCGGAGGTTGTAATGGTGGTGGCGAATGGCATGAGGTTTCTGCTGCTGCACAACATCAGGGATCTTAATATTGATCCAGCAGAGCAGGGTTGTCGGGCGGTGATCTATGGCCATTCACACAAGCCGCACAACGAACTAAAATCGGGTGTGCTCTTTTTCAATCCTGCCAGCGCGGGGCCGCGCCGTTTTTCATTACCGATTGCAGTGGGAAAAATTATTTTAACAGCGGATGAGTTGCAGGCACAGATTATTGAACTCGATTGTGGTTAGTGGCTACAGCACAGTCGGTCTGTTGGGTAGTTCATTAATGTTGTTGCTGGCGGCCGGAAATTGTTGTGTTAGTAGTTTGCTGATGGCATGAATGCCATCAATCACACCGGCTTCAAACTGTTGCTGACGGAACTGCTGTTCCATCTGTTGGCAGATAGCCTCCCAGGTCTCACTGCCAACCCGTTGATGGATGCCGCGATCGGCGATGATCTCGAAGTCACGATCGGCCAGCAGTAGATAGATCAACACCCCGCTGTTCTGTTCGGTATCCCAAACCCGCAGTTGTGAAAAGAGTTCGATGGCCCGTTCACGCGCGCTCATACGGCGGATAAGTGCGTTAAAGCTGAGGTGTGTCTCCACTACAAAACGTAACTCACCGTAGTGACGTGTCTCGCTATCGGCGATGGCCGTTTCAATGTTATCCAGCATCGATGTGGGTAGTGTGCGTCGCCGCCACCAACCGGGCACTATCAGGTGTCTTATTAACCGTTCTAGCATTTCACCATCTCCCTGAAGCGCCACCGCCACCAAAGCCGCCACCACCACCGCCGAAGCCGCCGCCACCAAAACCACCACTACGCCCAATGCCACCGCCACCCATGCCGCCAAAACCGCCGCCGTGCCCACCACCGGAAAGGGTGAGGACAAAGGCGAAGATAACGCCGATCAGGGTAAATATCAGTGAGCCAAACAGCATCCATGCGGCAACACCGATAATGGTGCTGACGATGGTGGCACCCAGCAGTTGGCCAAAGATTGCCCGCATCATGCCTGCCAGCACAACGGCTGCGGCGATGAGCATGAACAGGGTGTTGCCTGCGCCATCGGCGCCACGATTTTGTTGTGACTTCGGCTCCGGCGCGGGTAATGGTTCGCCCTCAATCAGCCCGGCCAAACTATCAACCCCCGCTACCAATCCAGCGTAATAATCATTCTGGCGAAAATGGGGCAGCATGATTTCACTGATCACCCGTTTGGCGATGGCATCGGGTACCACACCTTCAAGACCGTAACCAACTTCGAGTCGCAGGCTACGATCTTGCAGTGCGGCCACAATCAACAATCCATCATCCACCCCTGTGCGGCCGAGTTTCCACTGTTCCGCCACCCGTAATCCATATTGCTCGATGGTTTCAGGCACGGTGGTGGGCACCAGCAAGATTGCAATTTGACTCCCCTTGCTGCTCTCCAGCGCACTCAATTTTGCATCAAGTTGTGTTTGTTGCTGCTGCGAGAGTGTGGCGGTGAGATCGGTGACGCGGCTTTTGAGTGGCGGGACAACGATCTCTGCGGTTGCCGCAGTGTTTGCCAGCAACAGCAGGCACAGCAGCAGCCAGAGCCAGAGGTGTGTGAATCTATTTATGGATGCGCGTGGCTGCATAAATTACTCGGCAGGCGCTGCGTCAAAATCAACCTTGGGTGGGGTGGAGATCTCTTTCTCATTTTCCACTGTGAAGTTGGGCTTCACCTTGGCGCCGATCACCATGGCGGTCAGATTACTGGGGAAGGAGCGTACGGTGACGTTGTAATCGGCAACCGCTTTTATATAACGGTTGCGGGCTACGGCAATGCGATTTTCGGTCCCTTCCAGCTGCGCCTGCAAGTCGCGGAACAGTCCATCTGCTTTTAGCTGGGGATAGTTTTCTGCCACCACCATCAGGCGCGACAATGCAGAAGAGAGTTGCCCCTGGCTGGCCTGGAATCTGGCAAAGGCCTCGGGATCGTTGATCAGCTCAGGTGTTGCCTGCATCGAACCAACTTTGGCACGCGCTGCGGTGACACTTATCAGTACTTCTGACTCATGTGCGGCATATCCCTTAACAGTATTTACCAGATTGGGCACCAGGTCGACACGGCGCTGATATTGGTTGAGCACCTCTGACCAGCTGGCCTTGATCTGCTCATCGGTCACTTGCAAGGTGTTGTAACCACAACCGCTGATGAACAGGCTGATGATCAGTGTCAAACTTGCTGCCAGATAACGCATGGTGTTGCTCTCCTGAATCGAATTTAAAAATGGTAAAAATTATTTTCAATAAGTGATCAAACTTATTTTTTAGTAACGGGTTCGGGCACAATTGAAAATTCCAGTACGGTATTGCGCAGCTCTCGCGACAGAAGGGTATTGGTATCGTTAAGCAGGCGCTGGCGTGTCTGCTCCATGGTGGTGGATGTGGCCTTGAGCGGCCAGCGTTTTACCCCTGCATCTTTGCCCGCGCTGTCCTTGAGGTTGAGTTCCAGTGTGCCACGCAGCCAGTACCACCCATTTTGTATGATCGGTGGATCGAGTTTGGTGGTGATTGTTAGGGTGTAGTCGGGCGCCTCTTCATGCAGAAAAAATCCAGCCGCCGAGGCAGCGCTACCGAGCTGCTGTTGCAGCTCATCCTGCATCGCGCCCGTGGCGTTGGTGGCGAGTTTTATGGTGTTGATAATGGCATCACGGCTGCGTTGCAATTCGGCCAATGAGATAGTGGCGGGTTTGCCATGGCCGCTGGCATCAACAACTTGTAATGAACTCTGCACCACGCTGCGCTGCTGTTGCAGTTCTATCACCTGCTGAATCAAACCGGCTTTTGTTAGTGGATCGTCGGTTGATTCTGCCTGTTTGATACGTTGTGCCGTGTTGTTGTCGAGGCTGACGATCTGTTGCTCAAGCTGTTGCTGGGAGCGGTGACGTGATAACACCGCCAAGGCGTGGTAGCGCTTGTTGGTTTTGTCATGCCACTGCTCGCCGATCTCTACCCCTTGCAGGGTGCGCGAGGTTTCGCTGGTGAGCTTGCGCGACACCTGCTGCTCCAGCGACTCCACCACTTCGCCCTGCTGTTGTGAACGTAAATACTCCTGTGTCTGTTGACTGCGTTCGTATACCGCCACTTCAAACTGTTTGGCCAAATCACTGCGGGCGCTATCTTTAGCAATGTTCAGGTCAGCACCACTGCCTTGGCCGGTGAGGTAGAGTGCGGCTGGGAATTTTGTGCTGTTATCACTTAGCCACGCTGGCTCATTCACTTTTTGTGGTGTGGTGCTACAAGCGGTTAGCAGCAGGGTGGTGAGGGTTAAGAGGATCGGTATTCTTTTCATTATTTTGGTCTCTTGCCAGTGACGTTGGAGTTGGGCCAGTACCAAGAGATAAATTTTATCTTCTGTCTGGCGATCTCTATCTCGGGCCATGCTTTGGAGCGCTGGTTATCAAGTTTGAGTTCAAGATCATAACGGCCGGGTGCAACGACACTGCGGGCGATCAGAATATCCTGTGGCAGTGTATTCCAGGCGCGGGTATCGGCCTGTTCACTGATAAAGGTGGCAAGGTTGAGCGCGAGTCCGAGCAGCGGTGACTGGTTGCGCGCATTATCCACCACTTTGTTTTTGACACCAACGCGGGCGATGGTACGGGCGATGATGGCGGGCATCTGCTCACTGAGGTTGGCATTTGCATGTTTGTCCAGTTGGTCGAGCAGCTCGGTCTGGCTGCGTTGATCGGCGATGATCAAAGTGGCGCTACGCACTTGTGGTGAACGGGTCTCATAAAATGGAACTGAGATGCGATGCAGCTGACCATTGTTGAAAGACTGCGCGTTGATTTCCTGGCTGTGTTTGCGTGGGATCAAACCATTAAAAATAATAGCCACCACCTGCCCCTGCTGTTGTAGCGCTGCCTGTGTGGGCCACTGTTTGAGTTGGAACTCGGTTTGATATTTTCTCTCTTCGTCGTCGAGCCCGAGGTGTTCAGTGAGCCGTAGCAGATCCTGTTGCAGCAGCAGCGGGATTTTTGTTTTGCTGGTGCGGTAATCATCATAAGCTTTGCGATAGGCGATCAGCGCATCGTCGAGTTCGTTGTTGGCCTCAAAGATTAGACCGATGATGTAGTGGGCAAAGGGCAGCGGATTTTTCTCTTTATGTTGTTTGAGCAGCTCGTCGAGTTGCAGTGCCTCAACACGGGCGCTGTTGTTGTCGTTCAGTTCCAGATAGTTGAGCGCCATGACGCAGTGCAGCATGGCACGCTCGAAGATGGGTGGCAGATAGCTACGCATTGAGTCGTTGATGGAGACAGCGGCGGCCTGTTCGCGCAGGCTGACGGCATCGAGTTTATCGATCATCACCTTGCTCTGTTCCAGCGTCTCGTTACTCGCTTTAATGTCACCTTGCATACGCAGCAACATACCCTTGTTGAGCTGGTAGATAAGCTTGTCACGCTCGCCGAGTTTTAAGGCATCAAGCGCCACCATGGCCTGCTGCGGCTGTTGCGACATCAAGTGTTTTTCCAGCGCATCCTGCTGATAGGTGATACTGACACAGCCGCTGCCAAGCAGCGTGATAAGCAATATAAAAATAAGAGAGACCGCCCGGGCGGTCTCTCGATGGTGGGACATGTTTATCACGGTTATCGGCTACCAGCGCATGCCTGGACGTTTGACAAGTTTCTTGATCTTCTTCTGTCCCACCCACACCTTGCGGTTGTCGGCCATGCTGATCAGGGTCAGGTCGACCTGATAGTAACGCACCTGTGTTTTGCCATCGGTATCGAGGATGGTATTGATGGTGCCCTTGAGCATAAAGTCGGCGCCGATCTCCTGGCCCATCGCCTTGGCGGTATCGTTGCGGGCATTGAGCTCCTGATCCTGGCGCTCGTTACGGATTTCGCCGCGCTCTGTTTTTGAGGCGACAAACTCGACCTTGCCGGCGTTGATCAGCTCTCGCTCCATGTCGCCCACAAAGGTCGCGACGTTGATATGTTCGTGGCTCAGATTTTTGACCTCACCCACGATCACCGCCGGCGCTTTGTTTTTCTGAGCAGTGAACTCTGACAGCCATGGCCGCGACAGCACATCGCGAATCATCTCTTCCGATACCAGGCGTGAGTCGGTATCGTTCCAGTCGCCGCTCAGGTCGATGCTCTCCTCTACCGCCATGCGCTCTACACTGGTAGAACAGCCGCTTAACAGACCGCCGCCGAGCATCAGGGCCAACAGTGTTGTGCCAGTCATTACTTTACGTATCATTTTTTATTTCTCTCCTGCCAATCGATCAAAAATGGTGTCACCCTTTTGGGTCAGAAAATCGCGCAGTCCGGGGCTCATCGCCTCCAGCTGTTCGACGGTCTCTTTCATGCGTTTCATATCGAGTTCAGCGATGGCGTAAACGGTCTGGGTCTTTCTGTCGCGCCAGTGGCCAATGATCTTGGCGCCGGTCAGATTCACCTGGGTGAGGTTATCGATCTGGCGTGAGACCGACTGCTCGTTGGCCTGCTCGCCACCCCGGCTGGCCATGGCGCTGTAATCTTTTGTTGCGACGTTAAGGTATGAACTCAATACCCGCGCCACCTCTGCCCGCGCCCGTTCATCGGCGGTGGAGCGTTGCAGCGACTCATCGCCCATCACCGGCGCCTGACCCACGCCGTGGAAGAGTCGCCCATCGTTGTCGTTGAGCATCTGTGTGCCTTCGTTGACCCAGTCAGGCGCCCCCTTGATGTTGAGATCACTCTCGACCATGGTCTTGTTGCTGCCACACCCTGCCAGCAGCACTGCGGCGATTACCGCTACAACAAATCTGTATCGACTGTTCATGGAATACCCCCTGGTTGGTCTGCCCATTATGGTGTGATCGGCGACGCTATGCCAGCGGCTTAGCTGCCGCAACCAAAGGCGGCGCTGCAACCAAAGCGGTATTGCAGTGCATCACTGCGGGCAGTTTGCGCCCACTTCACTACTTCAACAATGCCCGCCGCACCGTTGCAGTCGTCCGGGTTGAAGAGTGGCGTTTCAAGATCCTCTTCCAGCTCGGCCACCCTTTCGATCTCTGCCGCCGTCAGCCGTTGCAACAGCGGCACTGTGCTGTTGATACAAGGCGCGCACTCCTGGCTGGTGTGTGGCAGTGATGTGGTCGTGGCGCGCTGTAGCAGTTGGGATCGTGCCTCATCGCTGAAGTCACACAGTGGCTGCCATACTTTGCGGTTGCCGTGAAACTCACAGCAGTCGATGAACTCAGCTGCCGCAGCTTCGCAGTTGTCATCAATATTAATGCGCGGCAGTAACACCGTGGCAGTCCCCTGCGGATCGTACTGCTCTACCCAGTTTAAAAACGGAATCCCCTTCAGGTGCAGACTGCACCACTGGTAGCGGCGAGTCGGGAAGCCCTGCTTCATCAGCATCAAATCGGCAAAAGGTTTGGCAGCCGTGACCCGGATTGTGTCAAAGCCCAACGTGCGCACCCACGCTTCATACCCTGCCACCTGATCAAGCCACCCCGTTGCGGCCCAGCCGGTGTCGATGTAGACAACGGTGAGATTCTCCAGTCGTCGTTCATGGGCCCACTGGATCAGGGCGATGGCGTTGCTGCTGTAGTTGCTGCGTAGGATATACATAAGTGTGGCGGAGTTGTTGCGACGGGAACGCAACCATAGCCTAAAAACAGATGTTTATAAAATAGCCGTGATTGGCCCTAACTGCCGAAGTAAAGTAAAATGGCCACCCTTCTGGAGCCAGTCGCCATGTCCCATCCCATCTCAAACTCTATTTCCTATCGGGAAAAATTCGATGTCATCGTTGTGGGTGGCGGCCATGCCGGTACCGAGGCGGCGCTGGCGGCGGCGCGCATGGGCTGCAAGACCCTATTGCTGAGTCACAACATCGAGACCCTCGGCCAGATGAGCTGCAACCCCGCCATCGGCGGTATCGGCAAGGGCCATCTGGTGAAAGAGGTGGATGCGCTGGGCGGTATCATGGCCCACGCCGCCGATCTGGGTGGCATCCAGTTCCGCACTCTGAACAGCCGCAAGGGGCCGGCGGTACGTGCCACCCGCGCCCAGACCGATCGTATTCTATATAAAGCAGCGGTACGCGAGGCGCTGGAGAACCAGCCCAACCTGGAGCTGTTCCAGCAGTCGGTGGATGACCTGATCGTGGAAAATGGCCGGGCCGTCGGTGTAGTGACGCAGATGGGGTTGAGGTTTCACGCCAAGGCGGTGGTGCTGACGGTCGGTACCTTCCTGGGCGGGCTGATCCACATCGGCCTGCAAAATTACGAAGGGGGTCGCGCCGGTGACCCCCCTTCCAACGCCCTCTCCCGCCGTCTGCGGGAGCTGCCCTTTACGGTGAGTCGCCTCAAGACCGGCACCCCGCCGCGTCTCGACGGCCGCAGCATCGACTTTAGCCAGATGGAAGAGCAGCCGGGCGATTCACCAACACCGGTATTCTCTTACATGGGGCAGGTGGCGCAGCATCCACGTCAGATCAGCTGTTACATCACCCATACCAATGCCCGCACCCACGAGATTATTCGTGGCGGCCTTGACCGTTCACCCATGTACACCGGCGTGATTGAGGGGGTCGGCCCGCGTTACTGTCCCTCCATCGAGGACAAGATCCATCGCTTTGCCGACAAAGATTCCCATCAGCTCTTTATGGAGCCGGAGGGGCTGACCACCCACGAGATCTACCCCAACGGCATCTCCACCAGCCTGCCGTTTGATGTGCAGCTCGATCTGGTGCGCTCCATCAAGGGGCTGGAAAACGCCCGCATCACCCGCCCCGGCTACGCCATCGAGTATGACTACTTTGATCCGCGCGAGCTGAAGAGCAGCCTTGAGACTAAACATATGCACGGCCTCTTTTTCGCTGGCCAGATCAACGGCACCACCGGTTATGAAGAGGCGGCGGCCCAGGGGCTGATCGCCGGCATGAACGCCGCGTTGCAGGTGCAGGAAAAAGAGGCGTGGTCGCCGCGCCGCAACGAGGCCTATGTCGGTGTATTGATCGATGACCTGATCACCTGTGGTACCCAGGAGCCTTACCGTATGTTCACCAGCCGTGCCGAGTACCGCCTACTGCTGCGTGAAGACAATGCTGATCTGCGTCTGACCGAACATGGGCGCCGAATCGGGCTGGTAGATGATGCCCGTTGGGCCGCCTTTGAGACCAAACGTGAGGCGATCATTCAGGAGCAGCAGCGGCTGTCTGATCTCTGGCTGCGCCCGACCCATCTGCCCGAGGCCGAGGCTGAACGGGTGTTGGGTGTTCAGCTCACTAAAGAGCAGCGTGTCAGCGATGCCCTGCGCCGCCCCGAAGTGACCTACAAAACGCTGATGAGCCTTGCTGGCATTGGCCCGGGCGTGGCCGATCCCGCCGTCGCCGAACAGGTGGAGATCCAGGCCAAGTACGCCGGCTACATCGGTCACCAGCTCGAAGAGATCGAGCGCCAGCGCCACTATGAAGAGACGCTGATGCCGGAGAGCCTCGATTACACGGCGATCAGTGGCCTTTCCAATGAGGTGCGCCAGAAGCTGGCCAAACAGCGCCCCGCCACCCTCGGTCAGGCGGCGCGTATGCCCGGCATCACCCCGGCGGCGGTGTCGCTGCTGCTGGTCCATCTGAAGAAGATCGGCGGCAAGTTATCAAGGAGTGCTTGATGGACGGACGCCAAGCGCTACGGGAGGGGGCTGCCTGTATGAGCATCGCCCTGACTCGCGAGCAGGAGGATGCGCTGCTGCACTATCTGGCCCTGCTGCTGAAGTGGAACAAGGTCTATAACCTCATCTCGCGGCGTGCCTCTGACAACCTGGTGGCGCTGCACCTGCTCGACAGCCTTTCGGTGTTGCCGTACATTAGCGGGCCGCGCGTGGTTGATGTTGGCAGCGGCGCCGGACTGCCGGGCATACCGCTGGCCATCATGTTGCCCGATTGCCACTTCACACTGCTCGACAGCAATGGCAAAAAGGGTGGCTTTCGTACCCAGGCGGCGATTGAGCTGGGGTTGAAAAATGTCACCGTTGTCAGCGCCAGGGCTGAGGAATTTCGCCCTGAGCCGGGGTTTGAGCAAGTAATCTCGCGTGCCTTTGCCACCATTGCCGACATGTTGGCAGTGGCGGGCCATCTGGCAGCGCCGGGTGGGCGGTTTCTGGCGATGAAGGGGCTATATCCCCATGATGAATTAGCCGAACTGGCTGAAATGCCGCCAGAGTACCGGCTTGAGACGGTGCACACCCTGGCGGTCCCCGCGCTGGGGGCGGAGCGACATCTGGCCATCGTGGCCCGAGTCGTGGATCAATAATGAATTTAAATAGTGACTAGCCCATGGCCAAGATCATCGCAATAACCAATCAGAAGGGTGGTGTTGGTAAGACCACCACCAGCATCAACCTGGCGGCATCGCTGGCGGCAACCAAGCGTCGGGTGCTGCTGGTTGATCTGGACCCGCAGGGCAATACCACCATGGGCAGCGGAGTTAACAAGGCCGAGGTTGAACTCAGCAGTTGCGAACTGCTGCTGGGCGAGGCGACGATCGGTGCGGTGATTGTCGACGCCAGCGTCGCGGGTTACCACCTGATCCCCGCCAATGCCGACCTGACCGCCGCCGAGGTTGGACTGATCAACATGCCGGAGCGCGAGTTGCAGCTCAAGCGCGCCCTGGCCGAGGTGGAGGCGAATTATGACTTTATTCTGATCGACTGCCCGCCATCGCTGAACATGCTGACGGTCAACGCCCTGGTGGCGGCCAAATCGGTGCTGATCCCGATGCAGTGTGAGTACTACGCACTGGAAGGGCTCTCGGCCCTGCTCGATACCATTGAGCAGGTGCGTATCACCAGCAACCCGGACCTGCACATCGAAGGGTTGCTGCGCACCATGTATGATGCCCGCAACAATCTTGCAGTGGATGTTTCGGAGCAGCTCGCCAGCCACTTTGGCGACAAGCTCTACCGCACTGTTATCCCGCGCAACATCCGTCTGGCCGAGGCCCCGAGCCACGGTCTGCCCGTCATCATTTACGACAAGGCCTGCACCGGTACGATGGCCTATCTGGCGCTGGCGGGTGAAATTTTGGGCAAGCAACGCAAAGCGGCGGCAGCACAAACCGCCCAGGCAATTTAGAGAGTTATAGAGATCATGGCGACAAAAAAACGGGGATTGGGACGTGGCTTGAATGAGCTGCTGGCGAGCGCCAAGGCGGCGCCAGTAGCGCTGGCCGACCTGCCAGCCGCTGATCAAGATGAGGCGCAAAGCCCCTCACAGTCGATCGATGCCGGTGGGCCGGGTGCAGCAATCCTGAAAAAATTGCCGGTCGACTTGATGCAGCGTGGTAAGTATCAGCCGCGTCTCGACATGCACCCCGAAACCCTGCAAGAGCTGGCCGACTCGATTAAGGCCCAGGGTGTGGTGCAGCCGATTGTGGTCCGCCCCATCGATGGCAAGCGTTACGAAATCATCGCCGGTGAGCGGCGTTGGCGTGCCTCGCAGATGGCGGGTCTGCACGAGGTCCCCTGTATCATTCGCGACGTGCCGGACCAGGCCGCCATGGCCATGGCGCTGATCGAAAACATCCAGCGCGAAGATCTCAACCCCATGGAAGAGGCCGGCGCCCTGCTGCGTCTGATCCAGGAGTTTGAGCTGACCCATCAGCAGACCGCCGATGCGGTGGGCCGCTCGCGTGCCGCCGTCTCCAACCTGTTGCGCCTGCTGGAGCTGGAGGATGAGGTCAAGACCATGCTCGAACATGGTGACATGGAGATGGGCCACGCCCGCGCCCTGCTCGCCCTGGCCGGTGAGCAGCAGCGCAGCGCCGCACGAACCGTGGTTGCCAAAGGCATGTCGGTACGTGAGACCGAGCAGCTGGTGCGCCGCCTTCAGGCCGAGTCAGGCGGGCAGAAGCCCGTGGTGCGCGAGGACCCCGATATCCGTCAGTTGCAAGATGAGCTATCGCAGCGCATTGGCGCCGCCGTCAAATTTCAGCACGGTGCCTCGGGCAAGGGCAAGCTCGTGATCCAGTACAGCAGCCTGGATGAGCTGGATGGGATTCTTGCTCATATTAAATAGCGTAAATGGGGTGGATCTGGCAAAAGCCCTTCGATATCTAGCCCCTTTTTCTCCAGGGGACGTTGACCCATCGGACAGTTGTCTTTATACTTCGCGGCGACTGTAGGAGGCTGGTTTGCACAGGCGCTGCTGATTAAGGCACTGAGCCCATAAAAATAAAAAAGCAAATCTCCTATGGCAATAGAACGTGATACGCGAAATGTACTACTGATACAGCTGATAATTACTGCTGTGATCACCGCAGTGGCGGGGGCCCTGTCAGGCAAGCCTGTGGCGATAGCCGCGCTTTTTGGTGGCTTGATCGTTGCCTCAAACACGTTGTTACAGCTCTGGCATATGCGGCGTGCCGAACGAATTGCTAAGGAAGACGCGGAGCGCATCTTGCGGATTGTTTATCGCTGTGCGGCTGAGCGGATTTTTTCAACGGTCGCCCTGTTCTTGATCGGACTGGTTGCGCTGAAGCTAAATCCACTGGGTTTATTGGTGGGGTTTATCGCGGGCCAAATGGCGATTGTGCTAACAAAATACTTGTTAAAATTTAATGTGGATCAATAACGATGGCCAGTGAAACAGAAGCACTTACATCCTCTGCTTATATAAAGCACCACTTAAGCAACCTTACCTATGGTCAGCACACCGACGGTAGCTGGGGCATTGCCGCCAGCCACGAAGAGGCGGCGCAGATGGGTTTCTGGGCGATCCATGTCGATACCATGCTCTTTTCGATTGGTCTGGGCGTGTTGTTCCTGTTTGTGTTTGGTCGTGTTGCCAAGAACATTACTGCGGGCGTGCCCGGCGGTATGCAAAATTTTGTTGAGTGGATTGTTGAGTTTGTTGATACCAGCGTCCGCGGCTCCTTCTCCGGTAAAAACAATATGGTCGCGCCCATGGCGCTGAGTGTTTTTTGCTGGATATTGTTGATGAATCTGATGGATCTTGTGCCGATTGACTGGCTGCCACTGGCAGCTTCTGCAGTCGGCATTCCGTTCCTCAAGGTGGTTCCAACCACCGATCCTAATGCTACCTTCGGTATGGCGTTGGGGGTTTTCTGGTTGATTCTTTATTACAGTGTAAAGGTCAAAGGATTGGGCGGTTTTGTTGGTGAATTGACCCTGCAACCGTTTGGCAAGTTTGGTCTGCCGGTCAATATTTTCCTGGAAGGTGTGTCGCTGATCTCTAAACCCATCTCTCTGGCACTGCGTCTCTTCGGTAACCTTTACGCTGGCGAGATGATCTTCATCCTGATTGCAGTAATGTTTAGTACTAGCATGGTTCTGGCCGGTTTTGGTGTGCTGCTGCAACTGGGATGGGCGATATTCCATATTCTGATCGTGCTCTTGCAGGCGTTTATCTTTATGACCCTGACCATCGTTTATATGGATATGGCACATCAGGAACACCATTGATCTGCACTTAATATTAACTACGTTTAACTTTGTAATTTTTAAACTTTAACTTTTAGTAAATAGGAGAAGAAAATGGAAATCGAAATGGGTCAAGCTATGCTGTATGTCGCTGGCGCAATCATGATGGGTTTGGGTGCCTTGGGCGCTGCAGTCGGTATCGGTATCCTCGGTGGCCGTTTCCTTGAAGGTGCTGCCCGTCAGCCTGAGTTCATTCCAATGTTGCGTACCCAGTTCTTTATCGTTATGGGTCTGGTTGATGCCGTGCCTATGATCGCTGTTGGTATCTCCATGTACATCCTGTTCGCCGTAGCTGGCGGTTAATTGGGTAGTGTTGGTTAAACATATCAAACATCCATCGGACAAGCTTATTAAGGTTCTGTCATGAACATAAATGCAACCCTGATAGGGCAATCTATCGCTTTTTTCCTGTTCGTCTGGTTCACAATGAAATTTGTGTGGCCACCGATCATGACTGCGCTGGAAGCGCGCAAGAAGCAGATTGCTGACGGTCTTGCTGCCGCTGAACGCGGTAAGCATGAGCAGGTACTGGCTGAGAAGGCCGCAAAAGAGAAAATTGTCGAAGCTAAACAGCAGGCTGCCGACATTATCGCTCTAGCACAAAAACGTGCCAGCGATATTGTTGATGAGTCTAAAGACAAGGCCCGTACAGAGGGCGACCGTCTATTGGCCGCTGCTAGTGCGGAAATCGACCAGGAAGTTAATCGTGCCAAAGAGCAGTTGCGTGGACAGGTCGTTGGCCTGGCTGTCGCCGGTGCTGGGCGCATCCTTAAAAAGGAGATCGACGCTACGGCGCACGAGAACCTGATTAAGGACCTGGTTACGCAGATATAAGGTCGCACCCAAATGGCCGAAAATACCACAATCGCACGACCCTATGCCGAGGCAGTCTTCAAGCTTGCCCAAGAGCAAGGGGATTTGAAGGGCTGGTCAGACAAATTGCAGCTGGTTAGTACAGTGATTGCGGCCCCAGAAATGGCCGCTTTCATTGGTAACCCAAAGGTGAGTAAGGAGCAGCTGGCTCAGCTGATTCTAGACATCTGCGGCAATCAATTTGATGCAACCGGAAAAAATCTTGTCACGCTCCTGGTGGAAAACGGCCGGATTGGCGTGGTGGCGGAAATTTTCGCGTTGTACGAGCTGTGCCGTGCTGAAGCTGAAGGCAGCGTCGAGGCTGAGGCGATCTCTGCCATGCCGCTGACCGATGATCAGCAGAAGGCAATTACTGCCGCACTCACGCGCCGTCTTGGACGTAATGTTGAGCTGGTCTGCAAGGTCGACGAAAGCCTGTTGGGTGGTGCAATTATTCGCACTGGTGACTTGGTGATCGATGGCTCGGCCGCTAGCCGCCTGACGCAGCTTGCCAAGGCAATGCTGCCTTAAACCGAATCGATATAGAGGACGAACGTTATGCAACTCAATCCCGCAGAGATCAGTGATCTGATCAAGTCGCGCATCAAGAGTTTCGAAGCTGTGACCGAGGCCCGTACTGAAGGTACTGTGGTCAGCTTGATGGATGGTATCGCACGCATCCACGGCATGTCAGATGTCATGTCCGGTGAAATGCTTGAGTTCCCAGGTAATACCTTTGGTATGGCTCTCAACCTGGAGCGCGACTCCGTTGGCGCCGTTATCCTGGGTCCGTATCAGCACATTGCTGAAGGTGACACGGTCAAGTGCACTGGTCGTATTCTTGAAGTGCCAACCGGCCCGGAACTGTTGGGTCGTGTGGTTGATGCGCTGGGTAACCCCATTGATGGTAAAGGCCCGATCAATACCAAGTGCACCTCTCCTATTGAGAAGGTTGCTCCAGGTGTACTGTGGCGTAAGTCTGTTGATCAGCCAATGCAGACAGGTCTGAAGGCCATTGATGCAATGGTTCCGGTTGGCCGTGGTCAGCGCGAATTGATCATCGGTGACCGCCAGACCGGTAAGACGGCTGTTGCGATTGATGCCATCATCAATCAGAAGGGCACCGGTGTTAAGTGTATCTATGTCGCCATCGGCCAGAAGGCATCTTCAGTTGCTAACGTAGTACGTAAGCTTGAAGAGCATGGCGCCCTGGCGCATACCATCATTGTTGCTGCAACAGCCTCTGACTCCGCAGCACTACAGTTTATTGCCCCTTACGCCGGTTGCACCATGGGTGAGTACTTCCGTGACCTCGGCGAAGATGCACTGATTGTTTATGATGATTTGACCAAGCAGGCGTGGGCTTACCGTCAGGTTGCCCTGCTGCTGCGTCGTCCACCAGGCCGCGAAGCTTATCCGGGTGATGTTTTCTACATCCACTCTCGCCTGCTTGAGCGTGCTGCTCGTGTAAACGTTGATTATGTTGAAAAAGCTACCAATGGTGCCGTGAAAGGCAAGACCGGTTCATTGACCGCTCTGCCAATCATCGAAACCCAGGGCGGTGACGTCTCTGCGTTTGTACCTACCAATGTAATCTCGATCACTGATGGTCAGATCTTCCTTGAGACCGATCTGTTCAACGCGGGTATTCGTCCAGCGATCAACGCCGGTCTGTCAGTTTCACGTGTTGGTGGCGCCGCTCAGACCAAGATCATCAAGAAGCTTGGTGGTAGTGTGCGTCTGGATCTGGCCCAGTATCGTGAACTGGCGGCATTTGCCCAGTTTGCTTCTGACTTGGATGAAGTCACCCGTAAGCAGATCGAACGCGGTCAGCGTGTTACCGAACTGATGAAGCAGAAGCAGTACAGCCCGCTGTCGACGGCTGAAATGGGCTTCTCACTGTTTGCCGCGAACCAGGGCCTGTTGGATGATGTTGATGTGAAGAAGATTGTTGATTTTGAAGCAGCCCTTCACTCCTACATCAATGCCAACTGTGTTGAACTGGTGAAGCGTCTTAACGATACCGCTGATTACAACGATGAAATCGCTGGTCAGATGCGTAGCGCCGTGGAGAAGTTCAAGTCCACCAGCACTTGGTAACGGGAGCCTAGTTATGGCAGTTGGTAAAGAGATCCGCACGAAGATCAAAAGTATCCAGAATACTAAAAAGATCACCCGTGCGATGGAGATGGTTGCAGCAAGTAAGATGCGTAAAGCGCAACAGCGCATGCAGGCATCGCGTCCTTACGCGCAGAAAATTCGCGCTGTAATTGGACATCTTGCGCAGGCCCATCCCGAATATCGCCACCCTTATCTGCAAGAGAGGGCCGCAGTCAAACGTGTTGGTCTGATTGTTGTCACCAGCGATCGTGGTCTTTGCGGTGGTTTAAACACTAACCTGTTTAAGGCAACTGTTGGCGCCATTAGAGATTGGCGTAATAAAGACGTTGAAGTCGATCTGTGCCTGATTGGCCAGAAAGGCATCACCTTTCTTAAGCGTCTTGGCAATGTGCGCGCCTCTATCGGCCATCTGGGTGATGCCCCTGGCATTACTGAGCTGATAGGTAGTGTCAAGGTCATGCTGGATGCGTTTGATAATGGTGAGATTGATCGTATTGATGTGGTTTACAACCAGTTTGTAAATACCATGACCCAAAAGCCTTCGATTGAGCAGCTGCTACCGGTCCAGGCAGATGTGATCGACAACGAACTTCAACATAGCTGGGATTACCTCTATGAGCCGGATGCCAAAGAGGTATTGACTGAGTTGCTGGTGCGTTATGTTGAGTCGCAGGTTTATCAGGGTGTGGTTGAAAATATCGCCTGTGAGCAGGCCGCTAGAATGGTCGCGATGAAAGCCGCTTCCGATAATGCCGGTGATCTCATTGACGATCTGAAACTGGTTTATAACAAAGCTCGGCAGGCTGCGATTACTCAGGAAATTTCCGAGATCGTTGCTGGTGCTGCGGCCGTTTAGTTGCACGAGTCCGATCTGTTACGGGATTTAAAAGATTTAATACTGCCCGAATTTAATATTGCCCGAATTTTATATTGCTAAGAGGAACTGAATCATGAGTTCAGGAAATATCATCCAGATCATCGGCGCTGTTGTGGACGTTGAGTTCCCCAGCAACGCGATGCCAAATATATACGATGCCCTGCTGGTCGAAGAAGTGGGTTTGACACTGGAAGTTCAGCAACAGCTGGGTGGTGGTGTTGTACGTACTATCGCCATGGGCGGTACTGATGGTGTCAAGCGCGGTATCAAGGTTACTAATACAGGGACTGCAATTTCAGTTCCTGTTGGTGCCAAGACACTGGGCCGCATCATGGACGTTCTCGGTAACCCTATCGATGAAAAAGGTCCAATCGGTGAAGATACTCGGTGGGTTATTCATCGTAAGGCCCCGGCCTACGAAGATCTGGCTGCATCTACCGAGCTGCTGGAGACTGGCATCAAGGTAATTGACTTGGTCTGCCCGTTTGCCAAGGGTGGTAAGGTGGGTCTGTTCGGTGGTGCCGGTGTTGGTAAGACCGTTAACATGATGGAGCTGATCCGTAACATCGCCGTTGAGCACAGTGGTTACTCTGTATTTGCCGGTGTTGGTGAGCGTACCCGTGAAGGTAACGACTTCTATCACGAAATGAGTGAAGGTGGCGTTCTCGACAAGGTATCACTGGTTTATGGCCAGATGAACGAGCCGCCAGGAAATCGTCTGCGTGTTGCGCTGACCGGTCTGACCATGGCTGAGTACTTCCGTGACGAAGGCCGTGATGTACTGATGTTTGTTGATAACATCTACCGTTACACCCTGGCCGGTACAGAAGTATCTGCGCTGTTGGGCCGTATGCCTTCAGCGGTAGGTTACCAGCCAACACTGGCGGAAGAGATGGGTGTATTGCAAGAGCGCATCACCTCTACCAAGACCGGTTCTATCACTTCAGTCCAGGCGGTATACGTACCTGCGGATGACTTGACCGACCCGTCACCAGCAACCACTTTTGCTCACTTGGATGCCACCGTTGTACTGTCACGTCAGATCGCTGAACTGGGTATCTACCCAGCGGTTGATCCACTGGACTCTACATCACGTCAGCTGGACCCACTAGTTATCGGTCAGGATCATTATGATGTTGCCCGTTCAGTACAGGGTACGCTGCAGCGTTATAAAGAGCTGAAGGACATTATTGCGATCCTTGGTATGGATGAGTTGTCAGAGGCTGATAAGCTGACTGTCTCGCGTGCCCGTAAGATCCAGCGTTTCCTGTCACAGCCGTTCTTTGTTGCTGAAGTGTTTACAGGTGCACCAGGTAAATATGTCTCTCTGAAAGAGACCATCCGTGGCTTTAAAGGCATCGTTGCCGGTGAATATGACCATATGCCTGAGCAGGCATTTTATATGGTTGGTACCATCGACGAAGCGATTGAAAAAGCCAAGAAGATGGCTGAGAAGAAGTAGTCTCTGTTAGGAGGATTTATGGCAATGACTATACACGTCGACATCGTAAGCGCAGAGGCAGCGATCTTCTCGGGGACCGCCACCATGGTTTCTGCGTCAGGTGTGATGGGGGAGCTAGGTATTCTGCCTCGCCACAGCCCACTGTTGACCAAGCTCAAACCGGGTGAAATCCGTGTTGATCGTCCCGATGGCAGCGAGGAGTTTTATTACGTCTCTGGTGGCATGTTAGAGGTTCAGCCGCACTGCATTACTGTGCTGGCCGATACCGTTATTCGTGCCAAGGATCTGGATGAGGCGTCAGCCATTCAGGCCAAAGAGCGTGCCGAGCAGCTGTTGAAAGATCAAGGTAGTAATTTTGATCTGGCCCAGGCTGAGCGTGAACTGGCTGAAGCGGTTGCCCAGCTTCAGGCGATTCAGAAGTTGCGCAAAAAACGTTAAGAGAGGCCATTAGGCTGAATCTTTCCAAAGGGGAAGACCGTAAGGTCTTTCCCTTTTTTGTTTGATCTTTTTGCTCATCTTGTCACCCTTTGTGAGTAACGCTGGGGTCACAAATAATTGTTACACTAAGCGATCTTCATCACACTTGATCAGACAGGCAGATCTAAAACTATGTTGAGTGTCATCATTCTCGCAGCCGGCCAGGGGACACGAATGTGTTCGGCGCTGCCCAAGGTATTACATACACTGGCTGACAGGCCGCTGCTGGAACATGTGATCGATACCGCCGAGCAACTCGGTGCTGACGATATTCATGTGGTCTATGGCCATGGGGGTGAGGTGGTGCCAACCGCCCTTGCACATCGTAATGTCACTTGGGTGAAACAGGCGCAGCAACTTGGTACTGGCCATGCGGTTGACCAGGCGATGGCCCGGATTAAACCAGCTAGCCAGGTACTCGTGCTCTATGGCGATGTGCCACTTACCTCGGTGCAGACACTCAAACAACTTTTACAGATCGCGGCCAGTGATGGTTTGGGATTGTTGACGGTGAAGCTTGCAGATCCGACAGGCTATGGCCGAATCATGCGCGACACTAACCATGCCGTAGTGCGGATTGTTGAACATAAAGATGCCAACGTAGCAGAGCGCTGTGTGGATGAGGTCAACACCGGAATTCTGACGGCATCGCGCGACAGCCTGGCCAGCTGGCTTGAACGTCTCGATAACAATAACGTACAAGGTGAGTACTACCTTACCGATATCATTGCCATGGCGGTGCAAGATGGTTTGACCATTCACACCGCATCACCAGTAGATGAAAATGAAGTGCTCGGGGTTAACAATAAACGGCAGTTGGCAACGCTCGAACGCCATTACCAGCAGTTGCAGGCCAACCGCTTGATGGATGCAGGTGTCACGCTGCGTGATCCGGCGCGACTCGACATCCGTGGCACTATCGAGTGTGGCCGTGACGTGGTGATCGACGTTAATGTGATCCTGGCGGGTAAGGTCACACTTGGCAGCAACGTCAACATCGGTCCCAACTGCATGATCAGCAACAGCACCATTGCTGATGGTGTCACCATCCTTGCCAACAGCATCATTGATGAGGCAGTGGTTGGCAGTGGCAGCCGTGTCGGCCCTTTTGCCCGTTTGCGGCCAGAAACCATACTGGCTGAAGAGACACACATCGGTAACTTTGTTGAGATCAAAAAGGCTGAGATCGGCAGAGGCTCCAAGGTCAACCATCTCAGTTATGTGGGTGACGCCAAGGTTGGCCAGAACGTTAACATCGGTGCGGGCACCATCACCTGTAACTACGATGGCGCCAATAAATATCTGACAGAGATTGGCGATAATGTCTTTGTTGGCTCAGATACACAACTGATCGCGCCAATCAAAATAGGCGACGGGGTTACCATCGGCGCAGGCTCGACCATCACCAAGGATGTTGAACCGCAGGTGCTGGCGCTGAGTCGCAGCAAACAACAGACCATCACTGGCTGGAAGCGGCCGGTTAAGAAAAAGTAGGCGGAGATTCAAAACGATGTGTGGAATTATCGCAGCTGTAGCCGAACGTGATGTAGTGCCGATTCTGGTTGAAGGATTGCGGCGTCTCGAGTATCGCGGCTATGACTCCGCCGGTGTTGCGATCATCGACGCCGCTGGCGCCATCGATCGCGTTCGCACCGTTGGCAAGGTGAATGAGCTGGCCAACGCCATTGAGGCCAATCCGATCCGCGGTTTTACCGGCATCGCCCACACCCGCTGGGCCACCCACGGTAAACCTTCGCAGGCCAATGCCCACCCACACATCTGTCGCAAAACCGTGGCGGTGGTGCATAACGGCATTATTGAAAACCATGAGGCACTGCGTGCCCAGCAGCGTGAGCAGGGCTATGAGTTCACCTCCGAGACCGACACCGAAGTGGTGGTGCATCAGGTCTATCACTATCTCGATCAAGGCAAGGATCTGCTTGCTGCCGTTAAAGCGACCGTCAATGATCTGCATGGCGCGTATGCGCTTGGTGTCATCACCACTCAGGATCAGGGTCGCATTGTCGCCACCCGTCGTGGCAGCCCGCTGGTGATCGGTGTTGGTATCGGTGAACACTTCATCGCATCAGATGTGGCGGCACTGCTGCCGGTGACACAACGCTTCATCTTCCTGCAGGATGGCGATGTCGCCGATATCCGTAAAGATAGCCTGACCATTTATGACGCCGAGGGTAAAGTGGTCGAGCGGCCGTTGACAGTGAGCGAGCTGAGCGCCGACGCCGTTGAGCGTGGCCAGTATCGTCACTACATGCTCAAGGAGATATTCGAACAGCCACGCGCCATCGCCGATACGCTTGAAGGTCGCCTCAGCGGTGACCGCGTCCTGGAAGAGGCGTTTGGTCCCGGCGCCAGTAAGATTTTTGATGGCGTTCAAGGCGTGCACATCATCGCCTGCGGCACCAGTTTTCATGCCGGTTCGGTTGCCCGATACTGGTTTGAATCATTGGCCCGCATCCCCTGTTCGGTGGAGGTCGCCAGCGAGTTTCGTTATCGCAACCCGATCGCGCGTAAAAATTCCCTGGTGATCGCCATCTCACAATCGGGTGAGACCGCCGATACACTCGCCGCACTGCACGAAGCCAAACGGCTCGGTTTTGGCCCCTCCATGGCCATCTGCAACGTGCCCGAAAGTTCGATGGTGCGCGAGACCGATCTCTGCCTGATGACCCGCGCCGGTCCCGAGATCGGTGTCGCCTCCACCAAGGCCTTCACTACCCAGCTCACCGCGCTCATGTTGTTGGTGATTGTGCTTGGGCGGCGTCACGGCATGGCGCCACAGACCGAAACAGATCTGGTAAAACAGCTGCGCAGCCTGCCTGCGCGCGTCGAGAGTGCGCTGGAGCTGGATAAAGAGATCGAGGTGCTGGCTGAATTTTTTGCCCATAAAGAGCACGCCCTCTTCCTCGGCCGGGGTGCGCAATACCCTGTCGCCATGGAAGGAGCGCTCAAACTCAAAGAGATCTCCTACATTCACGCCGAGGCCTATCCCGCCGGTGAACTCAAACATGGCCCACTGGCACTGATCGACGCCGACATGCCGGTCATCTCCGTTGCGCCAAACAATGTGCTACTGGAAAAATTAAAATCCAACCTGCAAGAGGTGCGCGCCCGCGGCGGTGAGCTGATCGTCTTTGCCGATGAAAAGTCGGGTGTCGAGTCAGAGCCAAATGTACGTGTAATCAAGGTCGCCGCCACCGACGACCCCATTGCACCAATCGTCTTTACCATCCCCCTGCAGCTGCTCTCCTATTACGTTGCTGTGCTCAAGGGCACTGATGTCGATCAGCCCAGAAATCTGGCCAAGTCGGTGACGGTGGAGTAATACTTCTGCCCTGGAACTACTACCTTGTGGTGATTATTCGATCCCTGAGATGAACACCGGGTAGCTACCCGAGTGCGACAATTTGTCACGCTGTTTGTAGAGCGGAACTGCGCTACTCTTGCAGCGCAACATCAGACTATCAATGTCAATCCAAACGGGTTCAATGGACAACACAACAACCCTCAATCTCAAACGTTTGCTGCTACTGCGCAGCATCGCCATCGCCTGTGAATTGTTGGGGCTGCTGTTGGCGAGCCAATGGTTACAGATGAGTTTTCCGCTGCTGCCGATGGTGCTGGTGATCGGTCTGCATGCGGCAATCAATATCATCACCTGGCTACGGCTCAAATATGCACGTCAGATCTATGCACCCGAGTTTGCCTTGCAGTTGGCGCTGGATACATTGGTCCTGGCGCTGCTGCTCTTTTTTGCCGGGGGTTACACCAACCCCTTTGTATCGTTGTTTATGGTGCCACTGTTAATCACCGCTTCTATCCTGCCTAAAAAATATACCTGGTTCATGGCGCTGCTCACGGTGGCCTGTTACACCATCCTGATGTTTTATTACATGCCATTAGCACAGCCGCAGCTGCACTCCATGCAGCACGAGAGTGAGTTCGGTTTGCATGTATTAGGCATGTGGTTCAGCTTTTTGTTGAGCGCCGGACTGGTAGTGTTTTTTATGGTGCGAATGTCCAACAGTCTGCGTGAGCGTGATCAGGCGCTGGCCAAGGCGCGCGAGAAGGCCCTGCATGATGAACATCTGGTGGCCTTGGGAACTCTGGCGACGGGTGCCGCGCATGAACTGGGTACACCACTGGCGACGATGGCGGTGCTGGCCAATGAGCTGAAATATGATCATGCCGATGATCCCGATGTGATCGAAAAGGCAGAGATATTCCGTAGCCAGCTGGAACGTTGTAAGGCGATTATTTCCGATATTTCAGCCAGCACTGGTCAGGCGCGCGGGGAGGGTGGTGGCAGTGTTGCGATCGATACCTATCTGCACCAAGTAGTGAAGCAATGGCAGACAATTCGCCCACAGGCGCAGGTGACGCTGGAGCTGCAAGGCACGACACCAGTGCCCCATATTCTCGCCGACAAGACCCTGACCCAAGCTATCACCAACATTCTTAATAATGCGGCAGATGCCTCGCTGGATCACGTTGAGGTTGTAGCGCATTGGGATAAACAACAGCTGATTATGGACGTGCATGATCAAGGTCCAGGTCTGCATGAAACAGTGTTAGGTGCTATTGGCACGCCGTTTTTTACCACCAAAGCTGACGGTTATGGCCTCGGGCTTTATCTGGCACGTGGTGTTATGAGTCGCTACAACGGCACACTTGAATTGAGTAACCGGTCACCGCGCGGCGCCCAGGCGCGACTGATCCTGCCGTTAACCGCGCTGGAGATTTAAATATGAAAACAGTTGCCAATGGGTTGAGTGTCGAGCTGCCCAGTCTGTTGCTGGTAGATGATGATGAGATATTTGCCAGTGTGATGGGCAAGGCGTTGGCCAAACGCGGCTTTGCGGTAAAGAGTGCACACAATGTTGACGACGCCATTGCACTAAGCCGTGACAACCCACCGGAGTTTGCAACGGTAGATCTGAACATGCCCGGCAGATCAGGTTTGGAACTGGTTAAATATTTAATGAAACTGGATAGCAATACCCGAATTGTTGTACTCACCGGTTACGCCAGCATTACCACAGCAGTCGAAGCGGTAAAACTCGGTGCGACACACTACCTGGCCAAACCCGCCGATGCCGATCAAGTGGTCGCGGCCTTTTATAAAGCAGAGGGCGATGCCAGTGTCGCCGTGGCAAATCAGCCGCTCTCGGTGAACCGGCTGGAGTGGGAGCATATTCAAAAAGTGCTCTCTGAACACGATAGCAACATCTCCGCCACCGCCCGCGCCCTGGGCATGCACCGCCGCACCCTGCAACGCAAATTGCAGCGCAAGCCGATGGCGAAATAGATATCCGTTAGCTATTTCTCTTCTTCGATGCTTGTTTGATAGAGATGTACGTCGCGCTGCGGAAAAGGAATACTGCAACCGCCCGCTTCTAACCCCTCTTTGCAGCGCTGAATCAGATCAAGTTTGGTAGTCCACCAATCTTCACGTGCCGTCCAGACACGGAAAAGAATATTGACTGAGCTATCGCCCAGTTTATCGACTTTAATTAGTGGCGCTGGCTCAGTGAGAATGCGCGGCTCATTGGCAGCGATCTGATTGAGAATGGCCAGGGCCGCATCGATGTTGTCACCATAGGCAATGCCATAAGCCTCGTCGATACGGCGGATATCCTTGTCGGTTACCGACAGATTGACGATGGTATTGCCCCAGATTTTTGAGTTGGGCAAAATAACCTTTGGCCCGTCAGGCAAGTGCGCCTTGCAGAGAAAAAATCCGAGTGAGTCGACGATATACACCTCGCCATCGATCTTGATTGCATCGCCCACTGTAAACGGACGGAAGAATAGAATCATCACCCCGGCAGCAACATTGCTCAGCGTCCCCTGTAATGCCAGACCGATAGCAAGACCTGCCGCACCGAGCACAGCGATCAGGCTGGTGGTTTCAACCCCAAAGCGATTTAATACCGCAATCAGGGTAAAGACGATGACAACGATACGGACAATCTTGCCTGGCAGCTGATGGAAAACAGGATCGATCCTGCCCGACTTGCGCATCGCTTGATAGGTCACGCGCGATAGCCAGCCAGCGATCATGTAACCAACAAT
>CAMTXZ010000148.1:0-11983 GCA_947085765.1 uncultured Chromatiaceae bacterium | reverse complement strand
GTCGACCGCCAGCATCATAAGCCCCCGATGGGTGGGTTTATACCGTGCCATTTCGCTCCCCCTTTGCGATCCGTTGCAATTGAGTTTGATTATGCCAGAGGCTGTGATGCGTTTTTGGGTTTTTCTACAGCCTCAACGTTTAGTTGAGCGACATCGCGCCGCCAAAAAAATATAGCGGTCCATCCGGTGGCTTATTTCGGTCTGACTGCCTCGTTTCGATGTTCGCTCGAACGTCGTGTTGGACATGTCCGCTTCCCGGTACCTTAAATATGGAATTTGTATTGATCGCCACGCCTCGAACCAGCCGCTTGCCGCACTGGCGGCACGCCCCTTTATGTCTTGAGGCACTTTGATGTAAAAAATCATCCCAGTTCATCTCTGTGGCGATCGCTTCGATGGGTTGCCCCAATTGTGCCCGACATTGGTTACGTTTGTCTCTGGCTTTGTGGCTATACAAACCATAATGGCGAATGATATGTTTCTTGGGCTCGGCTACATGAGTGAGCCAGGTAGCCCGGATGAAGTGAAACGTAATCCGGGGTATTGCTCCCCGGATTCCACTCTGTTTCATCCGGGCTACATTTGTACTGATCCGTTGAGCATTACGTGCAAAACTTTCTGATCAATCCTTCTAAAATATCCAGTGTCGGTTTCAACCGATCAAGCGCCAGATATTCATCCGGCTGATGAGCCTGGGCAATATCACCCGGCCCAAGAATGATGGATTCGATGCCGATGCTGGCGAGGTATGGCCCTTCGGTGCAGAAGGGCACGGCTTCGCAGGTGTGGCGGGTGAGTGATTCACTAATCTTTACGATCGGTGCATCGGCGCTGGTATGCAGTGGTGGTGTGCCGGTGGAGAGTGAGAAGAGTTGCCATCCGACCGGTGAATTATTAAAGAGTCGGTCGAGGCGCTGGCGCAGGATACCACGTAGCTCTTCTAGCTCCATGCCTGGCAGTGGCCGCAGATCGAAGTGCAGTTCGCAGGCGCCACAGATGCGGTTGGGGTTGTCACCGCCGTGGATGTGGCCGAGGTTGAGTGTTGGCACGCTCACCGCAAAACGGTTGTCGCGGTTGTTGCGTTGCAGCTCTTCGCGCCACTGGGTGATGTCGCCGATGACTTTGTGCATGGCGTCGATGGCGTTGATGCCTAGCGATGGATCGCTGGAGTGACCGCTGTGGCCGGTGAGGCGGATCGCCTCCATCATGATGCCTTTGTGGGCGTTGACCGGGCGTAGGTTGGTCGGTTCGCCGATGACGGCGTGGCGCACAAACGGACACCCCTGTTCACTGACCAGAATCGCCCCGTCCATGGAGCTCTCTTCATCGGCGGTGGCCAGAATCACCAATGGTTGTTTTAGATCCTTGGCATTAAAGCGCCGCGCTGCTTCGATGGCGAGGGCAAAAAAACTCTTCATGTCGGAGGTGCCCAAGCCATAGAGGCGGTTGTCCGCTTCAGTGAGTTTGAATGGGTCATAGCGCCACAGTGCGGCGTCGTAGGGCACGGTGTCGGTGTGGCCCGCCAGCATCAGGCCGGCGCTGTCGGGGCGGACTTCACCGATGGTGGCGATCAGGTTGGCCTTGTGTGGCTGGGTTGGCAGCGGCGTGATCTCAACTTGAAACCCTTCGGCTTCAAGCCAGCCGGCCAGCAGGTCGATAACAGCGCGGTTGCTGCAATCAAAGGCGGGGCTGACGCTGCTCATCGACGGCACGGCAATCAGGTCGCGCAACATTTTAAGAAGTGTGGGGGCTTGAGTTTTCATGGGTAATGATTCTGGAATGGTGCTGGCGGTTAGACAAGCAAAATATTTTCAGCGCTGCTGGTAGCGGCTATGGTTAAGAGATGAAACAGCGTGTAAGGTCGGCCCTATATGAATAATCGGATTGCAGGTTGTTGTCATGATTCGTAACGCCACCCTTGAGGATATCGATGCTCTGGTGGCAATCGAAGAGCGTTGTTTCGACAGTGACCGGTTGTCGCGGCGTAACTTCCGCCACCTCATCACCAAGGGTAAGGCGGCCATGCTGCTGGAGGAAGAAGGCGGTGTGGTGAGTGGTTATGTGCTGGTACTGTTCCATAGCGGTACTTCTCTGGCGCGGCTCTACTCCATTGCCGTTGACCCTGGCCTGCACCGTACTGGCCTTGGCAGACGCCTGGTTGAGGCGGCCGAGAACGCGGCCCTCGAGCGCGATTGTGTCTCGATGCGACTGGAGATCCGCATCGATAACACCGCCTCCATCGGCCTGTTTAAGGGGCTGGGGTATCGCGAGTTTGATACCTACGAAGATTATTACGAAGACCACATGGGTGCGCTGCGCATGGAGAAGCGCCTGGTTGCCCATCTCGAACAGAGCCTTGCCCACGTCCCCTACTATCAACAGACACTTGAGTTCACCTGTGGCCCCGCCACGTTGATGATGGCGATGAAGACGGTCGATCCAGCCCTGGAGTTGGGGCGCCACCTGGAGCTGCGGCTCTGGCGCGAGGCGACGACTATTTTTATGACGGCCGGCCACGGCGGTTGCGGTCCATATGGCATGGCGCTGTCGGCCTATCATCGTGGCTTTCCGGTTGAACTCTTTGTTAATGATCTGGGCACCATGTTTATTGACAGCGTGCGCAATGCCGAGAAGAAAGAGGTGATGCGGATAGTGGAGGAGGATTTTCTCGAAGAGATTGGTCGTGAACAGATTCCACTCTACTATCGACCCATGAATGTACCGGAGATGATCGGCAAGATGGCGCTGGGCGGCATACCGGTGATCCTGATCAGCTCCTACCGTATTTATAAAGAAAAATTTCCGCATTGGGTGGTGGTCACCGGTTACGACGACCGCTTCATCTACGTGCACGACTCCTTTGTAGATTTTGACAAGGGCAAAAGTGTTACTGACTGTATCAACATGCCGATTTTGAAACGTGAATTTGAACAGATGGCGCGTTATGGCAAGAGCGGCCAGCGCGCCGCCATCATTATCTATCCCAAAGGCCAGCAGATCGCGGCCATTAGCAACGGAGAGCCGGAGTGACTACCCAGATCATTGTGACGGAAGAGCCGAGCAACAGCGTGTTTGCCGGTGTTGAGTGCCCGATTGTGGATATTGATGACTACCTGACGGCGGAGAAGTATTGCAATCTCAAAGGAGCGCAGGTGATCAACCTCTGTCATGACTACCGTTACCAGAGTGTCGGTTACTACTGCTCACTGCTGGCGGAGGCGCGCAACCATCGGGTGATCCCTTCGGTCAAATGTATGCTCGATCTCAGCAGCAAGTCGATGTACGGCCTTGATACCGCCACGCTCGATGAGGGCGTGCAAAAGGCCTTTAAAAAATACCTGGAGAACCATACCGTCACACCACTGAAGGAGGGGGATGCGCCAACCTTTGAACTCAAGATATTTTTTGGTCGCTGCCGTTACGAGATGTTGAGCAGTCTGGCGCGGCAGATCTTTGAAACCTTCTCTGCCCCGCTGCTCAAGATCACCTTCAAGCGCCTCGACAAGTGGACCATCACCGCCATCAAACCGATCTCGGTGCGTCAGCTCAAGAGCGAGGAGAGTCGCGAAGAGTTTACGGCCGCCCTCAACCACTACCTGAAAAAACGCTGGCGTGAACCGCGCAGTCGCACCCAGGCCCGCTATGACCTTGCCATCCTGCATGACCCGGAAGATCCCTTGCCACCGTCAGACAAAAAGGCGCTGCAACTCTTTATCAAGGCCGGGCGGCAGCTGGGCGTCGACGTGGAGCTGATCGAGCGGCGCGACTATTCCCGTCTGGCGGAGTACAACGCCCTCTTTATCCGGGTCACCACCAACATCAACCACTACACCTACCGCTTTGCCAAAAAGGCCGAGAGCGAGGGCATGGTGGTAATGGATGATCCGACCTCGATCATGCGCTGTACCAACAAGGTCTATCTGGCCGAACTACTGCGCAACAACAACATCGCCGCACCCAAGAGCATCATCATCGGCAAAAATGATATTGATGCAGCGGAGCGGGCGATCAACTTTCCAACCGTGCTCAAGGTGCCGGATGGCGCCTTCTCCAGTGGCGTGTTCAAGGCCGAAACCCCGGAGAAGTTTCGCGAGATCGCGGCGCGCCTCTTCAAGAGTTCTGAACTGATCCTGGCGCAGGAGTACATCTACACCGAGTTTGACTGGCGCATCGGTGTGCTCAACCGCAAACCCTTTTTTGCCAGCAAATATTTCATGAGTAAAAAACACTGGCAGATCGTCAGATACGACACTGAAGGACAGCCGATTCACGGTGGATTCAAGACCTGTGCCGTGGAAGATGCGCCCAAGGAGGTGGTTGCAATGGCACTCAAGGCCGCCAACCTTATTGGTGATGGTCTTTACGGTGTTGACATGAAGCAGACCGAAAATGGCGTTTATGTGATTGAGGTCAATGACAACCCCAGTCTCGAACAGGGCGTGGAGGACCTGGTACTCAAAGAGAAGCTCTACCACATTGTTATGGCTGAGTTTGTACGACGCCTCGACCTGCGCCACGGCCGCGCCGCGCCGTTGGAAAAAAACATCCTCCAGCCAGCATCAGCCTAGTCAAGATCGTGGCAAAAACAGTCTACACCAGCAACTTTCCATCCGCCGGAGCGGCCATGGCTATCGAGTTTCACTGTGGTGACGATAACCATGATGCAAATAAGAGTTGTTTGTTGGCCGGTTATGCCTTATAAGGTGGCGAAATTCATAGTGTAGAAACACCCAGTGTTATGGGGTGTTAAGACTTTAAGCTGCTGTTGTTATGACTAGAGGTTGATCATGCGTGAAGAGAAAGAAGACCCCGTTGTCCCGGATGATGACGATGACCTTGAGGCGTCGTTTGAGGATGAGGATGTGAAGGTGAATACCAGCACCGGTAGCGAAAAAACCAAAAGCAGCATGGCAGCGCGGCGCAAGCTGGAGCTGATGCGCGAGCGCAAGGAGTTGCGCGCCCGCTTAGGTGACGAGTGGAGTGATGATGTTATGGATGAACATATCTAACCTTTATTGAATGCTGCGCGTGGGCACACCCGTGCCCACCGATATATCCCAACCTCCCCGTCTCAATATCTCTTTTTGTGCCAGAGCTCTGCTTAATCTCTAACCACGTCGTGCCGAGAGCAGCAGGTTGCGGGGTGTGATCTGACGATCGCAAAAGCTGCCAAGTATCACGCTGTACCCCGCCTCGTTGAGATAACAGGCCATGTCCAATATCAGCCACAGCTCCAGCGGGCGGCGCATTGAGTAGCGCACCAGGTTGAGGCGCATCACCTCGTGGCGCAATCGCCACCCCAGTGCCTCATAGTGCGACCAGTCAACTGCGTCGCCGATGACCAACCCTTCACGTGCTGCCAGGGTGTGGCAGAAGCCGATAAAACCACGCTGGAGCCAGGCCTTCTCCACCGATTTGATCGGGTGGTAGTGCTGTGCGCCGCTGAGGTCGCGGTAGAGGCGGTCAAAACCCAGCTTCCAGGCCATCTCCTGATCGCGCTGGCTCACTACGCGGGCGCTCGAGGTGACCGTCTCGGTAACGGAGAGGCGCAGATCATCAACCCCCAGCTGCAACGTCGCCAGCGGCGTAAAGGGCTGGTAGTTGCCGCTCTTGCCAAACTGAAGGTGATAACAGCAGGGGGCGATATCGAAGGCGGGCAACTGCGCTGCCACGGCGTGTCGCACCAGGGTGCGATGCAGCTCACCACAGGCGTGCAGGGCGATGGCGTGATGGCCGGGCAGGTGGCTGGCCGCCGCTGGGGTCAGCACATCGACCACTGCGAAACACTGCTCCACCCGCGCCCGCTGCGCCAGTGCCTCACCCGCCGCACAGAGCCCTTCGTCCCGATCGAGCGTAGTGGCGGGCTGTTGCCACTGCACTGCCAGCAGGCGACCAAGGTGTCCCTTGCCGCCGCACCACTCCAGCAGCGGCAGTTGCACCGGACCGATGGCCTGGGCGAAGGCCTCAATCTGGCTCCACTTGCGGCCGGGGACCGCCCAGCTGAGATGCGGGCTGATAGGGTTGAGCGCCGTGGTGGTACGGGGTGACAACTCACAGAGCGCCGCAAACTGCGCCAGCGCTGGAATGTGGCGGGAGAGCAGCTGTTGCAGCGCAACATCATCCCGCTCCAGCAGCGCCAACGCCTCATCACTCAGGGCCAGTAGCTCAGCGGTCAGCGCCGGCAGCTGCTGGCACCACGCCGGATGCCCCTTGTAGGGTTGGGGACGCCAGAGCCACTGCTGCTCGGTGAGCAGCGCATCAAGCTGCCGCAGACGCTGGTGATGATCGATGATGGTCTACTCCGCCGGGTGAAAGGTGGCGGCGGGGAAGTCGCTGACAAACGTCACCTTCTCCAGCAGGGTGTAGCCGATGTTGTCGCCCATGGCGAAGTGGGTCTCCTTAAAGGAGAGGAGCCGCCCCTCGACCATACGGAAATCTTCGTAGAGCGAGGCAAATTCCGCCGTTTTGCCCTCCAGCTCCATCATGCCCCAGGAGCCCATGATGCGGCCGCTTTCAAGATTCACATCCATGATGATCTTCAGGCCACCATCCAACACCAGCACCAACCCCTCATGCGGCTGGCCATTCTCATCATCACGCTGTCCCAGACTTTTCACCTCTTGGCGGTGGTCGAGCAGCTGCAACGGCAGCGCCAGACGGTAGGCCTGGAGCTGGGTAGCCTGTAGGTAGGCTGTTGTGCCCACCTTGCCGTGGTCCCAGGCCTGGTCGCCGTCGAGCTGGCGCAGTTCGGTATCATCCTCTTTATATTGGATGTCGATCTTCATCTTGCCGGGGTGCTGGTAGCTGCGGCGGGTCTTGCCGGCAAAATGGCGGCGCAGCGAGTAGGTGCTGCCCTCCTGCTGCATGCCGGCGGCAGAACGCCAGACCGCTTCGCCACCATAAGTGGTGATGATCCTGTCGACCAGGGTCTGGGTATCATCGGCCTGAACCGGAAAAGCGACCAGGGCGCAGAGCAGTACAACAAAGGCAGCGGTTTTATTCATAACATCACTCTCAATGAGGGGTAGGCACAAAAGCGCGATTATAGCAGCCGCGCCACGACCACTGGCTGGACAAAAAAGCACTCATCCTTCATATTGACACGCTATTTTTCAGTTATTCAGACATCAATTCAGAGAGAGTTCCAATGACCGACTCATGGGATAAAAAACAGGGTGGCGACAGCTGGGGTGTTCCGGAAGGGATGGATCCCATGAAGGTGATGCAGGTCGCCTCTGGCTACTGGCAGTCGTGTGTGCTGCACGCGGCCAACCGCCTCGACATTTTCAACCGCCTCGATGGTCAGCCCAAGGATCTGGACCAGCTCACCAACGAGACCGAGTCTGATCGCCGCTGCCTCGGTGCGCTACTGAGTGCGCTGGTCTCGATGGAGTTTCTCGACCGCGACGGCGACCTCTTCCGCAACAACCCGTTTGGCCAGACCTTTCTGGCCAGCTCCAGCAAGTTCTACCAGGGCGGCATCGTCTACATGTTTGAAAACTGGTACGAGGCGTGGGGCGGACTCTACGACACGGTGAAAACGGGCAAACCGTCGGCGTTGATGCACCAGTCCTACAGCGACGAAGAGACCTACAACTATATGATGGGCATGCACAACCGCGCATTGTCGCAGTCCGACGTACTCACCAGCATGATCGACCTGACCGGCAAAAAGAAGCTGATGGACGTCGGCTGCGGCCCCGCCACCTTCTCGGTAAAATTCTGCGAACGTTACCCCGGACTCAATGCCGTCGCCATGGACCGCGAGCAGAATCTCAAAATCGCCCAGAAGATCGTCGACGAATTCCAGATGAACGATCGCGTCCAGCTGCTGCCCGGCGACTACAACAGCGACTCACTCGGCGAAGGCAACGACGCCATGCTGCTCTCCTCCATGACCAATCAGGAGTCGCCGGAGAACATTAAAAAGTTGCTGAAAAAATGCTACGACTCTATGAACAAAGATGGCGTCATCATGATCCAGGAGCAGCTGCTACACGCGGATAAAAAAGGGCCACAACTGGCCGCGCTGATCGGCGTCAATCAGGTGATCAACACCGTTTCCGGCACCTCATACTCCACCGCCGAGATGGAGGCGATCCTGCGTGAAGTGGGTTTTGTTGACATTAAGTCAGAACAGATGGCGCCACCCAGCCCATTTATTATGGTGAGTGGCTACAAACGTTAAACCTGATTTGCCGTGTAGTGCAAACAAAAAGCCGTCCAACAGTTGCGACGGCTTTTTGTTTTAAGATGAAACTTATAATAAGTGATGCACATTTTTTATCGGGATCATGGCTAAAACTGAAAGATAGAGTGAACTCTTAAACCGGTATAACTACCAAGAGCCAATGTATCCACATTACATCCCAGCCAATTTTCATCCGCATAAATCACTCGCTGCCCTGCTGCTTACCTGGGCTAAGCTTGGCGTGTACACCACGACGCATCGCCTTGAAGCTGGTCTCCAGCATATCAACGCCGATCAAAATCACCACCGCCAGAATCGCCAGTTTGATACCGGTGAGATAACGATCAGAGCCAATAACCACTCCGACGGCTGCCAGTATCCAGATGGCTGATGCAGAGGTGACGCCGTAGACCATGCCATCGCGCGACAACATCACGCCTGCACCGAGAAAGCCGATACCCGTCACCACTTGACCAATCACTCGCGATGGATCAGTGACATCCGTTGACACCGCATTGGAGATGGCGATAAAGACGTAAGTACCGACGCAGATCAACATGCTGGTGCGTATGCCTACCGGCTTACCCAACACCTGCCGCTCCAGGCCGATAATCGCGCCAGAGAGCATGGCGCTGAGCAAGCCCCACCAGCTTAGCGGCTCTATGGACAACAGCTCTTCGATCATGCCAACGCCTCTATGTTTTAAATTGCCGCCGGTCCCACCCATGCGGCGAAACACCCTGCAACAAATTAGCGGTCAGTTACTGAAAAAGACAATAGCCAAAGAAAGGGGGGCTGTTATTTTACGATTGGCAAGCGGATATAAAAGGTGGTGCCCTCACCCACAACTGAAGTGAAGCCTACTTCACCGCCCATCTTTTCAATGATGGCCTTGACTATACTAAGACCTAAACCGGTACCATCATCCGCATGGTCATGGCTGGCATCTACTTGCCAAAATTTTTCAAAGACCTTGTCGCGATCTGCCTCTGCTATGCCCTGACCATGATCGCTTACCTGCACCTCAACATAACCATCCATAATCACTACCGCCACTATCACCTCTGCAGCAGCAGATGAAAACTTTACCGCATTCGAAAGTAGCTGCGCCATTGCCTGAATAAAATACTGTTCATCCACATCGACCCACCGTGGCGCCAGCGCCAGCTCTTGTTGAAACCGCAGACTCTTCTGATGCTCTCGGGTGATACTACTATTGAGTTCAAGTGATTTTTTGACAAGCGCGGAAATCTCATAATGACGCATCTCAAAACGGGCCTCACCAAACTCTAGCCGTTTAATATCAGAGATGTCATTGATGAGATTGACTAAATGCACACTATTGGTCGTCACCGTTTTCAACAGCTTCATCATCGGCTGCGGCATGGCATCCATCACAGCGCCATCAATGAGCCCCACGGCACCACGTATGGCAGTGATGGGGCCACGCAGCTCACGGCCAACAGTAACGATAAATTCACTATTTATCTGCTCTACCTGTTTACGCTCACGCAAATCACGAATAGTGGCCGTATAAAAAATACGCTCAGGCATGATCACTTCACTCACACCGAACTCGATCGGCAATGCGCTACCATCTCGGTGTGTCGCCACGGTCTCATTGTGTTTGCCAAAAAAATGTTGCTTGACCAGCCACTCCGCCCGCTCATATCGCGCCACATCGGGAATAAACCGTGTCAACGGCATGCCCAATATCTCAATATCGCTATAACCCAATAACTGTTGTGCAGCTGGGTTGACTGATTCAATTACGCCGTTGCTGTCAAAAGTAATGATAGCTTCCAGCAAACATTCCAGCGTCGCACGCAGCTCCAGGGTCTGACGATCCACCAGTTGCTGCACTCTTCTGGAGCGGCCACTTATAATCAATAACAAAGCACCGAGTATACTGGTAAACAACAATCCCCACGCCAGCACCATCCACGCCTGCCAGGTGCGATGTTGATCCAGATATTTTGCTGATGGGGTAAAGTTAAGCAACAGGCTTCTCCCCCCTGCGCTGATCGTTCCGCTCCAACTCACGGTCTGTTTATTATTGTTCAACACAATACTCTCGTCCCCATAGAGTGGCACAGTAGAAGAGGCATCGCTAACATCTAATACAGAGAGCAAAAATGTATCTTTTGGAAATGGCATCAGAGCAGCATCAAGCATGTATCTATAACCAAACACTGCCAGCATAAAACCTTTAAGGCGCGCTTGCCGCAGGGCAGTCGTGACCGGCAGATCACCATTTTCATATAGCGGAAAAAACAGCAGGGCACCCTTCTGCTCAGCACCAAATTTCAGCAGCTCAATAGGTGCAGAGACTCCTACAGTGCCATTGTCGCGTGCCTGCACCAATGCTGCCAAGCCTACAGCACTGGAAGCAACATCATAACCAATCGCACTCTCATTACCGGGATAAGGCTCAACATAGGCCACCGGAAAATACTCATCACGTACACGTGCCACAACAAGATTTTGAGAGGCATCATGTTCAGTCAGATGATATTGAAAAAAACCGCTGTTACGCATCTGACTTTCAAACTGCTGTCGCTGTGAATCCGGCACCCGTGGCAACCACTCCAACACTTGCAGCTCTGGAGAGCGAAGCAAGGCTGGCGATACAAAGCTTCTGAATTCATCGCGCGTCACAAGCGTTGATGCCGCATAAAAACGCTCCAGTGCGGCCAACTCCTCGACATAACCATCAAAACGGGATTTAACCGCCTCCAGAATTTCGACAGATTCACCCCGAAACTGAAATTCAAGCCGTTCTAATTCGCTCTGGCTTACCCGCACAAATACCGCTACCACTACGACACAGCTAACCAACATAGGAATAGCCACAGTCAACACCCGTTGACGCCACAACTGTCGTGGTTGAGCAAAAAATATCAACAGTAACGGCGCCATAATCACTACGCCGATCACATCACCGACCCACCAGGTCAGCCAGCCAAAAAGAAAGGCCTCTGGTGCAATCACACCACCGAACAGCAGTGCACTGATGCCTATCGAGGCGCCAATAAATGACGCAACTGGCCCCGCCAGCAGCAGAAAACAGACAATCACTTTTTCGCCACTTAGCTCAGTGGGAGAACTGACATAGAACCGCACCAACGACACTGCCACAACCGTCTGTAATAACACCCCTGTGGCAATACCCAATGCCACTAATGTGGCGATAGAAAAGAGCGGATGGCCCATTTCAAAATTGACCCAGAGATGAAGAATCAGCGAACCAAGAAAGATACCCGGCAATATCCGCCTACCCCACAGCAACACCGCGGCAATCGCCAGCCCGGCCGGGAGAAACATGGCTGTGGCGTATCCGGGTGGGATTGCCAGCAACAGTGACAGTTTTCCCAGCACGATATAAATCAACGCCATGCTCACTACACTGGCAAGATCACTTTTGATCAATCTGATACTTTTATTGGCTAACATTTAATTGACGCACCACACCCCATAATTGCTGCAAAGCCGCGAGTCGACACAACAATCATCACCTATAGCTATTCGTACAGCCGAAAAAATACCCACGTGCTAAATCACTCTACCTAACGCCCTGCTACTGATGTACGGGCAAAAGGTAGTAGAGGCCTCCATGCAGACCAATCAAATAGCTCTCTTCCAAAGGTTCACGCTGCTGCCCTGATACATACACCACTACCAGTTTTTTTTGGGGCATCAGCGGTTGGTCTGGGAGTATGCCCTGGTCCTGCGCCAACAGAAGATCAACACGATAAGAGCGCATCTGCTGTTGCCTCATCTGTCTTAGCCAGG
>CAMTXZ010000147.1:0-22660 GCA_947085765.1 uncultured Chromatiaceae bacterium | reverse complement strand
TCCTGGTTGTCGAGATACCACTGCACGGTTTTTTTAATGCCGGTTTCGAAGGTCTCGGCGGGGCGCCAGCCCAGCTCACGTTCGAGCCTGCGGGCATCGATGGCGTAGCGGCGATCATGGCCGAGACGATCTTTGACATAGCTGATCTGATCGGCATAAGGGCGCCCATCACTGCGCGGCTTTAGATCGTCAAGTATGGAGCACAGGGTCTGAACCACATCAAGATTGGGTTTTTCGTTCCAACCACCAACGTTATAGGTCTCCCCTACTTTGCCCGCTTCAAGCACACGGCGAATGGCGGAGCAGTGGTCTTTTACATAGAGCCAGTCCCTTACCTGTTGGCCATCACCATAGATAGGCAATGGTTTGCCGGTAAGTGCATTGTGAATACACAACGGAATCAGCTTTTCTGGGAAGTGGTAAGGGCCGTAGTTGTTGGAGCAGTTGGTGGTCAGTACTGGCAGGCCATAGGTGTGATGATAGGCGCGCACCAGGTGATCACTGGCAGCCTTGCTGGCTGAGTATGGGCTATTAGGTTCATAGCGGTTGGTCTCAGCAAACGGGGGATCGTTCTTCTCCAGTGAGCCGTAGACCTCATCAGTGGAGACGTGCAAAAACCTGAATGTCGACTTGTCGTTTTCAGCAAGACCACCCCAATAGTCACGCACCGCCTCCAGCAGGTGGAAAGTGCCGACTACATTGGTCTGGATAAACTCTTCTGGGCCGTCGATGGAGCGATCAACGTGGCTCTCGGCGGCGAAATTGATCACTGCACGTACGTTGTGTTCACGCAGCAACCCTAGCACCAGATTATGATCGCCAATATCGCCTTGAATGAATATATGGCGCTTATCATCTTTCAGCGTTTCAAGATTTTGCAGATTTCCAGCGTAGGTAAGCTTATCGAGATTGATAACCGGCTCGTCTGATGACGCAAGCCAATCAAGCACAAAATTAGAACCGATAAATCCGGCACCACCGGTAACAAGCACTGTAGTTAACATCTTTCCCCTACCCCTATCCACAGCCTATATGTTGGTGATCTGCTGGCCATTGTCTAAACAAGAACTATAGGGGGGTAATGCTACCACAAAATCTATAACCACAAAAACAGAGAAAGAGATAATAGACAATAACTTATCGGCCATAAACATCCTCAAACCGGACGATATCATCTTCCCCCAGGTAACTGCCGGACTGCACTTCAATAAGTTCCAGTGGAATGGTGCCGGGATTTTCAAGGCGGTGTTTAACACCTATCGGGATGTATGTGGACTGGTTCTCGGTCAGCAGCAGCTGTTGTTCACCCGAAGTGACTTTGGCTGTGCCTTTGACAACCACCCAGTGCTCAGCGCGATGGTGGTGCATCTGCAGCGATAATGCAGCGCCTGGATTGACGGTGATACGCTTCACCTGAAAGCGCTCGCCGCTGTCAATCGCTTCATAACAGCCCCAGGGGCGATAGACCTTGCGATGACTCTGGTGCTGTGTACGGCCATCGGCCTTGATCAGCTCTACCAGTTTTTTGACCTCTTGAGCCTGATCCTTGTGGGCAACCATCACAGCATCGGCCGTCTCTATAACGATCATATCCTCCAGCCCAGCAGTGGCGAGAATGCGGTGTTCGGATATCAACAGGCTGTTTTTGGTGGCAAGGGTATAGACGTCCCCCTTGATTACATTGCCCACCTCATCGTGTGGACTCACCTCCCAAAGACTTGTCCAGGAGCCAACATCTGACCAGGCGGCATTCAGCGGTATCATTGCGCCTTTAATCCCATTGGCACGGTCAGCTTCAGTGGTCACGATCTTCTCCATCACCGCGTAGTCAATGGAGTCACTCGGGCAGTCACCGAATAGCCGTTTGTCGACACGGTAAAAATCAACGTCCTCGCTACCAGCATCAAATGCGGCCTTACTGGCGGCAGCAATTGCTGGCTGATGCAGATTAATCGCCTGGAGCCAGAGCGACGCACGCATCATAAACATGCCGCTGTTCCAAAGATATTGTCCCGACTGCAGGTACTGCTCGGCTGTGGCTATATCTGGCTTTTCAACAAAACGGGCAATAGTGGTAGCGTCGCCACTTAATTCGACGCCTTTCATAATGTAACCGTAGCCGGTCTCGGGCGAGCACGGCACGATACCGAAGGTCACAAGGTAACTGTTTTCAGCTAATGCTGCCCCGTTAAGCAGGGTTTGCTGAAAAGCATCTACATTTTGAATGACGTGATCGGCAGGCATGACCAGTAGCAGGGGATCTTGCCCCTCTCTGGTGGCTGCCAGCGCTGCAAGTGTCAACGCGGGAGCAGTATTGCGGCCAACAGGCTCAAGGATAATTTTTTCAAACGAACAGCCAACCTGGCGAATCTGCTCCGCCACGAGAAAGCGGTGCTCTTCGTTGGAAACGATTAGAGGAGGCTGCATCTGAACGTCTACAGATTTTTTATCCAACCCGTTTAGCCTGAGTAAGGTCTCCTGCAGCAAGCTATGATTACCATAGAGGGCAATTAGCTGCTTTGGATAGTGCTCTCGAGACAGTGGCCATAGCCGAGTTCCGGAGCCACCGCTAAGAATAACCGGTTGAATATTCATGCGTTAATATACTGCCCTATCATTGTTACAGATGATTGTTTTTTTCAAAAAAACGCCGTGCGGTGCACGGCGTTTTAAAGCTTCGAGTAATTATTTTTTAGTTTTATCTAATGAAGATACGGTAACTTGAGAGCGAATTTTTTTGACAGTACCATCACCTATACCACTGACCTTGCTTAGATCATCAACACTTTTATAGGGGCCATTTTTTTCACGATACTTAACAATAGCCTCGGCCTTTACCATACCAATGCCACTCACACTTTTGGCTATGGCGTCTGCATTTGCAGTATTAATATTAACCAATTCTGCCGCATGTAAAACAAAACTACCAAATAATAGTGCAACCGCTAAAGTCAGATGTTTAATCATTCTATTCTCCTTGCGTATGTAGTGTTGTAGTTGTTTCAACTGCGGAAAAAGAATGCCAATTAAAAACTGTCGAGTCAAGCGGTGGTATTGTTGACTTGTTGCCAAATTTTGTCGAATGCCAACAGTGGATCAGCGGCCTGTGTAATGGGCCGGCCAATTACCAGATAACTTGCCCCTGATCTTATGGCCGATTCTGGCGTCATAACTCTACGCTGGTCCCCAGCATCACTACCTTCCGGGCGTACTCCAGGGGTTACGAAGAGAAATTTATCTGTAATAGCCTTATTCAGTCTATCCACCTCTTGGGCAGAGCAGACTACACCGTCAAGTCCCGACTCGTTTGCCAATGTTGCCAGTCGCAATACCATCTCTTCCGGGGTATCTGAAATGCCAATTTGCCCCAGATCTTCTGTTGTCATGCTGGTAAGTATGGTGACGGCAATCAATAGTGTCTTATGGTCATGAGCGTCAATAGCTTTGCGTGCAGAGTCCATCATGCGCTGCCCACCCAACGCGTGCACATTGACCATCCAGACACCCAGATCGGCAGCGGCAGAACAGGCGGCGGCAACGGTATTAGGGATGTCATGAAATTTCAAATCCAGAAACAGCTCAAAACCACGGTTTTGTAACTGGGTGACCATGCCGGGGCCTTCACGGGTAAACAGCTCTTTACCTATCTTCAGGCGGCAACGGGCTGGATCAAGCTGATCCGCCATAATGAGCGCATCAGTTGCATTGCCATAATCCAGGGCAACAATAATTCGGTTGTTATCTGTCATGTTAAATGTTTTCACCCCACTGGAACTCTTGTATTGGTTTGACACAGGACCAGCATTTGCAGCCAAGGCAATACCTAAGTGTGTCAGCACCTAACTCGAAAAATTTAAAAAAAAGGTAAACAGATTTGCCCGGCTCTTCATTGAGAATGTAGTTAAGACCTTAATAGTCTTGATGCGGCCTGGATCACTGATTGTTAGATGGTTTTTGATGTTCTTTTTTGCTAAATACCATCCCGATGCGGCAGCCATAGGCATAACAACAGGAGTCAAGCATGAACTAGAATTTATCTTTAATGGGCAGGGCTCGCAACTGTGATAACTCACGCTCTGACGCTCTAATTGTCTTTTTAAGACGCATGGTTTCGCGTTTAAGTTTAACAACCATGCTCAACACAGCTAATGCCCCGAACAAAACCCCGATCACCAGAGCTGTCACCAAGGCAAATGCCAGGGGTAATTGAATACTACTAAAGTAGTAATTTAACTCTACAGAGGTGGAATTAAGAAGTGAAAAACTTAGCCCCAAGATGATTAGGATGATAAAAAAGATGATGGTAATGATGTTCAACATCTCTCCCTCCTCCCTTTGGGAGATTTGATTTAGGATTAGGCCTCGGTAATTTCAACCCGACCTATGCTTTCGTTCACCCGCTCTCTCAGCTCTTTGCCAGGCTTAAAATGGGGGACAAACTTACCATCCAGCGGCACTGAATCTCCCGTTTTGGGATTTCTGCCGGTTCTTGGTGGGCGAAAATGGAGTGAGAAACTGCCAAACCCTCGAATCTCGATCCGTTCTCCGGTTGCAAGATTTTGAGCCATCTGCTCAATCATGGTTTTAACGGCAAATTCCACATCTTTGTAGGTAAGGTGCTTATGACGCTGAGCTAACAAATCTATAAGTTCAGACTTAGTCATTTCTTATAATTCCCCACTCTTCCAGGAGCTTGCAGCCCACTGTTAAAGTTAGATATTGACCTAAATTGGGTGATTTGACAACAGCTTTTAGAAAACCACCCGGAAGATATATCCGGGTGGTTAATCTGGATTGCAACAAAAACTAGCCCTGGGTCTCCATCTTCTCTTTGATTAGATCACCTAGAGTAGTGGCAGTACTGGTTTTGCCAGCACCGTATTCACTGACAGTATCAGCTTCGTCATCGTTATCTTTGGCCTTGATGGACAGCATGATTGTGCGGTTTTTACGATCAACGCCGATGAACTTGGCATCAATCTCATCCCCTACCTTCAAGACCGTACGGGCATCCTCCACCTGTTCACGGGAAAGTTCGGAAGCACGCAAATGTCCTTCAACACTATCGGCCAACTGTATCAGCGCCATCTTGGCATCAACTTCAATAACGGTACCCTTTACGATACTGCCCTTTAAGTTTTCACCAACATACATGGAGAAGGGGTCTTGGTCCAGCTGCTTGACACCTAACGATATACGCTCACGCTCTGGGTCAATGGCCAGAATAACAGCCTCAACCTCATCGCCTTTCTTGTACTCACGTACTGCGTCTTCTCCAGTTTCATTCCAGGAGAGGTCAGACAAATGCAGAAGACCATCGATACTACCGTCAAGACCAACAAATACACCAAAATCAGTGATGGACTTGATAGTACCAGTGATTTTATCACCCTTATTGTGAGTAGCAGCAAAGGCTTCCCATGGATTGGACTGGCACTGCTTCATGCCTAGGGAGATACGACGACGCTCTTCGTCAATATCAAGAACCATAACATCCACTTCCTGCCCAACATGCACTACCTTGGAAGGGTGAATGTTTTTGTTGGTCCAATCCATTTCGGATACGTGAACCAGCCCTTCAACACCGTTTTCGATCTCAACAAAACAACCGTAGTCAGCGATGTTGGTGACCTTGCCGCTCAGACGGCTGCTAACTGGGTAACGACGTGAAATGTCTTCCCATGGATCTTCACCCATCTGCTTCAGACCAAGAGATACACGATGACGCTCTTTATCAAACTTCAGGACCTTAACTTCAATTTCATCACCAACGTTGACGATCTCAGAAGGCTGACGTACACGGCGCCATGCCATGTCAGTGATGTGCAACAGGCCATCAATACCACCCAGATCGATAAAGGCGCCATAGTCGGTAAGGTTTTTGACAATACCTGTAACCACTTGGCCTTCCTGGAGGTTTTCCAGAAGTTGCTGACGCTCAGCGCTGGTCTCGCTCTCAACCACTGCACGGCGGGAGACAACCACGTTGTTACGACGACGATCAAGCTTAACAACCTTGAACTCCAGAGTCTTGCCTTCGAGATGGGCGGCGTCACGAACAGGACGTACATCAACCAGTGAACCAGGCAGGAAGGCGCGAATGCCATTCAGCTCAACGGTGTAACCACCCTTGACCTTGCCGGTGATGATACCAATCACTGTTTCCTTGTCGTTCATGGCCTGTTCAAGCACTACCCACGAATGGGCGCGAACAGCTTTTTCACGGGACATACGGGTTTCGCCAAAGCCGTCTTCGACTGACTCCAGCGCAACTTCAATTTCGTCGCCGACTTTGACGTCAACTTGACCTTGTTCGTTGTAAAACTGTTCAACAGGAATAGCACTATCTGACTTCAGACCAGCATTCACAACCACTACATTGTGGTCGACACTGATAACGGTGGCTTTAAAAATAGCACCTGGCTGCATCCGGTCGGATGACAGGCTTTCCTCTAACATTTGCGCAAAGCTTTCGCTCATTCGTGGTTACCTTTTCCCTACCCAAGCCAATCCTGGGTATCTCTGGAGAGTTGTTAATCCGCTCAAAGCGGAGTTGTATATCAACGGCCTGCAAGCAGACCACCAAAAAAATCATGCATCAACAGCAATGGACTATCTAAAAACCCAAGCCGTACTCTACATTTTACTTTTCGACTTTCTGCCAGAGCAGACGTATCTGAGAAAGCACTTCCTGAATGCCAAGAGCGCTTGAATCAATGATTACTGCATCTGCTGCTGGCTTAAGCGGTGAAACCGCACGGGACCTGTCGCGCCTGTCGCGCTCGGCCAGCTCATCGAAAAGGCTATCAATACTAGCATCAATCCCCTTTTCCTTCAACTGCTTGTGGCGTCTGGAGGTGCGCTCTTCAAGGCTCGCGTCAAGAAACACCTTCAACTTGGCATCAGGAAATATCACCGTACCCATATCACGACCATCAGCCACCAGGCCCGGGGGCTGGCAAAAGGCGCGTTGACGTGCCAAAAGCGCATCGCGGACACTCTGTATAACCGCTACTTTAGAGGCATCATTGCCACTCTCTTCGCTTCTAATGGCGTTGCTGACCTCCTCTCCTTCAAGCAGAGTGCGCGTCTCTTGGCCCGTATCGTCAGAGACAAACTGTACATCCAGGTGAGCTGCCAAAGTTTGCAGCGCAAGTTCATCATCAAAGGGGATGGCGTGGCGTCGCGCCGCCAACGCTACCAGTCGGTAGAGTGCGCCGCTATCGAGAAAATGCCAGCCGAGTTCATTCGCCAGCAAACGGCTAATGGTGCCTTTGCCCGATCCACTTGGCCCATCTATGGTGATTACCGGAATCTGTGTGTTGGCCATAATTGTGCCTTTTGCCTATCAAACTACACGCGGATCATCAAGCCGGCCTTTGCAGCCAGCTCAACAAACCCAGGGAACGAGGTGCGCACGTTGGCGCATTCGTTGATTGAAATTGCAGAGGAGGATCTCAGCGCCGCCATGGCAAAGGCCATGGCAATACGGTGATCGTCATGGCTCTCTATTACCGCACCATGCATGTCACCACCGCGAATAATAATGCCATCTGCCGTAGGTCTGGCATCGATCCCCATCAGTATCAGACCGTCGGCCATTGCCTGAATCCGGTCGCTCTCCTTGACACGCAGCTCCTCTGCGCCGGTCAGCACCGTTTCGCCTTCGGCGCAGGCGGCAGCTATAAACAGTGCGGGGAACTCATCGATGGCCAGTGGCACCAGCTCCTCGGGAATAGAAATCCCTTTAAGTTTGCTGGCGCGCACGCGGATATCGGCAACTGGCTCGCCTCCGACCAGACGTTCATTGAGCAGCTCCAGATCGGCCCCCATCAGACGCAAAATGTCGATTACGCCGGTACGGGTTGGGTTTACACCCACATGTTCAAGTACTACATCAGATCCTGGGGCGATCGTGGCGCCGACCATAAAGAAGGCGGCGGACGAGATATCCGCTGGCACATCGATGTCGGTTGCCGTCAGGTGACCGCCCCCTGACAGGCAGGCTGTCGCCCCATTGCGCTCAACCGTATAACCAAAACCCGTCAACATGCGCTCGGTATGGTCACGGGTTGGCGCAGGTTCGGTTACACAGGTCACCCCATCGGCATAGAGGCCGGCAAGCAGGATGGAAGACTTAACCTGAGCGCTGGCCATAGGCAGTATGTAGTTGATCCCCTTAAGCGAGCTACCAGCCTTGACCCGCAGCGGCGGTGTGCCCTTCTCTGTCGCCTCAATCACCGCTCCCATCTGGCTCAGCGGGTCGGTGACACGACGCATCGGCCGCTTGGAAAGTGAGGTATCCCCCACCATCTCCACCTCAAAGCCCTGCCCAGCCAACAGTCCCGCCATGAGCCGAATCGAGGTGCCAGAGTTGCCCAGATCAAGCGCCTCCGCTGGCGCCTTCAGCCCATGCATACCCACACCATGGATCACAACCTTGCCGTTGTCCGGCCCCTCTATCTTCACCCCCATGGCACGAAAGGCCTTAAGTGTGGCCAGGCTGTCATCGCCTTCAAGGAAACCACTCACATGGGTTGTGCCCTCGGCAAGCGAGCCGAGCATGATAGAACGATGAGAAATGGACTTATCGCCTGGAACGCGAATGCGCCCTTGCAGACTGCCGCCGGGGGCAAGAAGAAATTTTTCGTAATTCATTTATATGCCAGCATGTTAGGGTTTATCTTTAATCTCATACATGTAATTCGCGCGAGCCGTCCTGGCACGATTGAATGAGTACTCCAGCGCTGCAATATCACTTTTTTGAATGGCGTCACGCAGCTGCTGCAAAGTATCGCTGTAGCGATCTATCATCGTGAGAATGGCATCTTTGTTAGCCAGTGCGATGTCGCGCCACATCACGGGATCACTGCCGGCGAGTCGGGTTGTGTCTCTGAAACCACTCCCCGCAAAGCGGAATATCGCTTCGCTTTCATCCATCTTCACCAGAGTGTTGACCAGGCTATAGGCCAGTAGTTGCGGCAGATGGCTGGTGGCCGCCAGTAATTCGTCATGATGCCGGACTGCCATCTCGTCAACCTGCGCACCCGCCTGCTCCCACATGGCTCGCACTTTGGTCACGGCCGCTGGCGCAGATTCAGGCAATGGCGTAAGGATGACGCGGCGCCCTTGATAAAGCGTGGCAAACGACGCCTCAACACCGCTCTTCTCGGTGCCGGCAATGGGGTGGCCCGGCACAAATCCGCTGGGCAGTTGGCCAAAGGCATTTTGCGCCGCGACGACTACACACTCTTTGGCACTGCCTACATCGGTGATGACGGCATCTACTGCGAGATGGCCGATCATGGCGCGGAAACAGGACTCCATCGCCCCGAGCGGCACTGCCATCACAACCATATCCGCGCCACTGACCGCCTCACCCACATCGGTGCTAAAACGGTCGATGACACCCAGCGCCAACGCCTTTTGCAGCTGACTAATGTCACGGCCGCACCCCACCACTTCATGGCAATAGCCCTGCTGTTTGAGTGCCCGTGCCAGAGAGCCACCCATCAGCCCAATACCGATAATGGTTAGCTGTTTAATCATGGCTGGCAGATTATCTTATTAGAGATCGCGGCCAATGACCCGAGCGATGCCACGCAGCTCCACCATCAGCTCACTGAGCTGCTCAGGGTTGAGTGCCTGATCGGCATCACACCACGCTTCAGCAGGAGATGGGTGCATCTCGATCAACAGGCCATCGGCCCCGGCAGCAATGGCGGCACGCGACAGTGCTGGCACCATCCACGCCTTACCACCGGCATGGCTTGGGTCGATGATGACCGGCAGATGGGTCTCGCGTTTGAGCACTGGGATCGCCGTCACATCAAGCATGTTGCGATAGGCCGTTTCAAAACTACGCACACCACGCTCACAGAAGATGATGTTGTGGTTGCCGTTGGCAGCAATATATTCGGCTGACATCAACCATTCAGAAATAGTGGCCGACATACCACGTTTGAGAATGACCGGAACCTGCACCTTGCCCACCTCTTTAAGAAGGTCGAAATTCTGCATGTTGCGGGTACCAATCTGAATCACGTCCACCTTGTGCTCCAAAAAAGAGTCGAGCATGCGCACATCCATCAACTCAGTGACGATCGGCAGATTGTGTTTTCTGGCCGCCGTCTGAAACATATCCAGGCCGTCCACCCCAACACCCTGAAAGGCGTAGGGGCTGGTACGTGGTTTAAAGGCGCCACCACGCATCAGGCGGCAACCCGCTGCCGCAACACCCGCTGCCGATTTGGCCATCTGGTCAGGGGTCTCTACCGAACAGGGCCCACCAATAATCTGAATGGTATTGCCACCGATAGGGATACCAGCCACATCAATGATCGTATCGGAGTGGTGTGATTCGCGGGAGACGATCTTGTAAGGCTTCATTACACGGATGACATTCTCGACAAATGGGAGCGCCTCAAACGACTCTTTGTCGACCTTGGTCTCATCACCGACAATGCCAATGACGGTGCGCTGAACGCCACGCGAAACATGAGAGTTCATGCCCATGGCGGCAATTTTCTGCTCCACTACCTGAACGTTTGCATCTGATACATCTGCGCGTAAAATAATAATCATTTTTTTAAACCTGCCCTATTATCAAATTCTTCAAAATTTAGAGTACTGCCACCGGGTAGGAGCCGAGTATCTTTATCATTGCTGCCTCGTTAGCTAGAGATTGCAGTGCGGCAGCGACCGCGGGGGCATCTTGATGCCCCTCTATATCGATGAAAAAAACATAATCCCACATTCCGCGCCGCGACGGACGCGACTCGATCCTGGTCATGGAGATGGCTGCATCGGAGAGCGGTTTAAGTAGTTTTACCAGTCCGCCGGGACGGTTCGATATGGACAGCAGCATTGATGTTTTATCCTTGCCGCTGGCGGGCGATGAGGCGTGGCCAATCACCAGAAAACGGGTGGTATTATCCGGCTCATCTTCGATGTTGCACACTAGGGCATCAAGTCCATACAGCTCAGCGGCCGTGACCGATGCAATTGCTGCTCCACCGCAATCTTCCCTCACCATCTGTGCCGCGCGAGCATTGCTGCTCACGGCCAGACGCACCGCTTGATTACAGTGTTCATCCAACCACTCCCGACACTGCGCCAAAGTCTGTTGATGGGCGTAGATAGTTTTCACGTTGCCAAGGTCACTCTCCTTGCTCAACAGGCAGTGGTGAATGCGCAACTCAACTTCACCGCAGATCTGTAAAGGCGAATTCATGAACATATCAAGCGTGTAGTTCACCACCCCTTCAGTGGAGTTCTCCACGGGGACTACGCCGTAATGGGCCAGCCCCGCCTCAACATCGCGGAACACTGCGTCGATGGTGGCATGGGGCACGGCAGTCACAGAGTGGCCAAACTGCTTCAGTGCAGCATCATGGGTGTAGGTTCCCGCTGGCCCGAGAAAAGCGATGCGCATCGGCTGTTCCAGCGCCAGACAGGCAGACATGATCTCGCGGAACAGACGCGCCATCTCTTCACCCGGCAACGGTCCCTGATTGCGCTCCATCACCTTGCGCAGTACCTGCGCCTCACGCTCTGGGCGATAGAAGTTGGCGTCGCTGTCGCCAGCGCGCTGTTTCACCTCAGCCACTGACTGGGCGCACTTGGCACGTTCATTTATCAGCAGCTGAATCTCTTCATCCAGCTGGTCGATACGGTTACGGACCTGTGTCAGTGTTTCATTAACATCGCTCATGACCGCTTAACCGTGACGCTTTGCAAAGTCGGCCATGAATCTGACCAAAGCATCCACCCCCGCCTCCGGCATGGCGTTGTAGATGCTGGCGCGCATGCCACCCAACAGACGATGGCCTTTGAGGGTGGTGAGTCCTTGCGCGGCCGCCTCTTGCAAAAAAAGCGCATCAAGTTTTGCATCAGCCAGGGTGAAAGGTACATTCATCCAGGAGCGACACTCTACATTGATGGGATTGTTATAAAATTCACAACCATCAATTGCAGCATAGAGCTTGGCCGCTTTACGTTGATTGGTCTCGGCCATGACGGCAAGGCCGCCGCGTTTTTTCAGCCAGTCAAATACCAACCCGGCCAGATACCAGCCATAGGTCGCCGGGGTGTTGTACATCGAACCGTTATCCGCATGTACCTTGTAATCGAACATGGTTGGTGTACCGGCGATGGTATTGCCCAGCAGATCTTCCCGAACAATCACCACCGTCAGGCCGGCAGGACCAATGTTCTTTTGCGCCCCCGCATAGATCAGACCAAACTTAGAGACATCGATCGGCCGTGACAGAATGGTTGATGAGAAATCCGCCACCAGCGGCACCTCGCCACTTAACGACGAGGGCTGAGGCACATAGGGAAACTCCAGGCCACCGATAGTTTCGTTAGGAATGTAGTGCAGATAGGCCGCATCATCATGGAGCTGTAGTTCGTCCTGCCGTGGCACGCGGCTAAAACTGTTTGATTCAGCACTGGCCGCCACATTCACTTTGCAGTAGCGGCTTGCCTCATCAATCGCCTTCTGTGACCAGATGCCGGTATTGATGTAGTCAGCGCTTTTTTTACCGCGCAGCAGATTCATCGGCACCATCGCAAACTGGCTGCTGGCGCCGCCCTGCAGGAAGAGCACCTTGTAGTTGGCGGGTATCGCCAACAACTCGCGCAGGTCAGCCTCGGCTTGGGCCGCGATCGACATGTACTCCTTACCGCGATGGCTCATCTCCATCACCGACATGCCACTGCCACGCCAGTCCAGCATCTCCTGCTGCGCCTGCTGTAACACCTCTTCCGGCAGCACCGCCGGGCCGGCGCTGAAATTAAAGACTCTAGCCATGCCTGTTACTCTTCTGCATCACTCTGTTCATGCGGCTCATCGCCAAGTGTATTTTCATCACCTTCACCGTCGTCGTCAGGATCCACAATACGCTGCACACCTATCAGGCTTTCGTCGTCACTCAAGCGGATCAGGCGGACGCCCTGAGTATTACGGCTCATGACCGAGATCTCCTCCACACGGGTACGCACCAGGGTGCCGTTGTCGCTGATGAGCATGATCTCATCTTCACTCTTGACCAGTGCTGCCCCTACCACGCGACCATTACGCTCATTGGTTTGGATCGAGATAACACCTTGGCCACCACGGCCATGCACTGGGTAATCGTTGATGGCGGTACGTTTGCCGTAACCCTTCTCGGTCACGGTCAAGACGTCGCCCTCTTTGACGTTGATCAGAGAGATGACACGCTGGCCGTCTCCAAGTCTAATACCACGCACACCACGTGCGGTACGACCCATCGGGCGGACATGCTCTTCATTGAAGCGAACCACCTTACCGGCATCGGTCAGCAACATCACATCATTACTGCCATCGGTGATATCAACGCCCACCAGACAGTCATCACCAAACAGCTCAAGCGCGATGATGCCGTTGCTGCGCGGACGTGAGAAATCAATCAGTGGTGTCTTTTTCACGGTACCGCTGGCGGTAGCCATAAAGATAAATTTGTCCGCTTCAAACTCGCGAATCGGCAGAATGGCGTTGATACGTTCACCCTCCTCCAGCGGCAACAGATTGATAATCGGTTTACCACGCGCGGTGCGGCCGGCCTGCGGCAGCTCATAGACCTTCATCCAGTAGACCTTGCCGCGGCTGGAGAAGCAGAGAATGGTGTCGTGGGTATTGGCAACAAAGAGCTTGTCGACAAAATCCTCTTCCTTGACGCTGGTTGCCGCCTTGCCACGCCCGCCACGTTTCTGGGCGCTGTACATGGAGATCGGCTGCATCTTGACGTAACCGGTATGCGAGAGTGTTACCACCACATCCTCTTCCGAGATCAGATCTTCCAGGGTCAGATTGATGCGGCTAGAGATGATTTCGGAGCGACGTTTGTCGCCGTACTCATCACGGATCAGCACCAGTTCATCACGGATCACCTGCATCAATCGTTCTGGATTGGCGAGAATATCGAGCAGGTCGATGATGCGGTCGAGGATCTCTTTATATTCAGACTTGATCTTGTCCTGTTCCAGCCCTGTCAGGCGGTGCAGGCGCAGATCAAGGATCGCCTGGGCCTGGATAGTGGAGAGGCGATAACCACCCTCTACCATGCCAAACTCAGGCGGCAGTGCCGCAGGCCGTGACAGGCTGGCGTCGGCGCGGGCCAGCATCTCGGTCACCATATCGCCCTGCCAGGTGCGCGCCATCAACGCCTCTTTGGCCTCAGCGGAACTAGGCGCGGCCTTGATCAAGGCGATCACCTCATCGATATTGGCCAGCGCTACCGCCAGACCCTCGAGGATGTGGCCGCGTTCGCGGGCCTTGCGCAGGTCAAATATCGTGCGCCGTGTCACCACTTCACGGCGATGGCGGATAAATGCCTCGATCATCTGCTTCAGATTCAGCAGTTTTGGCTGGCCATCGAGCAGGGCAACCATATTGATACCAAAGACATTTTCAAGCTGGGTATGGCGATAGAGATTATTCAGTACAACGGTGCCCATCTCACCACGGCGCAGCTCAATTACCACCCGCATACCGTCCTTGTCGGACTCGTCACGCAGCTCGGTAATGCCCTCGACCTTCTTCTCTTTGACCAGTTCGGCAATCTTTTCCAGCAGATTGGCCTTGTTCACCTGATACGGCAGCTCGGTGATGATGATGGTCTGTTTATCTTTGGCCTCATCGATCTCGATTTCGCTGCGGGCACGCAGGTAGATGCGGCCACGGCCGGTGTGATAAGCCTCGTGGATACCACTGGCGCCATTGATAAAGGCGGCGGTAGGAAAGTCAGGGCCGGGGATGTATTCCATCAGACCGGCGATATCAATATCAGGATTATCAACCAGGGCGAGACAGCCATTGACCACTTCGGTGAGGTTGTGGGGCGGGATGTTGGTTGCCAGACCGACCGCAATGCCTGACGAACCGTTGATCAGCAGATTGGGGACGCGGGTAGGAAATACCGCCGGTTCACTCTCGGTTTCGTCGTAGTTGGGGACAAAATCGACCGTCTCTTTCTCCAGATCGGCCTGTAATTCGTGGGCGATCTTGGACATACGCACTTCGGTGTAACGCATAGCGGCGGCGGAGTCACCGTCGACGGAACCGAAGTTACCCTGGCCATCCACCAGCATGTAACGCAATGAGAAGGTCTGGGCCATACGAACAATGGTGTCGTAGACGGCTGAGTCACCGTGTGGGTGATACTTACCGATAACGTCACCGACCACGCGGGCTGACTTTTTATAAGGTTTATTCCAGTCATTGCCCAGCACGTTCATGGCATAGAGCACCCGTCGGTGGACTGGTTTCAGTCCATCCCGGACGTCAGGCAGCGCACGCCCGACGATGACACTCATGGCGTACTCCATGTACGACTGTTTCATCTCCTCCTCGATGGTTATCGGGAGGACTTCATGTGCAAAATCAGCCATTGATTAACAAGCGCCTTTGTTCTGTAAACCGACCGGTTTTACGCCTCGCCAACCCTGCCCCGCGAGCCGCAAAAAAAGAAAGAATAGTACCACAACCCCTTCACTCACCGCACCTTTTTGTCTACCCCCCAATGGGAGCTAAGCCCCCATCATGGCTACCATTTTTTCCCGTGACGGGTGTTCCACCACCCCCTTCTCGGTGACGATGGCGTCGATCAATTCTGCGGGGGTTACATCAAAGGATGGATTCCAGGCGCGTGCCGCCTCTGGGGCAATGCGCTGACCCGCCAGAGTCAACACTTCGGACTCGGCACGCTCTTCGATGGGAATGTCGTCGCCACACGAGATATTCATGTCGACGGTCGAGGTTGGCGCCACCACCATGAACTTAACGCCGTGATAACGCGCCGCCACCGCCAGCGAGTAGGTGCCAATCTTGTTGGCAACATCACCATTGGCAGCGATGCGATCGGAACCGACAATCACCCACTTCACCTTGCCTTGTTTCATCAGAGTGGCGGCGGCGCCTTCGGTGATCAGGGTGACCGGGATGTTGTCCTCAACCAGTTCCCAGGCGGTGAGACGTGCCCCCTGCAACCAGGGACGGGTCTCATCGGCAAAGACATGGGTAACACGCCCTGAAGTGTAGGCGGCGCGGATCACCCCCAGGGCGGTGCCAAATCCACCGGTGGCCAGGGAGCCGGTATTGCAGTGTGTCAGCACGGCGCAGGGACCATCGATGAGTGCGGCGCCGAGCAGCCCCATCTGGCGATTGGCGGCGATATCTTCGGTGTGGATCAGCTTGGCCTCGGCCAATAACGCCGGCACTGGATCACCACTCAACCCTTCGATGAATTGACCCATGCGCTCCAGGGCCCAGAACAGATTGACCGCAGTAGGACGGGAGTTGGCAAGCACCTCGAGATCTTCGGTGATGGCGCTTTTCCAACTGGTGGGTGACTGGGCGTAGCGGTCACGGGCCGCTAGCACTACCCCGTAGGCCGCCGTTACACCGATGGCAGGTGCGCCACGCACCACCATGTCACGGATTGCCTGGGCTACACCCAGCGCATCCTTGAGCAGCACCCACTGCTTGATTTTGGGTAGCAGGCGCTGATCCAGCAGCTGCAACCCTTCGTCCGACCATTCAATTGCCCGGATTTTGTCATGATGGTTAAGTGGCATAACAGACTGCTCCCGCGAAAAAAAGGGCATCATACCGGCTTCTCTCGCCAACCCCAAACATCTGGCTGCGGTTCAGAAATGTACCTTATAACCCTGCCACTCTGGCCGATACCAAGATAGGCAGCACCTCTTTGTTATCCAAGAGTCACAAAACAGATGGCCAATTTGAGACAATGCAACCGATTTCACCTGATGATCCTGGCTGGATTGCTGGTGGCCGGTTATGCCCACGCCGACAAGGCGCCGGCCATGTGGGGTCCCAAGGTGGTAACACCAGCATCGCTGCATGTGCCAAAACAGCAGTTCAGCGTGGTGGAAGAGAGTTTTGAATATGTCTCTCTTCACCCGGTGTTATTCAACCCAAGCAAGGCCACCATCAGTTCTGAGGGGCAAAAGGCACTTGATGCCGCCGCTGATTATCTGAAGAAACATAACAACATTCAGCGCATCTTGATCGAAGGCAATACCGATTATATTGGCAGCAACAGCTACAACGATCGTCTCTCCGACCGCCGCGCCGAGATGGTCCGTAACTACCTCACCCTCAAAGGTGTGGATTCAACTCTCATCCAGCTGAGCGGCAGTGGCGAGGCAGACCCTGTGGATCAGAACTGGACCCGCGATGGCCGCCAGCGCAATCGTCATGTCGCCATCCATGCGGTCCATTGGCAGCATTAACCCACTCTATTAGATCACCTGTCATGTAGTGATGGCGTTGCGAGGCATAACGTCAACGTGCGCGCTACGGCTCATCAAGCCGAAAGCGGATCGGCACTACCACCTCCCCCGTCACTGCCACATCACCACGACGCGCCGGTTCAAAGCGCCATTGAGCAACGGCCTTGAGCGCCTCACGGTCAAGTACGCTAAATCCGCTGGAGTGTTTGAGCTCGACAGCTACGGCCATCCCCTTTTCATCCACCCGCACCAGCACCTCCACCACCCCCTCCATACCACGACGTTTGGCGGCCTGGGGATAGTTGGGCTTGGGGTTGCTGCCGTAGGCAATCTGGCTCGAAGGGGGGACATAGGACTCCGGCACCATGCCCACCTCGTTTGTCTGTGGCACGACAGGCGTGTCTGATGCTGGCTCGCTGACATCTGTTGCACGCTGCTCCGCCACAGTGGTCACCCGCTGCGGGGCAGCGGCGCTGCTGAGCGGCTGTAGTTTTTGAGGGGTGGCAGCCAGTTGTGACGGTGGCCGGTTTACGCTGTTGCCGGGCGGCGGGGTGACTGGGACAGGGGCCGGTTCCTGTTTTGCCACGACTGGTAGCGGCGCGGGGGCGGCAACAAGCATCGCGCGAATCATCGGCGGCTCCAGCAACAGCGGTTGCGACGTAGTGCGATCAAATTCAAAACCAGCCCAGACCAGCGCCAGCAGCAGATGCAGCACAATGGCCGCCAGCAGCGACAGAGAGAGGTGGCGCTGCTGGCGGAGACCGATCTCCCTTATTTCGTCGCCGTCGAGAACTGCGCTAACCATTGCTCCACCTTGTTTGAATCAACCACTCCACTGAGCGCCAGCGGCTCACTGCCGGGACCGTAAAAATAACTGCGTGGCAGCTCGCCATACCAGCCTTTGTCGATCTCGTAACGCAACCGCTGGGCATTGCCATCGGCAAACTGCCATGATTTAAGGTGATCCACCCCAAGCTCCTGCAACACCTGCTGCACCTCGGCGCGACTATCGGCAGCGTCGGTGGAGACCAGCACCAGATTAAGTTGTGGATGGCGGCGGCTCAGTTCGCGCCAGAGACGCAGCTCTTTGTAGCAAGGCGGGCAGTCGATGGACCAGAAGCTGACGATCATGGGGCGCTGCTGCTGGGTTGCCTTAATCTGCGCCATGGAGCCGCTGACAAAGGGTTTGATGCCCTCCGCCATGCTGAGTTGCGCGATGCAGAGCAGTGCCACCCCGGCCAGATATCTCATTCAGCCGTACCTGCAATTTTGATCAACCGATACCCCTCATCCTGACTTTGCCAGGAGAGATAGGACTCGCCCTTGTGTTGCAGCAGGAATGGGTGGTCGGATTGCCCAGCGCTGCTGGCGACAACAACTGGCTGGCTCCAACTTTGGCCACGATCCTGCGATTCGATCAGGTTGATGTGGCTCTGCTGACCATCAAAACTCTTCCACACCAGATAGAGATGGCTCTTTACCAAAAGCAGGTAGGGGTGCTGAGCCTGATCGCCATCACCACTGAAACGGTAGACCGGTGAGGTGGTTTTGCCTTGATCGTCAGACCAGGCGTAGTAGAGGCCCGGCTTCTCCTGCTGCTGGTTGAACCAGGCCATGTGATAACGGCCATCGTCAGCGACAACAAGTGTCGGACCGTGGTGCGGGCAACTCTCCACCTGCCAGTTTTCAAAGCTGATGCGTTGCATCTCACCGTTATTAATCTGAATCAACGCATGGTCACGGCTACCCTTCTGATCACCTTCATTGGCAAAGATGTGACGCCACAACGCCACCGGCTGCTGTTTCTTATCCAGCGTCAGCGCAATGCGGCAGCACTGACAGGTGTGGTCCGCCAGTTTGCGGTTAACAGTGAAACTGGCGCCATGATCGGCAGAGCTGGCGTAGTAGAGCGATGTGCCCTCATAGGATTGGTTTTTCTCTTTTGCCGCATTTGCATCACGACTGTCGAGCCAGAGCAGATGCAGCGTACCGCTGTTGTCAAGTTCCATGGAGACAAAGCTGTGGCCGATCATCTCCTGGTTGTCGTTGACAATCACCGGCGTAGAGAACTGTTCACCACCATCGAGTGAACGGCTGAAACGGATGTGGCCGGTGAACCGTTTGGCCAGCGCCTGCGACCAGGCGACATAGACCCGCCCCTCATCATCAACACTAACCAGTGGCCGCAACTCGCCGTTCTGGTTGATCTTTTGCGGCTCCTCATTCACCGCCACCGGGACACTGAAGCTTTTACCTGAATCATCAGAGTGGTTCACATAAACGTGTTCACCATGCGCCCATGCCAGCCACAGCCGCCCCTTGTGGTCAAAGGTTGCGGTAGTCACACGCGCCGTTTGCAACGAGGGTGGACCACTCACCTCCTCCACGACAGGAGTAGCCATGTGCTGATGTGATTGTTGTTGACCATACACTGACAAAGGGAGTGTCAGCAGCGCCAACACTCCCATCAGCCAGCCGTTACGAACGACTGAATTCATCGGTTACTCCCAGTGATAGTTGAGACCGGCATAGAGTGTGCGAGGCAGGCCGGGCGCAAACTGCTCGCCATTAAACTGACTGTAGGAGGCACTGGTGGCGTAACGCTCATCGCTGAGATTTTCGATGCGGCCAAACAGCTCCAACTGTTTATTCAGCGCATAGTTGGCACGCAGATGGTAGATATCATGGCCTGCATAACTATGGGTATTTTCATCATCGAGCCAGTAGTTGCCAAGGTGCACCCAGTTGAGTTCAACACGGCCACCGTTCAACATCTGCGGACGCCATGCCAGACGCACATCGCCGATCTGGCGCGGCGCTGAGCTCATCTCGTTACCGTTGTAGCTGATACTGGTTTTGGGACTCCACTCTTCGTAGGTGTGTTTGGCGTAGCTGTAACTGACATCCAGATGTACTGCCGTGGTCAGTGCTCTACCGTAACCGAGTTCGATACCACGGTGCAGTGTCTCACCGGCGTTCTGGGTCTCGCGGGTGCCATCGACCGTGTTGGTATAGCTGATGATGTCGTCCTTTTTGCTCATGTGGTAGAGCGACACCTCATAGTTGCTCTGCGCCCCGGCCTTGCCACGTAGCCCCAGCTCAAAGCTGTCGGCATTCACTGGTTTGAGATCGACGGTGTTGACCGCCTGTCCTTGACGGAAGAGCTGCCCCTGGCTCGGTGCACGGAAGGTGTTGCGGTAGGAGGCAAAACCGTTGAGTGCATCATTGAAGGCATAGGTGGCGCCCAACTTCGGGCTGACGTGGTCATATTCGACTGTAGTGCTCTCGGGACGGCGTTTGCTGCCCGTGGTCACCACACCCAGCTTGTTGCTGTAGTCATAGGCGATGTAATCGAGGCGCAGACCAGCATTCAGGCGCAGCTTGTCGCTGGGCGAGGTCTCGGCATGAATGTAGGGAGAGAGGCCGGTAAAGCTGACATCGTAATCATAGGTGGTCGCCCCTTCGGTGTAGGCGGTGTAGACATTGCCGACCTTGGTGACGCTGAGCTGCCTTTCGTTATAACTGCCGGGACTGTAGTCAAGATCAAGACCGACGATCATCCGGGTACGTTGTGGTGCAAAGTCACGCCGATACTTGGTGAGCAGGCCGAGTGAGTAGTTGTCGTTGAGGTAGTGCTGCGGATCGTAACTCAGAGACCAGTTGGGCAACATGTCCATAGTGTTGTAACGGGCATAGGGGGTGATGCTCAGCAGCGTGCCGTCGGTCTCCTTTTCGTAGGCACTGGAGACACGCAGCGCATCCACCTGACGGAAGGAGATTGGTGTGTAGTTGACCGTCGGATTATTGAGATAGTCACTCTTGGAGATGGCCGAAGTGCCAGCGGTCTGCTGATCGATAGCGGAGCCGCTGACCACGGTCTTGAGACTGGCGCCGCTCTGCAGAAAGCTGTCCCAACGCAGGGTGGCGCTCTGGCGGTCATACTCGGTACCATCACGCCAGCCGTCGGAGTGGGTCAGGTTGAGATCGGCACGATAGCCGTCATCACCCTTGGTATTGCCACCCGTCAGCAGCAGCCGGCGCCAGCCGTGGTCACCGGCCTCAATGCTGACATCGGCCTCCGGTTTGAGGGGAGCGGGACGGGTTAGCACGTTGATCACGCCGCCGATGGCATCACTGCCATAAAGCGCTGATCCCGGTCCCTTGCTCACCTCAATACCGCCCGCCTGGGGCAGATTGATCTCATAAAGGGCATTGTGGTTGAAGAAGCCGGTGGAGCGGGTCGGGATACCATCTTCCAGATAGAGATAGACCGGATTGGTGGTGATCGGCTGACGGATGGCGGTCATGTGTCCCTCACCGCCGGTGACATTGACGTAGACACCAGGCACCTTGCCGAGGATCTCGCTGGGGTGACTCGCCTTCAGCTCGTCGATCGCCCTGGCGTTGATAATGCCAACCGAGGCCGAGGTCTCGGCCACTGCCTCACCTTCACGGGTGCCGGTCACTGTCACCTCACCCAGGGTGGTCACTTCACCTGCCATCACCACACTCGCCACGGCCACACTCGCCACCAGCCCAACCAGCGTTAATCTGCCCAACATCAACATTACAAATCCCCTATTAATAACTCTTAGAGGGCAAGCTTACCGGCTGATGTGGCAACTGAAAATGCGACAAGATGTCGCAGCAGAGCATGGGCAGATGACAAACAATAACAATCGACAATCTATTTTGTGATAATAGGTGTTTCTTATTCCAGTGCCGGTCTCTAATGCTGGGCCAGAGCCGGTGTGGTCTGTTGCTCGGTAAAAATTTAGAATATTGAGTTAGTGGCTTTTTATAGCCCAGCAATATCAACAGTGAGGTAGTTATGGAGAAGATCGATACGTTGCTCTTGGCGCACTGGGTGATTCCGGTGGAACCAGAGGGGGTTGTGCACGAACACCACGCCGTCGCCATCCGTGATGGTTGCATCATCGAGCTTCTGCCAGCGGCCGCGGCGCAGCAAAAATATCAGGCCGACGTCACGCTGGACCTGGAAAACCACGCCCTGTTGCCCGGTCTGATCAATGCCCATACCCATGCCGCCATGTCGCTGTTTCGTGGTCTGGCCGACGACTTGCCGTTGATGGAGTGGCTCAATAACCACATCTGGCCGGCCGAGGCGACCTGGATCAGCCCCGAGTTTGTGCGTGACGGCAGTCGTCTGGCGATCGCCGAAATGCTGCGTGGCGGCACCACCTGTTTTAACGACATGTACTTCTTTCCCGACGAAACTGCCCGTGTCGCCGCCGAGGCCCACATCCGCGCCACCGTCGGCATGATCCTGATCGACTTCCCGACAATCTGGGCCAGCAACGCCGATGAGTACATTCGCAAGGGGTTGCAGCTACATGATGAGTACCGCAACCATCCGCTGGTA